>JALYSB010000056.1 GCA_030855025.1 Pseudomonadota bacterium
AAATTGTAGGTATGCGGGCCCACGATCACGGGCTTGCCCAGCGCGCAGGCCTCGATCAGGTTCTGGCTGCCGTACTCGAGGAAGCTTCCCCCCATCAGGACCACGTCGGCGGCGGCGTAGTAGGCGAGCATCTCGCCCATGGAATCGCCCACCACCACCCGCACCGCGGGATCGACGCCACCGGGGTCGCTGCGGCGCGCGACGGCGAGCCCGCGCTCGAGTGCCAGCCGCGCCACCTCGTCGAAGCGCTGCGGGTGCCGCGGCACGATTACCAGCAGCGGGCCGTGCTCGAGCGTTCGGGTGGCAAGCGCATCGAGCAGCAGCGCTTCCTCGCCCTCGCGCGTGCTCCCCGCGACCCACACCGCGCGGCCTTCGCCGAAGCGCGCGCGGAATTCGCGCCCGCGCTGCCCCGTCTCGGCGGGCACGGCGAGGTCGAATTTCACGTTGCCGATCACGGTCACGTCGCGCGCGCCCAGCCGCTCGAAGCGCTGTGCGTCGGCGGGTGTCTGGGCCGCAATTCCCGCGAGGTTCGCAAGCGCCCATCGCGTGAGCGCCGGAAAACGCGCGTAACGGCGGGCGGAGCGCTCCGACAGTCGCGCATTGGCGAGAACCACGGGCACGCCGAAGGCGGCGCATTCCTCGAGGAGCCGCGGCCACAGCTCGGTCTCGAGGATGATGCCGAGCTCGGGGCGGAAATGGCGCAGGAACCGGCGCACCGCGAAGCCCTGGTCGTAGGGCAGCCACGCGCGCTCCACGCGGTCGCCGAAGAGCTCGACGCCGGTGTCGCGTCCCGTGGGCGTCATGTGCGTGATGAGGATGCGATGACCCGGGTGGCTGCGCGCGAGCGCCTCGACGAGCGGGACCGCGGCACGCGTCTCGCCGACGGAAACCGCGTGGATCCAGATGCGCGGCGTCGCTCGCACCGCAGCGTAGCGGCCGAAGCGTTCGCCGATGCGCTGGGCGTATCCGCGCTGGCGCCGGGAGCGCAGCCACAGGCGCGCGACCACCAGCGGCGTGGCCAGCAGCCACAGGAGCGCGTAGGCGAAGCGCGTCATGCCGGATCGATCGGTGCGGGTGCGGCGCTCTCGTAATAGCCGAGCGCCGCGGCAACGGCCTCGACCGAAGGCGCCTTTCCCGGTCCGCCCAGGTTCACGCCATCGGATCCATACAGCCCGGTGAGCTCGGGACGCGTGGCGGTATAGATGCCGACCGTGGGCCTGCCGAGGGCCACCGCGAGGTGCGTGAGGCCCGTGTCCACGCCTGCGACGAGCGCTGCGTGCGCGATGAGGCCCGCGGCGGCGTCCAAGCCCATCGGAGGTGCCGCGAGCGCGCCGGGCACGATGAGCGCCAGGCGCGCGGCCGCAGCGCGCTCGGCCTCCGAGCCGCCGGGAAACACCGTGGCATAGCCGCTATCCGACAACATGCGCGCGAGCTTCACCCAGTGATCGTCGGGCCAGCGCTTGGAAAGGCGGCTCGCGGCATGCAGGAGCACCGCGTAGGGGCCGGCGGGCGCCCAGGGCGGGGGAGCTGCGGGCGGCACGAGTCCATAGCGTGCCGGACGCTCGAGCGCGTAGCCGAAGACCTGCGCCACCAGCTCGCGGTTGCGCTCGACGGCGTGGCGGCCGCGCTCCACGGCGATCTTCACGTCGTAGAAGCGCGCCGCCATGCGCTCGCGCGCGCTCTTGTGGTCGAGCCCGAACGCCGCGCCATGCGCGGCGCGCGCGACGAGCGCGCTCTTGATGAGGCCTTGCGCGTCGATCACGTAGTCCCAGCGACCGCGCCCGAGGGTGCGACGCGCCTCGGCCACGCGCCGCCAGCGCGCCGCATCGAGGACGTTGGCCTTGAGGCCGCGAAGACCCACCGGGATCACTTCGCAGACGCCGGGATGCAGCCGCACGAGGTCGGCATAGGCCTCTTCGACGGCCCAGCTGACCCGCGCGTCGGGACGATGCTCGAGGAGGTCGGTGACCGCGGGGAGGTGGTGAATCACGTCGCCCAGCGACGAGAGCTTCACGAACAGGACGTGCGGCGCGAGCATGGCGCATTCTAATCCGCGGGCCCGGAGGGTAGAATGACGGCCTCACGCAGCCCCGATAGCCCCGCGCCGTGGCGAGACTCGCCGACGACAAGCTCCCCCTCACCGTTGCCATCATCGCCCTCAACGCGTCGGCCCAGATCGGCCCGTGCCTGGCGAGCGTCGGCTTCGCCGACGAGATCCTGGTGGTGGACTCGGGCAGCACCGATTCGACCGCCGAGGTCGCGCAGCGATTCGGCGCGCGCGTGGAGCTCAAGGAATGGCTCGGCTTCGGACGCCAGAAGCAGCACGCGGTCTCGATCGCGCGCCACGATTGGGTGCTCTGCCTGGACGTGGATGAGCGCGTCACCGACCGCCTTGCGCAATCGATCCGCGCGGCGATCGCGGGCGAGCGCTACCGCGCATGGCGCATGGCGCGGCGCAACCGGTTCCTCGGCCGCTGGCTCGCGCACGGCGAGGGCTACCCCGATTGGACGGTGCGCCTCTTCCATCGCGCGCACGCCAGCTGGTCCAACGACGAGGTGCACGAGGCGGTGCTCACCACCGCGGAGGTCGGCCGCCTCGACGGCGACCTGCTGCACGACTCGGCCGAGGACGTGTCTACTTACATGACCAAGCAGAACCGCTACACCACGCTGCACGCCGAGGCGCTCTTCAACCAGGGGGTTCGCGCGGGCTACTGGCGCCTCCTCTTGAGCCCGCTCGCGCGTTTCGTGAAGTTCTACGTGATGCGCCTGGGCTTCCTCGACGGCGGCCCCGGTTTCGCGCACATCGTGATCGGCTGCAACAACTCGTTCCACAAGTACCTGAAGCTGATCGAGCTGGAGAAGGCGGCCGAATGACGATCCTCGTGACCGGCGGCGCTGGGTTTATCGGCTCGAACTTCGTGCTCGACTGGCTCGCCGTGCCCGCCGCCGAGGCGGTAGTGAACCTCGACAAGCTCACCTATGCGGGCAACCTCGCGAACCTCGCTTCCGTGGCGCGCGACAAGCGCCATCATTTCGTGCGCGGCGACATCGCCGACAAGGCGCTCGTCGCGGGCCTCCTCGCCGAGCACCGTCCGCGCGCGGTGGTGCACTTCGCCGCCGAGAGCCACGTCGACCGCTCGATCCACGGTCCCGCGGCCTTCGTGCAGACCAACATGGTGGGGACCTTCGAGCTGCTCGAGGCGTCGCGCGCGTGGTGGGAGGGCCTGGGCAGCGATGCGAAGCGCGACTTCCGCTTCCTGCACGTGTCCACCGACGAAGTGTACGGATCTCTTTCCGAGTCCGGCCCCGCGTTCTCGGAAACCACGCCCTACGCACCCAACAGCCCGTATTCGGCCTCGAAGGCGGGCTCGGACCACCTGGTGCGCGCCTACCACCACACCTACGGCTTTCCCGCGGTGACGACCAACTGCTCGAACAACTACGGTCCGTTCCAGTTCCCCGAGAAGCTGGTCCCGCTGATGATCGCCAATGCACTCGAGGGCGCGCAGCTTCCGGTGTACGGCGACGGCCGCCAGGTGCGCGATTGGCTTTACGTGGGCGACCATTGCGAGGCGATCCGCGTGGCGCTCGCGCGCGGGCGCCCGGGCGAGACCTACAACGTGGGCGGCGGCTCCGAGCGCCGCAACCTCGAGGTGGTGCACGCGATCTGCGACGCGCTCGATGAGGCGCGGCCGCGCGCGGGCGGGTACCGCTCCCTCATCCAGTTCGTGGAAGACCGCCCCGGCCACGACCGCCGCTACGCGATCGACGCGCGCAAGATGCACGCCGAGCTCGGCTGGACGCCGCGCGAGAGTTTCGAGACGGGGCTCGCCAGGACGGTGCGCTGGTACCTCGGCAACGCCGAATGGGTGGCGCAGGTGAAGAGCGGCGCCTATCGCGAATGGGTCGAGACCAATTACGGGACAAGGAGCGTCGCGTGAAGCGCAAGGGCATCATCCTCGCCGGCGGCTCCGGCACGCGGCTGTATCCCGCCACGCGGGTGATCTCCAAGCAGCTGCTACCGGTCTACGACAAGCCGATGGTGTATTACCCGCTGTCCACGCTGATGCTCGCGGGGATCCGCGAGATCCTGGTGATCTCCACGCCCCAGGACATCCCGCGCTTCCGCGAGCTGCTCGGTGACGGCCGCGAGTGGGGCATAGAGATCGCGTACGCGGTGCAGCCGCGTCCCGAGGGGCTCGCGCAGGCGTTCGTCGTCGGGCGCGACTTCGTGGCGGGCGCGCCGAGCTGCCTCATCCTCGGCGACAACATCTTCCACGGCCACGACCTCGCCGGCGCGCTTAAGGGTGCTGCTTCGGGGAGCAAGGGTGCCACGGTGTTCGCCTATCCGGTGAAGGATCCCGAGCGCTACGGCGTGGTGGAGTTCGACGCCACCGGCCGTGCGGTGAGCATCGAGGAGAAGCCGGCGAAGCCGAAATCGCGCTATGCGGTCACCGGCCTGTATTTCTACGACGCCCGCGTGTGTGAGATCGCCGCGTCGCTCAAGCCTTCGGCGCGCGGCGAGTACGAGATCACCGACGTGAACCGGCGCTATCTCGAGGCGGGCGAGCTCGCGGTGGAGGTGATGGGCCGCGGCACCGCGTGGCTCGACACCGGCACCCATGAGAGCCTCCTCGAGGCCGCGCATTTCATCGAGACCATCGAGCGGCGCCAGGGGCTGAAGATCGCGTGCCCTGAAGAGATCGCGTTCCGCATGGGGTATATCGACTCGGCGCAGCTCGAGCGCCTCGCCGATCCGATGAAGAAGAACTCCTACGGCCAGTACCTGCTCGCCGTGCTGCGCGACCGGGTGTTCTGATGAAAGCCATCCCCACCGCGATACCCGAAGTGCTGGTGATCGAGCCGAAGGTCTTCGGCGACGCGCGCGGCTTCTTCTTCGAGAGCTGGAACCAGCGCGCTTTCGACACGATCGTCGGGCGTCCGATCGAGTTCGTTCAGGACAACCATTCGGCCTCGGCGCGCGGCGTGTTGCGCGGGTTGCACTACCAGGTGCAGCACGCGCAGGGCAAGCTCGTGCGGGTGGTGGCGGGCGAGGTGTTCGATGTGGCCGTGGACTTGCGCCGGGCCTCGCCCACCTTCGGGCGCTGGGTGGGCGAGAGGCTCTCGGCCGACAACCGCCGCATGATGTGGGTGCCCGAAGGTTTCGCGCACGGCTTCCTCGTGCTGTCGGAGTCCGCTGAGTTCCTCTACAAGACCACCGATTACTACGCGCCCGAGCACGAGCGCACGTTGCTCTGGAACGACGCGGCGGTCGGCGTCGACTGGCCGCTCGAGGCAGCCCCGCTGCTCAAGCCGAAGGACGCCGAGGGCACGCCGCTCGAGCGCGCGGACTCGTTCCCGTGATTCGCGTGCTGGTCACCGGCGCCCGCGGCCAGGTGGGGGCCGAGGTGGCGCGGGAGCTCGATGGCCGCGCCACCGTCCTGGCCTACGACCGCTTCACGCTCGACCTCGCGCAACCCGACCAGCTCGCTGGGCGCGTTCGCGCGGCGCGTCCCGACGTGATCGTGAACGCGGCGGCGTACACCGCAGTCGACGCGGCTGAAGCGGACGTGGATCGCGCGCGCGCGGTGAACGCGATCGCCCCGGGCGTGATCGCCGAGGAGGCGAAGCGCGCCAATGCGCTGCTCATCCACTTCTCGACCGACTACGTGTTCGACGGGCGGAAGGCCGCGCCGTACATCGAGGCCGATGCCACCAACCCGCTGGGCGCCTACGGGCGCACCAAGCTCGAGGGCGAACGGGCGGTGGCCGCCTCGGGATGTCGCCACTTGATATTGCGCACGAGCTGGGTCTACGGGCCGCATGGCAAGAATTTCCTGCTCACCATGCTGCGGCTGGGCGCCACGCGCCCGGAGCTGCGCGTGGTGGACGACCAGCGCGGAGCGCCCACGTCGAGCCGAAGCCTCGCGCGCCTCGTGCGCGAGCTGCTCGACCGCGATGGCGACATGGACGCGATCCAGCGCGCCGAGGTCGACCAGCTCGGCGCCGCCTCGGGCCTCTACCACGCGACCGCGGATGGGACTACCACGTGGTTCGGATTCGCGGCCGCGATCTTCGACGAGGCGGCGCGGCAGGGTCGCCTGGTGGCGCCCGTCCCGCGGCTGGTTCCGATCGCGACGCGGGACTATCCGACCCCGGCCAAGCGCCCGGCCAACTCGGTGCTGTCGAGCGCGCGCCTCGAGAGCGCGTTCGGCGTGCGCATTCCCGGATGGCGGCGCGGCCTGGAAGAAACCGTGTCAGCGTTGCCCGGCGGCTGAATCCGCGGCGGGGCGCGGGCCCTGCGCGAGCGTGAAGCACACGTCGCCGTCGCGATTGCGGGCAAGCTCGAGGTGATAGCCGGCTTGGGCGGCGAGGCGCGCGACATGGTAGAGCCCGATCCCGAGGCCCGAGCCGCGCTCGATCGGCTCGCGAAAGAGGCGCTGTGCGGCGTTTTCGGGAACGGCGGAGCCGCTGTCGGAAACTGCGAGCTCGACGTGGCCGGGCGTGAATTCGAAACGCATGCGGATCGTGATCCCCGGCTCGCGCAGCGCCTTGGCGCGTGCGTTGTCGGCCGTATTTTCGGCGAACGCGTCGAATAGCGTCGCCGGCACATTGCCGTCGGCGGTGATCGCGGCTTCGAGGGCGATGTCGCTGCCGGCCAGCCGCCGCTCGGCTTCCTGCCACCACGCGCTCGCGCGCATCGGCAGCTCGGAAGTCGCGACCTCGGGCGAGCGCAGCTTCTCGAGTGTGGCCTGCAGGCGGCGCGTGAGCTGCGGCAGCTGGCGCTGCAGGAGCCCCGCGTAGCCGTCGGTGGCCTCTTTCGGCGCCATCGAGGTGATCGCGAAGAGCGACTGCAACAGGTTCTTCACGTCGTGGGTGAGGCGCGCGCCCGTCTCATGGACCGCCTGCAGGTAGGCGTGCTGCCTGAGGGCGCTTTCGCGCCGCTTGCCTTCATAGAACTCGCCCACCACCTGCGCAAGGAGGCGCATGTGCAGGAAGAGCGCGGGCGACATGTCGATCTTGGTGTGGAACACGATCTCGAGGCCGTGGTAGGCGAAGCGCGTCGAGTGCTCGCTCTCGGAGCCGAAGCCGCCCTCGCCATCGGGGGATTTCCAGCGCCCGCCGCTCATCCACGGAAACGCCGCGATCTCGCGCAGCGCCTCCTCGAGGAAGCGGCGCGGCTCGGGCTCGGTCTCGGCGAGCTCCGCGATCCGCCGCATCCACAGCTCGAAGGGCATGCCGACCGACATGAGGTAGGTCGAGAAATAGGTGCGCAGGCCGCCGAAGCCGCGCATCGGGCTCCACAGCACCGCGAACACGATGAGCGCGAGGCCAAAGCCCATCACCGTGAGCAGCACCGAGCTCACATAGTCGTCGTTGGTGAAGCGCATCAGCACGATCGAGCCGAGCACGAGCACGACGCACAGCTGGAACACCAGCACCGCGTAGAAGAAGTCGAACACCTGGCCGGCGTCGTCTTCCTTCGGGAAGGGCAGCACGAGGAGGGCCACCAGCCCGAGCGGCAGGACGGTGCGCACGAAGAGTCCGACGTTCAGGAGGACTTGCTGTTCGGCCAGGAGCAGAACCGGCACCGCCCAGATGAGCAGCATCGTGAGCACGTAGGTGAACGCCACCAGGTAGAACCGGTTGCGCCGCTCGGCCTGGACGGTGAACACGCGCCCGCCGAGGATGCCGAGCAGGAGCAGCAGCCACATGACGATCATCCAGCCGGCGATGAAGTAGAGCGTGGCGGCGGTGATCGCCAGCAGCATCACGACCGACAGGACGTCGAGCTCGTGCTCGGTCGCGAAGAACGGCTGCCACAGCAGGAAGAGGCCGAAATGCACCAGGAGCCAGAGCCGCTGGAACGCCCCCCCCGGATCCGAGACCAGGGAGGCATGGAGCGCCAGGAGCATGGCGAGCACCACCCAGCGTCGGCCCGCGACGATCAGGGGGGTCAGGCGGTGGATGCTGGGCTGCGGGAACGCCAAGGGGGGAATCCGGACAACGTGCGGCGAGGATAAAGAAAACCCTTCCCCGGCGCTAGGAACGCCCAAGTGTCGGAAAACCGACACAATCTGTGCGGCCTTCCGACAGGTGATTCACTTGAATGCCGTGCCCGAAGCCCCAAACTTACTAAAACCCATTAAAAAACATGATCTTTGAAACTTTGGCACGCCCATTGCTCAGTACCAGGCAGGGACAACGAATAATCAGGAGACGCACATGAAACAGTTGAGAATGAAATCGCAACAATCGGGATTCACGCTAGTCGAGATCGCCATCGTGCTCGTCATCATCGGGCTCCTTCTCGGCGGCATCCTCAAGGGCCAGGAGTTGATCAACAGCGCCAAGGTGAAGAACATCGCCAACGACTTCCGCGTGATTCCCACCTACATCTACGCCTTCCAGGACAAGTTCAAGGCGCTGCCGGGCGACGACGCCCAGGTCACGACTCACGTCACGGGCGCAACGCTTTCGACCGCCGGCCCGGTGGGCAACGGCGTCATCAACGGCGCCTGGAACTCGGCCGCCGTCGCCGACGAGTCGTTCCTCTTCTGGCAGCACGTGCGCCTCGCCAACCTCGCGGCCGGCTCCACCGACACCGCGACGGTGGCCACGTACATTCCCACCAATGCCGTTGGCGGAATCATCGGCGTGAGCAGCATGGCAGCGGGTCAGCCCCACATCCTGACCATGACCGGCACGTACCAGATCTGCTCGAAGGGACTGCTCGGCAAGTTCGTGAAGCAGCTCGACATCCAGATGGACGACGGCAACACTGCGACGGGTTCGATGCGCGCGGTTCTCGACACCGCCGGCATCGGCACCGCCGCGGTTGCGACCGCGGCGATCGACGAAGCCGCGCCCTACACCGCCTGCCTGACCTTCTAGGAAATCCGCCCCTGCCGACGGCCCGCTCTCGCGGGCCGTTTTTTATTCAGCCCTGCAGGATGCGGATCTCGGCCTTGGCGAGGTTTCCCTGGGTGCCGAGGAGAACGAGCACGTCGGCCTCCTGGATGACGGTGTCGGGCGAGGGATTCACCTCGCGAGCGCCGGTGCGACGCACGGCGGTGACCTGCACGTTCATGCCGGCCAGGTTGAGGGCGCCCAGGGTGCTGCCCACCGCCGCCGCCGATGTGCCCACGACGAGCGTGCGCAGCCGCGGCTGCTCGACGTCGGCGGCTTCGGCGTCGGTGACGCCCGGAAAGAAGCCGCGCATCAATTGGTAGCGCTCCTGGCGTGCGTCGCGCAGGCGCCTCAGCACCCGGTTCAACGGCACGCCGAGCTGCATCAGCGTCTGGATCGCGAGCATTAGCGATCCCTCGACAACTTCCGCCACAATCTCCGCGGCACCGGCCTCGCGCAGACGGCTCACGTCGGAATCGTCGAGCGTGCGCACGACCACGGGGAGCTCGGGGCGGAGCTCCCGCACATGCGCGAGGATCGCGAGTGCCCGGGGCGTGTCCGCGAAGGTCACCACCACGGCGGTGGCGCGCGACAGTGCCGCGGCCACCAGCACCTCGCGCCGCGATGCGTCGCCATACACCACCGAATCGCCGGCCGCAGCTGCCTGGCGCACGCGCTCCGGATCGGAATCGAGCGCGATCACCGCGATCTTCTCGCGCTCGAGGAACTGCGCCAGCGCCTGGCCGCTGCGCCCGTAGCCGCAGACGATCACGTGCCCCTTCTGCGCCATCGATTTCACGGCGAGGGTGTGGAGGGCCACCGCGCGCTGCGTCCATTCGCTCGCGATGAAGTGCAGCACGATGGCCTCCATGCGCGCGAGCACCAGTGGAGAGGCGAGCATCGACAGCAGCGTCGCGGCGAGCACTACTTGCAAGGTCGTCGCGTCGAGCGATTCGTGGCGCGTGGCGAGCGCCAGCAGCACGAAGCCGAACTCCCCCGCCGGCGCGAGTGCCAGCGCCGTGCGCAGCGCCGCGGGCTTCGCATTGCCGAGGACGCGCGCCAGCGCGAAGATCACCGCGAACTTCATCACCATGATCAGCGCAAACACCACCATCACAGCGATGAAATGGTCGGCAAGGGCGCGCAGGTCGAGCAGCATGCCGATGGTCACGAAGAAGAGGCCGAGCAGCACGTCGCGGAAGGGCTTGATGTAGTCCTCGACCTGGTAGCGGTATTCGGTCTCCGAGATGAGCATTCCGGCGAGAAACGCGCCGAGTGCGAGCGACAGCCCCGCGATTTCGGTCACCCACGCGAGGCCGAGCGTCACCAGCAGCACGAAGAGCACGAAGAGCTCGGAGGACTTCTGCCGCGCCACGACATTGAAGAGCGGGCGCATCAATTTCTGGCCGAGGAAGAGCACGATCGCCAGCACCACCGCGGCTTTGCCCAGCGCCATTCCGACCGCTCCCGCGATCTCGCCGCCGGTGAGCGCGAGCGCCGGGATCAGCACCAGCAGCGGAATGACCGCGAGGTCCTGGAACAGGAGCACGCCCATGATCTGGCGGCCGTGGGGTGAGTGCAGCTGCATGCGCTCGGAGAGCATCTTGGAGATGATCGCGGTCGAGGACATCGCGATCACGCCGCCGATCACGATGCCCTCGCGCCAGGACCCGCCCGCGGCGATCGTGCCCCCCACGCCGAGCAACAGGATCGAGGCCACCTGCGCACTGCCCAGCCCGAATACGATGCGCCGCATCGACATCAGCTGCGGCAGGCTGAATTCGAGGCCCACCGAGAACATCAGGAACACCACGCCGAATTCCGCCAGGTAGCGCTGGTCCTCGGTCGCGGCCACGAAACCGAGCGCGTTCGGCCCCACTGCCGCACCCACGATGAGGTAGCCGAGGATCGCCGGCATCGACATCTGGCGGAAGAGCGCCACGACCGCGACGGCCGAGGCGAGGAGGATCAGGGTGACGTGAAGGGCGTCGTGCATGGGTTGGATTTATAATTCCCGCATGACGAATCTACTACAACCCCACGCGCTCTCGGACGCGGAGCACTTCCTCGAGCTCGCTCGCGGCGTACTCGACATCGAGGCGGCCGCGGTGAGCGGGCTGAAAAATCGCCTCGGGGAGGCCTTCCTCGAAGCGCACCGGCTGATGCTCGGCACCCAGGGGCGCGTCGTGGTCACCGGCATGGGCAAGTCGGGCCACATCGGCCACAAGATCGCATCGACGCTCGCTTCCACCGGCACCCCGGCCTTTTTCATGCACCCGGCTGAAGCGAGCCATGGCGACCTCGGCATGATCACCGCCGCCGACGTCGTCCTCGCGATCTCCTATTCCGGCGAGTCCGACGAGATCAGCCGCATCCTGCCGCTCATCAAGCGCCGCGGTGCGAAGGTGATCGCGATCACGGGCCGCCCGCAGTCGACGCTCGCCCGCGAAGCCGACGTGCACCTGGACGCCGCGGTCGAGAAGGAAGCGTGCCCGCTCAACCTCGCGCCCACTGCGAGCACCACCGCCACCCTCGCCCTGGGTGACGCCCTCGCGGTGGCTCTCCTCGATGCGCGCGGTTTCGCATCCGACGATTTCGCCCAGCACCATCCGGGCGGCACCCTCGGGCGCAAGCTCCTCGTTCACGTGTCCGACATCATGCGCAAGGGCGAGCAGCTGCCGCGCAACCGCCCCGAGGATCCGGTGCTGCCCGCCGCGCTCGAAGAGATGTCGAAGAAGGGCATCGGCATGACCTGCGTGGTCGACCGGGACGACCGCCTGCTCGGCATCTTCACCGACGGCGACCTGCGGCGCACGCTGGAGAAGCGCGACAACATCCGCAATGTCACCGTGGGCGAGGTGATGACGACCGGGCCGCGCTCGATCGCCCCCGAACGTCTCGCGGCCGAGGCGGCGCAGGTGCTCGAGCAGAAAGGCCTGGGCGGACGCCTCGTGGTCCTCTCCCCCGAGGGCAAGCTCGTCGGCGCGCTGACCTTCCACGATCTCCTCGCCGCAGGCGTCGTCTGATGGACGTCACCGCGCGCGCCCGCGCGGTGCGCCTCGCGATCTTCGACGTCGACGGCGTGCTCACCGACGGCACGATCTACATGGGCCCCGCGGGCGAGGCGTTCAAGGCTTTCAATATCCTCGACGGCCACGGCATCAAGATGCTGCAGTCCGCGGGCGTGGCGATCGCCATCATCTCGGGGCGCTCGTCGGAGGCGGTCGCGCGGCGCGCCGAGGAGCTCGCGATCGTCCACGTGGTGCAGGGATCGAAGGACAAGGTCGCCGACTTCCGGCGGGTCATCAAGGGCTTGGGCGTGGCGGCGCAGGCGTGCGCCTTCGTGGGCGACGACTTGCCCGACCTGGCCGTGATGCGCGCATGCGGCTTCGCGGTGGCGGTGGCAAACGCCGCGGACGCGGTGAAGGCCCAGGCGCACTACGTGACGACAGCTTCGGGGGGGCGGGGGGCCGTGCGCGAATTCTGCGATCTCGTGCTGCGCGCGCAGGGGCAACTCGAGCCGGCGGCCGCGGTCTGACCGATGTTCCGCCCGTCCTCGTGGCTGCCTCTCGTGGTGCTGGCGCTCCTGGTCGGACTCACCCTGTGGTTGAACGCATTGGTGCAGGCGCCCTCGGCGCGCGCCGACGGTTCGCTCAGGCACGATCCCGACCTGATGGTCGAGAATTTCAGCGCCCGGACGCTCGATGTGAACGGGCAGGTCCTCTACACGCTCGCAGCGAGGAAGATGGTACATTACCCCGACGACGATTCCGCCCTCCTCGAGTCGGTCACCCTCGAGGCCTTCGAGCCTCGGCAACCCAAGATGACTGTCACCGCCGACCACGGCCGCCTCGAACAGGGCGGCGACCGCGTCTTGATCGAGGGACACGTGCTGATCGTGCGCGAGGCCGATGCGAATGGCTCGCAAACGCGCCTGACCACCGACAAGCTGCTGGTATTGCCCGACGCCGGCATCGCGCGCACCTCGAGCGACGTGGTGCTGGAAAACGCCTCGGGGCGCGCCGAGTCCAAAGGCCTCGAGCTCGACAATCGCGCACGCACGTTGCGGCTGGACCACGTGCGCGCCACCTTCAAGCCGAGCCGCTGATGCGAACCAAGACGCTGCAGCTCGCCGTCGCGGCACTCCTCCTTGCCACGAGCGCGGCCGCGGAGCGCTCGGACCGCGAGAAGGAGATCGTGGTCGGTGCCGATCGCCTCACCGCCGACGACGCGAACCGCACCAGCACTTTCGAGGGCAGCGTCGTCGTAACGCAAGGCACGATGCGCATGACTGCCTCCAAGGTCACCGTCAAGGAAGACGCCCAGCGCCACAAGTTCTATGTGGCGAGCGGCTCCCCCGTGACCTTTCGCCAGAAGCGCGACAAGGTCGACGAGTGGGTGGAGGGGTTCGCCGAGCGCGCCGAGTTCGATGATCGCAACGACGTGCTCAAGCTCTACACGCGCGCGCGCGTGAAGAGCAACCAGAACGAGCTCGCCGGCGACTTCATCTCCTACGACATGAAGCGCGAGGTGGCGGAGGTGTCGGGCGCGCCGCCCGGAAAAGCGGCCGCGCCGGACTCGCGCGTGAAAGTGATCATCCTGCCGCCGAAGCGCTCCCCCGAGGCAGACGACAAGAAGGCCGCCCCCGGCGTGAGCCTCAAGTCGGACCCGGGGAAGCCCTAGGGATGGCGGCCACGCCCACGCTCGCCGCGCAGCGACTCACGCTGGTCAAGCCCGAGCCCCGCGCTTCCGTGCTGCGCGCCGCGGGGCTGATGAAGCGCTACCGCAAGCGCACCGTCGTCTCCGACGTGTCGCTCACCGTCGAAAGCGGCGAGGTGGTGGGCCTCCTCGGCCCGAACGGCGCGGGCAAGACCACGTGCTTCTACATGATCCTGGGCCTCGTGCCGATCGACGCCGGCAGCGTGATGCTCGACGGCGAGGACCTGACCCACTTGCCGATCTTCCGGCGCTCGCGGCTGGGGCTGTCGTACCTGCCGCAGGAAGCCTCGATCTTCCGCAAGCTCACCGTCGAGCAGAACATCCGCGCCGTCCTGGAATTGCAGGGCTTCGATGCCGAGGATGTGCAGGCGCGTGTCGAGGCCCTCCTCGGCGACCTGCACATCGGCCACCTGCGCGCGAGCCCGGCGATCTCGCTCTCGGGGGGAGAGAGGCGGCGTGTCGAGATCGCACGAGCGCTCGCCACCAGCCCGCGCTTCATCCTGCTGGACGAGCCTTTCGCGGGCGTCGATCCGATCGCGGTGCTCGACATCCAGCAGATCATCGGCTTCCTCAAGGAGCGCGGGATCGGGGTGCTCATCACCGACCACAACGTGCGCGAGACGCTCGGCATTTGCGACCACGCCTACATCATCAACGAGGGTGCGGTGCTCGCCTTCGGGAAGCCCGAGGAGATCATCTATAATGAGGCCGTCCGTAAGGTGTATCTCGGAGAGAACTTCCGCCTCTAGCGGAATCTCGTTCGCCGGGCCGCTCCGACATGAAGCACAGCCTCCAGCTAAAGCTCTCGCAACATCTCACGCTGACTCCTCAGCTCCAGCAGTCCATCCGGCTGCTGCAGCTGTCGACGGTCGAGCTCAACCAGGAGCTCGAGCGCTATCTCGCCGAAAATCCCCTGCTCGAGCGCTCCGACCTCGCGAATTCCGGCGACGGCGGCTCCTTGTCGCCGCCGAACGGGTCCGACGGGACCGCCGCCGCCCAGGAGCAGCCGACCGCCGCCGAAGACCGGCGCGACGAGCAGCCAAGCCTGAACGAGGAGCAGGCCGGGTTCGGTGACGAGCCTTCGCAGGGCGCAGGCTCCGGGTCGGGCTCGCGCCGCGACGACGACGAGCGCGACGAATTCACGCAGTTCGCCGCCGCCGAGCCCACCCTGCACGAGCACCTGCTCGCGCAGCTCTCGTTGACCGGCCTCACGCCGCGCGACAAGCTGATCGCGGAATTCGTGATCGGGCACCTCGACGAGGACGGCTACCTCAAGCCCGAGCTCGAGGAGCTGCGCGAATCGGCGCTCGCCGCCATGTCCGACGTGGAGATCGAGGAGCTGCAGATCGCGCTTCGCCACGTGCAGAACCTCGAGCCCACCGGCGTGGGCGCGCGCGATGTCGCCGAATGCCTCGAGCTGCAGCTGAAGGCGCTCCCCGAGACCTCGCCGCATCGCGCCGCCGCCATCACGCTCGTGACCCGGCACCTCGACGCGCTCGCGGCGCGCGACTTCAACAAGTTGAAGCGCCTGCTCGGCGTGGACGAGGACGAGCTGCGCGAGGTGCGTTCGCTCGTGCTCACGCTCGATCCCAAGCCGGGCCGCGCATTCGGCGCGGGCGACGTGCGCTACGTGGTGCCCGACGTGCTGGTGCGCAAGGCCGGCACGCGCTGGATCGCGGCGCTGAACCGCGACGCCATGCCAAGGCTACGCATCAACAAGATGTACGCCGATATCCTGCAAGCCTCGCGCGAGAACGGCGGCAAGCACCTCTCCGGGCAACTGCAGGAAGCGCGCTGGCTCATCAAGAACGTGCAGCAGCGCTTCGACACCATCCTGCGCGTCACCCAGTCCATCGTCGATCGCCAGAGGAACTTCTTCGAGCACGGCGAGGTGGCGATGCGCCCGCTGGTGCTGCGCGAGATCGCCGAGGCCGTGGGGCTGCACGAATCGACCATATCGCGCGTGACGACGCAGAAGTACATGCTCACCCCGCGCGGAATATTCGAATTGAAATATTTTTTCGGCAGCCATGTTTCAACCGACACCGGTGGCGCCTGTTCGGCCACCGCGATCCGTGCTCTCATAAAGCAGCTCGTGGCGGCGGAGGATGGCAAGAAGCCGCTCTCCGACCATCGCATTTCGGACATCCTCGCGCAGCAAGGCATCCAGGTGGCCCGACGGACCGTCGCCAAGTATCGAGAGGCGATGCACATCCAGCCGGCCAATCTTCGCAAGTCGATCTAGGTCAGACAGAGAAGGAGTCCCCTGATGAACCTGCACCTCACCGGCCACCACGTCGAGATCACCCCCGCCATCCGCGACTACGTGGTCGCGAAGCTCGAGCGCGTGAGCCGGCATTTCGAGCACGTGATCGATGTGAACGTGGTGATGACGGTGGAGAAACTCGACCAGCGCATCGAAGCCAATGTGCACCTGTCGGGCAAGGACATCCACGTGCAGGCCCACGACGGCGACATGTACGCCGCGATCGACGGCCTGGTCGACAAGCTCGACCGCCAGGTGATCAAGCACAAGGAGCGCTTCGCCGCGAACAAGCATTCGCCGGGCATCAAGCGCATTCCTCAGGCCTAGGTGGAAAGCGAGGCGCGATGAACCTGGTATCGAGACTGCTGCCCCCGAACCACGTCCTGCTGGGCCTGGACGTGAGCAGCAAGAAACGCCTGTTCGAGCAGATCGGCCTACTCTTCGAGAACTCGCGCCAGATTCCCCGCGCCCGCGTCTTCGACAGCCTCTTCGACCGCGAGAAGCTCGGCTCCACCGGGCTTGGATTCGGAGTCGCGATCCCGCACGGCCGCATCAAGACGCTCAAGGAGCCGGTGTGCGCATTCGTGCGCACTGCCGCCGCCATCGCGTTCGAGGCCCCGGACGGCGCCCCGGTGAACCTGGTGTTCGCGATGCTCGTGCCCGAGCACGCGACCGAGGCACACCTCGAGCTCCTCTCGGAGCTCGCGCAGATGTTCAGCGACGCGCAGCTGCGCGAGGCGCTCGCGGGAACCCAGGACATCCAGGCCGCCCACCGGCTGATCACCGAGTGGTCGCCCTATGCCCCGGCTCAGCGTTCAGCGGCTGTTTGACGAGCGGCGCGAGCGCCTCGGGCTCGCGTGGGCCGCGGGGATGACGGGCGGCGCGCGGGAGTTCACCGGAGCGATGCTGCACAAGCCCGGCGTGGGATTGATCGGTCACTTGAATCTCATCCATCCCCTGCTCGGCCAGGTCCTCGGCCCCCGCGAGGTCGATTACCTCGAGCGCCTCGAGCCGACCGCGCGCGAGCAGACCTTCGCGAGCATCGTGGGCGGCGATACCGTGGTGGTGCTGGTCGGCGACGGGCTCGCGGCTCCCGCGGCACTGCTCGATGCCGCGGGCCGCACCGCGACTCCGGTGCTCACCTCCACCGAGCCCAGCCAGCACGTGATCAACGTGCTGCGCCCGTACATGCAGCAGGAGCTGGGCGAGATCACGACCCTCCATGGCG
>JALYSB010000057.1 GCA_030855025.1 Pseudomonadota bacterium
GGCTCGTGGTGGAAGAGCACCAGGTGCTTGGCGCGCGCCATCTGGCAGAGCTCGACGCCCACGATGTTGCTCGAGTGGCCCCAGTCGGCCTTCACGCTGATGGCCTCGGCAAGCGCGTACATGGCATCGAAGATGACGACGTCGGCGCCGCGGAAGAAGGCGGCGAACGCCTCGGCCTCGGTGCGGTTCTCGAGCTTGTGCTCGGAATCGGTCGAGTAGATCACCGACTTGCCGCCATGCGCGAAGCGGAACCCGTACGAGTCCCCGCCGTGAAGCTGCAGGTGCGGGGTGACCTCGAGCCCCGCCACGGTGTAGGTCTTGTCAGGCTCGAGCATCACGAACTCGATCTTCGCGCCGAGCTGCTCGAAGGTGACCGGGAAGCAAGGCGGCGATTGCTGCAGCCGGAAGGCGTGCTCGAGCACTTCGTGGCAGCCGTGGATGCGGATCGTGGTCCCCGGAACGTAGGCCGGCCCCAGGAAGGGAAAGCCCATGATGTGGTCCCAATGCACGTGCGACATGAAGATGTTGATGGTCGCGGGCTTGCGGGCCTGCTTGGCGAGGACGTGCACGCCGAAGGGCCGGGCGCCGCTGCCCATGTCGCAGACGAAATACTCGTCGCCGGGAAGCTCCAGCTCGACGCACGGCGTGTGCCCGCCGAAAGTGTGGGTGAGCGAGAAGTCGAGCTCGGAGGACGCGAAAGCGTGCGCCTCCTCGTAGTTTGCGAAGGTGCGCCCGGATGCCTGCACCAACGCCTGGGCGAGCTTGTCGCGCACGTCCGACGTGGTGAGCGCCACCGGGATCGAGCCGCGGGTTCCCCAGAATCGGACGCGCACGGAGCCTAAGCCTTCTCGAAGGCCTGCGCGGCCTCGGGCGAGACCGCGGCCATCGCATCGCCCAGCGTGGGGAAGACCTGGAAGACGAGGTTGAAGTGGCTGATCTCGAAGATCTCGGAGACCATCGGCTGCAGGGCGGCGACGAAGATGCGGCCGTGCTGCGCCTTGGCCTGGCGCGAGGCGAGCATGAAGCAGCGCAGGCCCGCGCTCGAAACGTACTCGAGCGCCGACAGGTCGAGCACGATCGCCCCGCCGTCGCGCCCCGCCGCATCGACGAAGCCCATCAGCTGCCCGCGAAATGCCTCGCACGTGTCCTGGTCGAGCCGACCGGCCACATGGACCGCGATGGCATTGGCAAAATGCCGGGAGGAGACGTTCATCGAGTTCTAGTTATGGGGCCAGACGTCGCCCTATTGTGTCACAGCCACCGCTCCGGGCATAAGCGGAATCCCCCGGTGCGCAAACGGTTGATTTCGACGGCCTCGCCGGTCACTCTATGCCCTCCCTGGAGATTCGCCCGATGCGCCAAGTCGACCTCAGCGTCGTCACCTTCCAGCCCGACCTCGCGCTCTTCGGGCAACTCCTCGCGAGCCTGGCCGAGCCTACGCGCGAGCCCCTGCGGCGCAACCTGTTCATCCACGACAACAGTCCCGATCCGCAGGTTGCCCTGACGCTCGCCGCACTTCCCGAGCTGCGGGCGGGCGGGGCGTTCGCGCGCGTGGAAGTCAAGCGCTTCGGGGCGAACCTCGGCTTCGGCCGCGGCCACAACGCCAACGCGGCGCTCGGATCGGCGCCGCTCGTCTTCGTGCTGAACCAGGACTGCATCCTCGAGCCCGGTGTGCTCGAGGCCGCCGTCGCCGCGGCCGAAGCGGACGACGCGCGCGTCGGCGCCTGGGAAATGCGCCAGATTCCCTACGAGCATCCGAAGGAATACGACCCGGTCACCCTCGATACGCCGTGGGCGAGCGGTGCGGCACTGCTGCTGCGCCGCACAGCGGCTCGAAGTCCGGTGTGGCGCGCACGCGTGAGCGCGCGAAGTGCGCGCATCGGGGGGAAGCCGAGCGACCGACGCCCTCTCACCCATCCGCCCGCGCGCAAGTCGACCCCGCTTCCTACAAGCCCAAGCTGATCCAGGCCAAGCGATTCGCCAACGAGAAGGTGCTGCTGGACGGATACGAGTACCAGGGCTGCGAATTCGTCAACGTGACCTTCGAGTACAACGGCACCACACCCATCCGCCTGAACAACAACAAGATCGGCGAGCCGTTTCGCCTGTCCAGCGAGAACCCGATGGTGCTGTCAACGATCGCGTGGCTATACGGAATGGGAATGGTGCGAAGCGACATGGCGTTCGCACCGGGGGTGGGGCAGATCGAGCGAGCGCCCGAGAAGGTGGCGAGGTGAAAACGCCAAGGCGCGCGCCTTGGCATTGGAATGTGGTGGCCTGGGGCGGAATTGAACCACCGACACACGGATTTTCAGTCCGCTGCTCTACCAACTGAGCTACCAGGCCGGGAAAGCTATAAATTATAGCCGTTTCGGCGTTCCCCAAGCCACTCCCCGATTTGGAAAAACCCATGAAGGTCATGCCGGTGCTCGGCGGACTCGCCGTCTGCACCCTCGGCGGCGCGGTGTGCGCGTGGCTGCGCACGCCGCTGCCGTGGATGATCGGCTCGATCGTCGCGATGGCCACGGTTCAGATGGCCGGAGCGCGCCTCGAGGCGCTGCCCGGCGGGCGCGATGCGGGCATGTTGGTGGTCGGCGTGTCGCTCGGGCTTTACTTCACCGCGCCGGTCCTGGGCGAGGTGGCCACTTACTGGCCGTGGTTCGCCTTCCTGGGGTTTGCCGCGATCGGCTTCGGTGCGGCGAGCGCGCTGGTGCTGATGCGCCTTGCAGGAATCGACCGGGCGACGGCGTATTTCGGCAGCATGCCGGGCGGAGCCTCGGAGATGGCGATCATGGGCGAGAAGCACGGTGCAGCCCCGGATCGCGTGGCCTTCGCGCACTCCTTCCGCATGCTGATGGTGGTGACGACGATCCCGATCGGAATCACGCTCGCGGGCTTCTCGGCCACCGAGGACTACCGGCCGGTGATGGTGCCGTTCGACCCCGCGGGCCTGGCGCTCCTCGCCTCGGCCGCGGCGATGGCGGGTTGGCTTGCGCGCCGCCTGGGCGCGCCGACCGCCTTCACCATGGGGCCGCTCTTCCTCACCGTCGCGCTCACCGGCCTCGGCGTGCAGCTCTCATCGGTCCCCACGCCGCTTACCAACGCGGCCCAGGTCCTGCTGGGCTGCGCGCTCGGCGCGCGCTTCGACCGCAGCTTCCTGGTAATCGCCCCGCGCTTCGTGGCGGCCCTGGTACCGGCGATCGCCGTGATGATCGGGCTCGCGGCGCTCGTGGGCTGGCTGATCGCGCTCACCAGCGGCGCCTACCTCGGCACGGCGCTGCTGTCGGCCGCACCCGGGGGCATCGCCGAGATGTCGATCACGGCGAAGGTGCTGCAAATCGGCGTCGCGTTCGTCACGGCCGCACACGTGGTGCGCTACCTGATCGTGGTCCTCTTCACCGTGCCCATGTTCAGGCTGCTGGAGGGCGCGCGCAGCAGGATGGGGCGCTGACTCGCGGTATGCTGCGCGAGTACCGCCTGACAAACCAGAAAACCCGGAGGAGCAACCCATGAGACCCAAGCACCTCGCCGCAATCGCCGCGGGGGCCCTCGCCCTGTCGCTCGGCGCCGCCGCGCAGCCGTACCCGACCAAGCCCGTGACGATCGTCGTGCCGTTTACTCCGGGAGGTTCCTCGGACATCACCGCGCGCACGGTCGCGGGCAAGCTGCAGGAGACGTTCGGGCAGAGCTTCGTGATCGACAACAAGCCGGGCGCCAACGGCAGCCTCGGCGGCAAGTTCGTCGCCAACGCCCAGCCCGACGGCTACACGCTTTTCGTGGGATCGATCGGCGTGTTCGCGATCAACCCGGTCCTCTACAAGGACCTGGGATACAACCCGCTGAAGGATTACGACCTGCTGTCCGTCGCGGTGCGCACGCCCAACGCGCTGGTGACCCGGGCGAACTTTCCCGCGAACAACATGCAGGAGTTCATCGAGCATCTCAAGAAGAATCCGAACGCGGTCTCGTTCGCGTCGTCCGGGACCGGTTCTTCCGACCATCTCACCGCCGCCCTCTTCTGGCAGAAAACCGGAACCAGCGGCATCCACGTGCCGTACAAGGGCGGCAGCGCCGCGCACCTCGATCTCATCGCCGGCAACGTCGACGTGTCCTTCCAGAACCTGGGCTCGATCACGCAGCACGTGAAGGCCGGCAAGATGAAGCTGCTGGCGGTGACCGCGGACAAGCGCGATCCGAGCGTGCCCACCGTGCCCACCCTCACCGAGGCGGGGGTGCCGGGGATCGAGGTGTTCTCCTGGCAGGCGTTCGTCGCGCCCCGGGGATTGCCGCAGCCGGTCAAGGACCGCCTGCAGCCCGCGCTCGTCGCCGCGATCAAGCATCCGGACACGGTCAAGCGCTTCAACGAGCTCGGCTTCGAGGTCGTCGGCGGCACGCCCGCGGAGTTCGGCCGGTTCCTGAACGACGAGCTCGCCCGCTGGAAGCTGGTGGTCGACCAGGGCGGCATCAAGCAGAGCGACTAGGCGCCAGCGGCGCAGCCACAACGCAGCTGGAAAGCCATTCTCACGAGAGACATGCCATGAAAAAAACACGCCTCGCCGCCCGCCGCCAATTCCTGGCGATCGCCGCCGGAACCGGTCTCGCGGCCGCCACCGGAAACGCCTTTTCGCAGACCTTCGCCTTCACGCCCAACCAGAGGTATCCGGACCCCTCGGTCCTGATCCTGGATCCTTCCTTCGCCAAGTACCGCATCTACAGCAGCACGGTGGAGCAACTGGCGAGCGGCATGCGTTGGGCCGAGGGGCCGGTGTATTTCCCCGACGGCGGGTACGTGCTGTTGAGCGACATCCCCAACAACCGCATCATGAAGTACAGCGAGAGGGACGGCAGCTTCACCGTCTTTCGCGGCAGCGCGAACTACGCCAATGGCAACACGCGCGACCGCCAGGGCCGCCTCGTCACCTGCGAGCACTCCGTGACGCGCCGCGTCGTGCGCACGGAAAAGGACGGCAAGCTCACGGTGCTCGCCGACAGCTTCGAGGGCAAGCGGCTGAACGCGCCCAACGACATCGTGGTGAAATCCGACGACAGCCTCTGGTTCACCGATCCGCTGTTCGGCATCAACGGCGAATGGGAAGGCTCGCGGGCCAAGCCCGACCAGGCCACGACCAACGTGTACCGCATCGGGGCCGACGGCCGGATCGGCGCCGTGATCACCGACCTGGTCAATCCCAACGGCCTCGCGTTCTCGCCCGACGAGAAGAAGCTCTACGTGGTGGAGTGGAAGGGAACGCCGAACCGGAGCATCTGGAGCTACGACGTGGCGGCGGACGCAAGCGTATCCAACAAGACCAAGCTCATCGACGCGGCGGACCAGGGCGCGCTCGACGGTTTCAAGGTCGACCGCGACGGCAACCTCTGGTGCGGCTGGGGCAGCAACGGCGCGCTGCAGGCCGAGCCCACCGACGTGGCCGGACGCAAGGTGTACGCGCTCCGCGGTCGTTCCGAGGATCTCGATGGCGTGATGGTGTTCAATCCGCTGGGCAAGGCGATCGGATTCATCCGGCTGCCCGAGCGGTGCGCGAACCTCGCCTTCGGCGGCCCGAAGAACAATCGCCTCTACATGACCGCCTGCCATTCGCTTTACGCCTTGTACGTCGAGAGCCACGGCGCCGTCTGAATCATCACCGAGCAGGAAACCAAAACCCGAAAGAGACCATGAGAAAACCCATTCGACGCATCGCGCTCGCGTTCGCCGCGCTCACCTTCGCCGGCGCCGCCCTCGCGCAATCCTGGCCCGCGAAGCCGATCAAGGTCATCGTGCCGTATCCCCCGGGAGGCACCTCCGACATTCTGGCGCGCGCGCTCGGGCCCGGAATCACCGCGGCCCTCGGGCAGCCATGGGTCGTGGAGAACAAGCCGGGGGCCACCGGCAACGTGGGCGCGGACTTCGTCGCCAAGTCCCCGGCCGACGGCTACACGCTGCTGCTGGGCGACATCGGCTCGCTCGCGATCGCGCCGAGCGTCGTGACGACACTGCCGTTCGATCCGGTGAAGGATTTCGCGCCCGTCATCCTGGTGGCGTACTCACCGCACCTCCTGGTCACGCACCCCTCGGTGGCCGCGAAGGACGTGAGGGAGCTCATCGCGCTCGGCAAGGCGAAACCCGACTCGCTCAACTTCGCGGTTTCGGGCATCGGCGGCGCCAACCACCTCGCCGGCATCGAGTTCGCGCAGCGCGCCGGCCTCAAGTGGACCTACATCCCCTACAAGGGCGGCTCCCAGGCGCTTACCGACATGGTCGGGGGCCAGTCCCAGGTGATGTTCAACGGCATGCTCGCGACCTATCCATTCGTGAAGGACGGGAAGCTCAAGGCGGTCGCGATCTCGAGCGCGCAACGCTTCGCGTCCGCGCCGGACATTCCCACCGTCGCCGAGATGGGCTTCCCGGGGTTCGAGACCGGCTCGTTCCAGGGCATCGTCGCCCCCGCGGGCACGCCGCCCGAAGTCGTGAACAAGCTGCACGCGACCATCACCGCGATCCTCGCCACGCCCGAGATGAAAGACCGCCTCGACAAGGCGGGCGCCGAAGTGCGCCCCCAATCGCCGGCGCAATTCGGGACCTTCATCCGCAGCGAGAAGGATCGCTGGGCGAAGGTGGTGAAGGAGTCGGGCGCGAAGTTCGACTGAAAGGACCGCGCGAGTCCCGGCGAAGCCCCGCCGCGGCGGGGCTTTTTTGCGTCTAGCGCTTGCGCTTCGCGAGCACGCGCTTGCGGGCAGCCATCCGCATTCCCAGCGCCCGCAGGTCGAGGTCGGTCTTCCTCACCTTGGGGAACATCTCCTCGTGCTCTTCCTTCACGTGGTGCTTGATGTATTCGGCGAGCACCTTGACCTTGGCGTCGAAGAGGTCCTCCCCCGGCTTCATCCGGTCGAGCTCGGCGATGAGCTTCTTGGCGCCTTCGTGCTCGACCGCGGCCTCGTCCAGCAGGTCCTTCTCCTTGGGCAGCACCTTCTCGATCGCCGGGTAGAAGATCTCCTCCTCGATCCGGGTGTGGACCTTGAGCTCCTTGCAAACCGTGCGGGCAAGCTTGAGCTTCGCCGCGTGCGCCGAATCGCCCAGCTTGTCGTAGCGCGCGAACATCTGCGAGACCGTCCGGTGGTCATCCTTCAGGAGAACGATGGCATCGGGGCCCTTGGAGCCGGCTTTCTTCGCTGCGGCCTTTTTCATGGTTCACCTTTCCGTGGAGTTTAAGACGCCTCTACGACACGCGCCCGGGGGCAGGAGTACGGACTTCGAGGGTGCGGCTAGCCGAACTCCGCGCGCAGCGCTTCGCGCTCCTCCTGCGGCAGGGCCGGACTGAAATGCAGCAACTGCTCCAGGATGTCGCCGGTCTCGAAGTACGCCTGCCGGCACGCGAGGTGAAGGAAGCCTCCGGGCGAGAAGGTGCCCTCCTCATGAAAAACGAGGCGCACGCGCCAGCCGCCCTTCCCGATGGGCGCGTGGCAGTGGCGGCATTTGGCCTGCCCCGTGGGTGCGCGCTCGGCGCCGTCGATACGCGGCAGGCGATGGGCCGCGAGGCTCGCCCGCGCGATGCGCTCGAGCGATGCGCGATCGGCGACGCAGGCTGCCGCCGCCAGCCCTTCGAGCAGCACGTCCGGACGCTTGTACGCGGCGCAGGCGGGGTGGAACCAGTGCGTCACCTCGCCTTCGCCGAAGGGGTTCGGCAGGCCTTCGCCGAAGCGCAGCTCGCCCTTGGCGAGCGGCTGCTTGCATCCGCGGCACTTGGAGCGGCCCGTGGCCGCGGGCTCGAAGACGTGGGGCATGCGCAATTGTGGCGCAAAGAAAAAGCCCCGCCGAAGCGGGGCTCATCTTTCCTGCAAACTGGATCCCGGCCATACGCCGGGATGACATCACCTCAGCGGCCGGACAGGCCGCTTCGGCGATGTCACATATCCATATCACCCATGCCGCCCATGCCGCCGCCCATGCCGCCAGCGCCGCCACCGGACTTCTCGTCCTTCGGCAGCTCGGCAACCATCGCATCGGTCGTGAGGATGAGCGCGGCCACGGAAGCGGCGTTCTGCAGCGCGTAGCGCGTGACTTTCGTCGGGTCCAGCACGCCCATCGCCACCATGTCGCCGTACTCGCCCGTCTGGGCGTTGTAGCCGAAGTTGCCCTTGCCTTCGAGCACCTTGTTGATGACCACCGAGGGCTCGTCACCCGCGTTGCGGGCGATCTCGCGCATCGGCTGCTCCAGCGCCCGCACCACGATCTTCACGCCCGCGGCCTGGTCCTCGTTGTCGGTCTTGACTTTCGAGACCGCATCGCGCGCGCGCAGCAGTGCCACGCCGCCGCCCGGAACGATGCCTTCTTCGACCGCGGCGCGGGTCGCATGCAGCGCGTCCTCGACACGGGCTTTCTTTTCCTTCATCTCGACTTCGGTAGCCGCACCGACCTTGATCACCGCGACACCGCCGGCGAGCTTGGCCACGCGCTCCTGGAGCTTTTCCTTGTCGTAATCGCTGGTGGCTTCCTCGATCTGCTTGCGGATCTGCTCGACCCGCGACTTGATGCCCTCTTCCTTGCCGGCACCGTCGATGAGGGTAGTGTTCTCCTTGCCCACTTCGACGCGCTTGGCGCGGCCGAGATCCTTGAGCGCCACGTTCTCGAGCTTGAGCCCGAGCTCTTCGGCGATCACGGTGCCGCCCGTGAGGATGGCGATGTCTTCCAGCATGGCCTTGCGGCGGTCGCCGAAGCCCGGGGCCTTGACGGCCGTGGTCTTGAGGATGCCGCGCAGGTTGTTCACCACCAGGGTGGCGAGCGCCTCGCCATCGACATCTTCGGCGACGATCAGGAGCGGGCGACCGGCCTTGGCGACCTGCTCGAGCACCGGCAGGAGATCTCGGATGTTCGAGATCTTCTTGTCATGCAGCAGGATGAACGGATCCTCGAGAATCGCGCTCTGCTTGTCGGGATTGTTGATGAAGTAGGGCGAGATGTAGCCGCGGTCGAACTGCATGCCTTCGACGAGGTCGAGCTCGTTCTCCAGGCCCTTGCCGTCCTCCACGGTGATGACGCCTTCCTTGCCGACCTTGTCCATCGCCTCCGAGATCGTCTTGCCGATCTCCGGATCCGCGTTGGCGGAGATCGCGCCGACCTGGGCGATTTCCTTCGACGTGGTGCACGGCTTGCTGATCTTCTTCAGCTCCTCGACCGCGGCGGTGACCGCCTTGTCGATGCCGCGCTTCAGGTCCATCGGGTTCATGCCGGCGGCCACGTACTTCATGCCCTCGGTCACGATCGACTGCGCGAGCACGGTCGCGGTGGTGGTGCCGTCACCGGCGACGTCGGAAGTCTTGGAGGCGACTTCCTTCACCAGCTGCGCGCCCATGTTCTCGAACTTGTCCTTCAGCTCGATCTCTTTCGCGACCGACACGCCGTCCTTGGTGACGGTGGGGGCCCCGAACGAGCGCTCGAGCACGACGTTGCGGCCCTTCGGGCCCAGCGTCACCTTGACCGCATCGGCCAGGATGTTGACGCCCGCGATCATGCGAACGCGTGCGTTCTCTTTGAATTTGACGTCTTTGGCTGCCATGGTGGTATTCCTCTCGTAATTCGGTAAGGGACGGCTATCAGTTCACGACGGCCATGATGTCTTCCTCGCGCATCACGAGGAGCTCGTCGCCGTCGACCTTCACGGTCGTGCCCGAGTACTTGCCAAACAGGATCTTGTCGCCGACCTTCACGTCGACGGCGGTGACCTTGCCTTCGTCGTTCTTCTTGCCGGGGCCGACGGCGAGGACTTCGCCCTGGTCGGGCTTCTCGGCGGCGGTGTCGGGGATGACGATGCCGGAAGCGGTCTTGCGCTCTTCTTCAAGCCGCTTGACGATGACGCGGTCGTGCAACGGACGCAGTTTCATGGGTTCACTCCTGTGGTGTTATGGGGACGGACCGAAACCAGGTCGACCCCGGTTTTGAATTCAGGGCGGGCTTAGCACTCGCCGGATACGAGTGCTAATAATAGGCGCGAAGCCGCGCCAGTTCAAGTGCCTTAAATCGGGGGTGTTTACTGGAGTGAACGCTTACAAATCTCTAGGGCGTCCAAAAACACTCTGGAGTCAAGGGTTTAGCTACAGCCAGCGCGCCCAAGCGCGGGCGCCGACTTCCCTGAGACGATCCTTGATCGGGCGCCCCTGCCAAGCGGCATGGGTGATCTCCTCGGAGTTCGAAAGATCCTTGGCGAACACCGCGAGCACCTGGGAGGCGAACTCGGGACCCACGACCACGGCGTTCAACTCGTCGTTGTAAACCAGGCTGCGCCAGTCGAGGTTGGTGGACCCGATCGTGGTCCATACCTCGTCGACGACCGCCGCTTTCGAATGCAGCATCCGGTTCTTGCGCTCGTAGATCTTCACGCCCGCCTCGAGCAGGTCGCCATAGAACGAGCGGCCGGCATGGTAGACGAAGGAGTTGTCGGATTTGCTGGGCAGGATCAGCTTTACGTCGACGCCGCGCCCCGCCGCCGACTTTAGTGCCGCGACGAGCCGCGGATGCGGGACGAAATAGGCGTTCATGATGAACACCTCCTTCTCCGCGGACTCGACCGCCGAGATCAGCGCCACGTAGAGCGCGTTGCCCGACTTGTCCTCCGGCGAGCCGGCGATCGCACGCACGACGTGCGGTCCTTCCGCCTTCAGTTTCGGATAGAGCCCTGCCTCGGGAAGCGGCTCCTTCTTCCAGCGTACCCACTGCCGCACGAAGGCGCGTTGCAGGTCGCCGACCACCGGTCCCTCGAGGCGGACCTGGAGGTCGCGCCACGGACGCTCCTCGAAGGGCGGGTCTTCGCCCCCCTCGCTGTCTCCCCTCGACGAGCCGGAAATTCGCTTGCCGCGCCCGCCGGACTGCGCCACGCCGCTGTAGACGCCGCTGATGTTGATGCCGCCGAGAAACGCGATGCGGCCGTCCACCAGAAGGAGCTTGCGGTGGTCGCGATTCTGGATGCCCACCAGGTCGAGGACCTTCACCGACTTGACCGGGTTGAACACGACGACCTGCACGCCGCCGGACTCCAGCTCCTTGAAGAACTCCTTGGGAGTGGACAAGCTGCCGACCGCGTCGTAGATGAGGCGGACCTGCACGCCGGCTCGCGCGCGCTCCGTGAGTGCCGCTGCGAAAAGCCGCCCGACCGGGTCGGCCTCGAAGATGTACATCTCCATGTGGACGTGATGCTTCGCGCTCTTGATGGCGGCGAGCATTGCCGTGTAGGTTTCCTTGCCATCCTCGAGGGTCGTGGCCTTGTTGCCGAGGCTCAACGGCGTGTCGGTGAGAGCCTCCTCGACGGCGATGTGGCGCTCGAGAATTCCGGAATTGGGCGCGCGCCGCTTGAGATCCTCGAGCACCCGCACGCTTTGCGCGTGGCTGAGGGCGCCCCGGGCGCCCTCCACGAGCACCGGCTCGCGTTCCTGCGTGAGGAGGAAGCGGTCGATCGGGGGAATCGAAGCGCATCCCGCGAGAGCAAGCGCCAAGGCCGCCGCCGCGAGCCGCGCGAGGGGCGCCGCGATCGGATCGAATGCGCGGATCGCGGCGCCGATGATCAGCTCACCAGCCGCGGGCAGCGGCCGAACTGGTAAACCACGCGGCGCGTGCGCAGCGTGTGTCCCGAGCGCGTGGGCGCAGGCAGCACCGGGCACGGGGGATTGCGATAGCCGCCGTCCTGCAGCGTGACATCGTCCGCGACGTCGGCCCAAACCCCGCCGCGCACGGGACGAAACAGCCATTGCACGTACCCGCTGCGCGCCGCGGCCTCGATCAACTCGCTCGAATCGGGCACCTCGGCCACGATCGGGGGCTGGCCGTCGATGGCCACCGGCAAGGAGCCGAAGGCGCCCATGCACTCGAGCGATTCCTGTTCGGACGCACCGGGGCGCACGAACGGCAATGCCTCGGTGCGCGCGAGGTCCCACGAGCCGAGCTCCCATGCCACGTCGAGCACCTCGTTCTCGAGCTCGCCGAACTGGTCCCAGCGGTCATTCACCTGCAGCGCCGAGCTGGGAACCGGTTGGTAGGCAACCACGTTCGCGTCGGTCACATCGGCCAGGCGCATCTCGACAAAGCCGTGCCAATGCAACGTGAGCACCACGGGCGTGTTGGCATAGGGCACCGCGGCCACCGTGATCCCCACGAGCGGCAGGCGGTTGGCGATCAACTGGGTCTCGATTCGGTCGAGCAAGTGCATGTTTGCGTCCTCCGTTGAGTGAGAATTGCTTCCCGGGCCGGGGTTCATGCGACTGGTCCATTGGAAGCAACCAGCGTGCTCAATTCGTTTTTTGCATGAAATACAGGGCCGTGTGTTGCTAGCACTCCTCGTTGTTGGATGCCAATGAGTTCTGCCATCCGACGCTAGAATGGGCGTCCCTCCTACCAAACCGAGGCCTGCCGCGTGCCGCTGCTGGGAAAAGCCGAAAAGGCACAACTCGAGGAACTGGTCCTGGGAAAGTTGCAGGCGCACTACGACGTACAGGGCGCCGCCGCTTTGCTCGAGGAGAACCTGCGCGTGGTGGTCACCGCCCGCGGGGTGGATCTGGATCGCGGAGAAAACGCCGACCCGCTGGCCGCGGTGCCGGTCCGCACGCTCTTCACGGCGCTTTGCTACCTCACCGCAGGATCGCCGACGATGCCGCGCGACGCGCTCGAGGCCCTGTCCACCGAGGCCACCAGCGCGTGCGCGACCCAGATCAATCGCATCGGCCCGAGCTAGGGCGCGTGTGAGCAACCGCGACATGGTGGCGCGTAGCCGGGCCGCCGTCTGGCATCCGTGTACCCAGATGAAGCAGCACGAGCGCTACCCGCTGGTCCCGATCCAGCGCGCGCAGGGGGCATGGCTGCACGACTTCGACGGCCGGCGCTACCTCGACGGGGTGAGCTCCTGGTGGGTGAACCTCTTCGGGCACGCGCACCCGTCGATCAACGCGGCGATCGCCCGCCAGGTCGAGTCCCTGGAGCACGTGATGCTCGCGGGATTCACCCACGAGCCCGTGGTGGAGCTGGCCGAGCGGCTCGCCAGGATTGCGCCGGGCAAGCTCGGCCACGCCTTCTTCGCATCCGATGGCGCGTCCGCCACCGAGATCGCGCTGAAGATGGCGTTTCGCTACTGGGCAAACCGGGGACAACCCGGAAAGGCGCGCTTCGCCGCCCTGCAGGGCGGCTATCACGGCGAGACCGTGGGCGCGCTGGGCGTCACCGACATCGCGATATTTCGCGACGCCTACGCGCCGCTCCTCCACGCGGGGCTGATGACGCCTTTTCCGGCGCGCCACGCCGACGACCACCAATACGCCGGGATCCGCGGCGCGGAAATCGCGGCCGCTGCGCTCGAGCGCCTCTTCGACGAGCGGCACGCGGAGATTGCCGCGCTCATTGTCGAGCCGCTGGCGCAGGGCGCGGCAGGCATGCGCTTCTACCACCCCGAGTACCTGCGGCGCGCCCGCGCGCTCTGCACCCGCCACGACGTGCTCCTCATCGCCGACGAGATCATGACGGGATTCGGGCGCACGGGGACGATGTTCGCCTGCGAGCAGGCGGGGATCGCGCCCGACCTGCTGTGCCTGTCGAAAGGACTCACCGGCGGCTACCTCCCGCTGTCCTGCGTGCTGTCCACCGACGCGATCTACGAGGCGTTCTACGACGACCGCGTGGCGCGCGGCTTCCTCCATTCGCACTCGTACACCGGCAACCCGCTCGCCTGCCGCGCGGCCTGCGCGGTGCTGGATCTCTTCGAGAGCGGTGACGTCATCGCGACCAACGAGCGCAAGGCCGCGCGCTTCATCCAGGCCGCGGCGACCCTCGCGCACCACCCGCGCGTGCGCGACTTCCGCCACCTGGGGATGATCTGGGCGTTCGAGGTTCCCGGGGGCGGAGCCGATTTCGCCGCGCGCGCTTTCGAGCTCGCGCTCGCGCGCGGTGTTCTGCTGCGCCCCATCGGCAACACCGTCTACTTCATGCCGCCCTATATCGTCGGCGACGAGGAGTTCGCCCTGCTCGTCGATACTGGCCTCGCCATCGTGGAAGAACTCGGTCAAAAAGCATGAAACACAGAGACCACAGAGACCACAGAGAGAACCAGAAGATATCGGGTATTCGGGATACTGCCCCCATCCCACGAACCCACTATCCGTTTTGGTTTTTCTTCGTGGCCTCTGTGGTCTCTGTGGTCTCTGTGTTTCCAGCTTTAGGGGCCGGCTTGCCGGAGAGTGTGCAGAAAGAGCTCGCGCGCGCAGGGGTGCCGGCAAGTGCCGCGAGCGTGGTGGTGGAGCCGGTAGGCGACGGGCCGGTGCTGGTGGCGCACGAGTCGCGCGCAGCGGTGAACCCCGCCTCGGTGATGAAGCTCGTGACGACGTTCGCGGCGCTCGACCTCCTCGGCCCCGCTTTCACGTTTCGCACCGATTTCCTCCTCGACGGCACGCTCGCCAATGGAGCGCTCGACGGCAACCTCGTGATCCGCGGCGGCGGCGATCCCAAGCTCACCTACGACAACCTGTGGCGCATCGCCCACCAGCTGCGTGCGCGGGGACTGCGCGAGATTCGCGGCGACGTCGTAATCGACCGCTCCTACTTCGCGCCGGTCGCGCACGACCCGGCACGCTTCGACAACGAGCCGCACCGCGCCTACAACGTGGGCATCGACGCGCTGCTCGTGAACTTCCAGGCGGTGAGCTTCACGGTGATGCCGGAAGGGGACGCGGCGCGGGTCGTCGCCGAGCCGGATTTCCCCAACCTGCAGGTCGTAAGCCGTGTGGCGACCACGCGCGAGCCGTGCGGCGACTGGCGGCGCAACCTCAAGGTCGCGATCGACGAGAACGGGCTCATCGCCACCATCGTCTTCAGCGGCACCTACGCCACCGCCTGCGGGGAAAAGACCTGGGCACTGTCGGTGCTCGACGGGCCGCGCTTCACCGAGGCCGCCTTCCGCTGGTTGTGGAGCGAGTCCGGGGGCGTGCTGCGCGGCAAGGTGCGCGCCGGCTCCGCGCCCGCCTCGGCGACGCCGTTCTACCGCCACGAGTCCGAGCCGCTTGCGGGGCTCGCGCGCGACATGAACAAATATTCCAACAACGTGATGGCGCGCCACCTTTTCCTGGCGCTCTCGGCCGAACGCGGCCGCCCGGGCGAGGCCCGCGCGAGCGAGCGCATCGTGCGCGAATGGCTCAAGGGACGCTCCATCGACGCGCCCGAGATCTCCATCGAGAACGGCTCGGGCCTGTCGCGCACCGATCGCGTCTCGGCGGCGACCATCGCCGCGGTGCTGCGCAGCGCCTGGGGGAGCGCGCTCATGCCCGAGCTTGCGGCATCGTTGCCGGTGTACGCGGTGGACGGCACGCTCAAGACCCGGCGCGGCGCGTCCGCCGGGCAAGCGCACCTGAAGGGCGGTACGCTCAGCGGAGTCCAGAGCGTGGCCGGCTACGTGCTCGACGCCCGCGGGCGCCGCTGGATCGCGGTCATGATCGTGAACCACCCGAACGCCGGCGCCGCGCAGCCCGCGCTCGATGCGCTGGTCGAGTGGGTGTACCGCCAGCCCGGGAAGGGAGGAAGCGCCCGATGACTGCTGCGATCCTCGAGACCCACGAGGTCGTGAACCAGGTCCCGCCCCTGGAAGGCTACGACGCGTATGGCGCCGATCCCTGGCTGCGCGCCGCAGTGCGTCGCGCCGGCGCGCAATGGGTCGACGCGTCCGCCCGCGGACTTGGCGTCTACGTGGGTTCGCCCGAGGCGCACCACCACGCCACGCTCGCCAATCGCTACACGCCGGAACTGAAGACCCACGATCGCACGGGCTTTCGCATCGACGCGGTCGAATACCACCCGTCGTATCACGTGCTCATGAACCGCGCGTTCGGAGCCGGCGTGCACTCGCTCGCATGGAAACGCGAGGCGGGGGGGTTCAGCGCGCGTGCCGCGCTCTTCTACCTGTGGAACCAGCTCGAGCAAGGCACCGCGTGTCCCGCCACGATGACCTTCGCCTCGGTCGCGGTACTCGAGCACGCGCCGGAGATCGCACGCGAGTGGCGGCCGAAAGTCCTCGCCGATGCTTACGACGCGCGGCCCGCGCCGGTGTCGCAGAAGGCCGCCGCCACCATCGGCATGGCGATGACCGAGAAGCAGGGCGGCTCGGACCTGCGCGCCGTCCAGACCGCGGCCTGGCGCGACGGGGCCGCGTGGCGCCTCACCGGCCACAAATGGTTCTGCTCGGCGCCGATGAGCGACGCGTTCTTCACCCTCGCGCGGCTACCCGAAGGGGTGAGCTGCTTCTTCGTGCCGCGCTCGCTGCCCAACGGGTTGCGCAACCCATTCATGATCCAGCGCCTGAAGGAGAAGGTCGGCAACCGCTCCAACGCTTCCGCGGAGATCGAATACCGCGACACGCTGGCCCGGCTGGTGGGCGAGCCCGGCCGCGGCATCGCAACCCTCATCGGGATGGCGCACTACACCCGCTTCGACATCGTGGTGGGCGTGGCGGGGATGATGCGCGCCGCGCTGAACCAGGCGCTGCACCACGCACGGCACCGCTCGGCGTTCGGCAAGCCCCTCGACGAGCACCCGCTGATGGCCAACGTACTCGCCGACCTCGCGCTTGAAGCGGAAGCGGCGCTGCTTCTCGCCTTCCGTCTCGCCAGCGCCTTCGACCGCTCGAAGGCCGAGCCCGCCGAGCGTGAGCTGCAACGCGCGCTCACGCCGATCGCCAAGTACTGGCTGTGCAAGCGCATGGTCGCCGTCGCCACCGAGTCGATGGAATGCCTTGGGGGTAACGGCTATGTCGAGGAGGGGCCGCTCGGGCGCCTTTATCGCGAGGCGCCGCTCAATGGCATCTGGGAGGGCAGCGCGAACGTGATCTGCCTGGACGCGCTGCGCGCCCTTGAGCGCTCGCCCGAGTCGCTGGCGGCGCTCGCGCAGGAAGTCGCGGCGGCGCACGAGCCGCGGCTGGACGCGCGCTTCGACGCCGCGCGCAGGCTGCTCGCCGACCCCGCCCCGGCCGAGGCCCAGGCGCGATCGGTGGTCGAGTCGCTGGCAGTGTGCGTGCAGGGCTCCCTCATGAAGCGCCACGCGAGCGCCGCGTCCGCCGAGGCGTTCTGCGTTTCCCGGGTGGACTCTTCAG
>JALYSB010000218.1 GCA_030855025.1 Pseudomonadota bacterium
TCCATCCACGGCAGCTTGCCCGTGCCCTCGAGCGGCGTTCCTTCGACTTGGACCAGCTCGTTGATGGGGACCGATTCCGGCGGCGGATCGAGGCTCGCGAGCTGCGCGATGAGGCCGGCGCGTCCCGCTCGCGTTTCGCCCAGGCCCACGATGCCGCCGCAGCACACCTTGAGGCCCGCGCTACGAACGCGGCCGAGGGTATCGAGGCGGTCCTGGTAGTCGCGCGTGGTGATGACGTCGCCGTAGAACTCCGGCGCGGTGTCCAGGTTGTGGTTGTAGTAGTCGAGGCCCGCGTCGCGAAGCTGCTCGGCCTGCCCGTCCTTCAGCATTCCCAGCGTGCAGCAGGTCTCGAGGCCGAGCGCCTTCACTTCCCGAACCATGTCGAGCACCGGTGCCAGGTCGCGGGCCTTCGGCCCACGCCATGCCGCGCCCATGCAGAAACGCGTGGCCCCATGGGCTTTCGCGGCGCGGGCGGCGGCGGTGACTTCGGCGAGGGGCAGCATCTCCTCGCTCTCCACGCCGGTTTGATAGCGCGCGGCCTGGGGGCAATAGCCGCAGTCCTCGGGACATCCGCCGGTCTTGATCGACAGCAGCGTCGAGCGCTGGACCCGGTTCGGATCGAAATTCTCGCGGTGAACGGTATGCGCGTGGAACAGCAGATCGTTGAAGGGGAGGTCGAAGAGCGCCAGCGCTTTGGTGCGCAGGGCCTCAATCGCGAGGTCGGGAGGGGGGTCGGCGGCGGCAGGGTGGAACGTGACGACGGTATCCAGGGAAATCTCCTCGTAAGGTTCTGATAGTTCTTGAAATTTAGCCGGATGTCAATTTTTGGCAGGGCCTCACCCTTACAGCTGCTTCAAAAAGCAGCGATGGGAATGGAGCACGACTGCGTCTTGTGCGGCAGTCCGTCCGGCGCGGCTTTCGCGTGCCTCGCGTGTCAGGCCCGACTGCCGCACGGCACGGGCACCTGCGACGACACCCTCGCTGCCAACCGCGTGCTCGACGGCGCCGAGGCCGCTTTCGACTACCGCTTTCCGATGGATCGCCTGATCCTTCGCTTCAAGTTCGCCGGCGACCTCGCGGTAGGGCATTGGCTCGCGGTCCAATTGTCGAAGCGCGTCGCGGCGCTCCCGTCGCCCGACCTCCTCGTGGCGCCGCCCTTGTCCGCGGCCCGGCTGCGCTTGCGCGGCTTCAACCAGGCGCTCGAGCTTGCCAAGGTGGTGGGGCGCGAGGTGGGCGTGCCAGTCGACATTGCGGGACTCGCACGGGTCCGCGACACGCTGCCCCAGCCGGGGCTCAGCGCGCATGCACGCCGCCGCAACCTGCGGGGCGCGTTCACCTGCCGCGTGCGACTCGCGGGCGAGCATGTGGCAATCGTCGACGACGTGCTCACCACGGGCGCCACTGCCGAGGCCCTGGCGCGGGTGCTGAAGGACGCCGGTGCAGGGCGCGTGAGCGTTTGGGCCGTGGCACGCGCCGCCGCGCCGCGCCGGTAGAATCGAGCGCCCCATGTTCGATGTCATCCTTTACCAGCCCGAGATTCCGCCCAATGCAGGCAATGTGATCCGCCTGTGCGCGAACGTGGGCGCGCGCCTGCACCTGGTCGAGCCGCTGGGATTCTCCATGGACGATAAGCAGCTCAGGCGCGCGGGGCTCGACTATCACGAGATGGCGAGCGTCACCGTGCATCGCGATTGGGAAGCGTGCGCGCGCGCACTCGGCGGCAAGCGGATCTTTGCGGTATCCACGCGCGGACACGCGCGCTATGACGCGGTGCGCTACGCCGAGGGCGATGCGTTCGTTTTCGGGGCGGAGACGCGGGGCCTGCCGCAGCAGGTGCTCGACGGCTTCGCGGCCGAGCGCACGCTACGGCTGCCGATGCGGCCGGGCAATCGCAGCCTCAACCTCTCGAATGCGGTTGCGGTGGTGGTGTTCGAGGCTTGGCGGCAGGTGGGGTTCGCCTGAACAGGTATTTCCCCGCGGCCGCGCGACTCGCAAGGGTACGTAGAGGAATGCAAGGGCCGGGGAAGCGGCCAACGCTGCCATTCGCCCAACCCCGGCGTGAACAGTGAGTGACGGTGGATGGCCGAGAATCGGAGTCGAAAAGGGATGCCCGGTCAGCAGGAGCCGCGCCTCGGGCGCGAGAGCCGGGCCGGGAAGAAGCTCCCGAGGTTCGCCGCGCTTCACGCGTTCGCCACCCGCGGCGCCCGTTCTTCACGCATCTGCGAGCGCCACGACTGCGCGTAGCGCCCGTCACGTGCGATCAACTCCTCGTGCGTGCCGGACTCGACGACGCGACCCTCGTCCATCACGTGGATCACGTCGGCCTGCATCGCGGTGGTGAAACGGTGCGTGACGATCAGCACGGTGCGCCCCTGGCGCAGCGAGCGGAAACGCTTCATCCAATCGGCCTCCCCCCATGAATCCATCGCACTCGTGGGTTCGTCGAGCACGATCACCGGAGTGGGTCGGGCGAACGCGCGCGCGAGCGCGATCCGCTGCCATTCACCGACGCTCAACTCGACGCCGCCGCCAAACCACCGGCCCAGCATCGTCTCGTAGCCCTTTGGCAGGCGCGCCACGAAGCCGTCCGCTCCGGCGGCATGCGAGGCTGCCGCGACGTCCTCTACGGGCGAGGCATCGAGCGCGATGTTCTCCGCGACCGTGGCGTGGTAATGCACCGGGTGCTGGAAAAGGACCGTGATGTGCGAGCGAAGGTGGTCGAGGTTCATCTCGCGTACGTCGATGCCCCCCAGCTCCACTCGGCCCGCCTGCGGATCGTAAAAGCGGCAAAGCATCTTGAGCAATGTGCTCTTGCCCGCCCCGTTGGCTCCCACGATGGCGGCCACCTGGCCCGCCGGCACCACGAGGCTGAAATTGCGCAGCGCCACGCGCTCGCTGCCCGGGTAGCGGAAGGTCACGTCGGCGAATCGCAGTGGCAGCCCAATGCCCGGCGCGACGGCCTTCGGATCCTGCGGGTCGACCACCTGCGACTCCAGGTCGAGGAACGCGAAGAGGTTCCCGAGGAACAGCATGTTGTAGTACACCTGCCCGACGTCCGAGAGCAGCGCACGCATCAAGCGCTGCCCCTGGCTGAAGGAAAAATAGAACAGTGCCACGTCGCCCAAGGTCATCTGGCCCAGGACCGCGCGCCAGGCCACCCACGCGACGCACGCACCCGCGATGACGAGCACGGCCAGGCCCGCGAGGACCTCCGCGCCGAGCTGGGTGCGCGCGAGCCGCAGGCGCTCTATTCTCAGGCGGCGGCGCAGCTCGCCGTATGCCGCCTGGAACCGCGCACCCAATCCGAAGAGGCGCACCTCCGCCGCCGCCTCGCCCGCGCTCATGACCCAGTCGTAGTACCAGGAGCGCCTCTCGTCGCCCGTGGTGCGCTGCCGGAATTCGTGCTCAAGAACCGCGAAGCGCAGGACCACGACCAGCGCGGGAATGGCGCTCGCGAGCAATGCTGCCGCGATCCACGCGCCGTACGGCGCAAGCACTCCGACCATGCCGACGAGGGTGACGCCGTTCTGGATCAGGCTGCCGGCGTTCTGCAGCAGCGCTACCGGCCGGTAGCGGGCCTCCTCGCGCGCGCGATGCAGGTGATCGTGAAACTCTGGCGACTCATAGAACGCGAGATCGAGGCGGGTGGACTTCGCGTGGATCAGGGCGCTCACATGGTCCTCGAGCCGCGCCGCGAGGCCCGTTCTTGCCCAATCGGATGCGCTGCGCACAAGTTCGCCCAGGAGGAGTGCCGCGGCGATGGCCGCGGCGATCCACAACGCGGGTTCCACGCGCTCCCAGTTGCCGCCCGACCCGACGGCAGCGGCCAGATTGTCGACCAGCGGGCGCGACAGGTAGACGGTGGCGGCGGGTACGAGCCCCTGCAGGCAGAGCAATGCAAGCCAGAGCGCCCCGGAGCGCCCGGTCGCGTCGCGAACCAGCCGCAATGCTCGCGGCAGGAAGCGTGTGTGCGAGACCGCCTTGTGGATCTTGGACGCCAGGAGCCGAAGGGTTTCGCGCACGGATCAGCGGCTGTAGCGGACCGACAGATCGCCGACGGGGTCGCCAACCAGATCGGTGCAAGCCTCACCGAAATCCGCCTGGGGCGGGGGAATTACAGGTGTCACGGCTTCTTGGGCGGAAACGGGCCCAACTCCTTCATTTTCTGTGATTTTGTGTGAAAAAACATTGTAAACGATGGAGGATAAGGCCGACAATTATGTTCATGGCTTAGCCGCCAGGCCTTCCAGGACATTCGCTACCTACCATGACGCCATATTCCAGCATCAAATTCGTGCGCAATCACCGCTCGCTGAGGGTCGCGAGCGTGATCATGTTGCTCGCATGCGCGGCTCCGGCCTCGATCTACGCCCAGGCGGCCGACAGGCCTTCCTTGAAGTTTTCGGAGGAGCTGAGCCCTGCAAGGCGTGCCGATGGGCCGAGCATTGCGTCGATGGCCCCTCGCAGCGCCGCCGCGGCACCGATGAAAATCGCCACGAAGGACTACCGCATCGGCCCCGAAGACCTGATCGAAATCCAGGTGTTCGGCGTGGACCAGCTTACGCGCACCGTGCGGGTGAACTCGCGCGGCTTGATCTCACTGCCCCTGATAGGCAACCTTGAGGTGGGTGGTCTCACCTCGCAGCAGGCCGAAGCGCTGGTCGTCGCCAAGCTCGCGGAGAACTTCCTCCAGAATCCCCAGGTGAGCTTTTTCATCCGGGAGTACACCAGCCAGCGCGTGACCATCGAAGGCGCAGTGAACAAGCCCGGCGTCTACCCC
>JALYSB010000219.1 GCA_030855025.1 Pseudomonadota bacterium
AGGCGGCAAGCGTTTTGAGGAGGATGACCTGGCCGGTCTTCGTGGCCCCCAGGGCTTCGACCAGCGGCGCGATGAGCGCCCGGTCCTTGCTGTTCTTCACCAGGCGCTCGAGCGCCTTCTCGGCGAGCTCGATGTTGTGCCGGTTGGTATCGTTCCCACTGCCCGTGGAGTAGCGCGTCGCACGTTCCAGGTAGGCGACTATCGGCTCGAGCAATCGCACCGGCGGCTCGTGACCGAGGAGATTGCGCGCCACCAGGAAGCGCGAGTCGAGCGCGGCGTCGGGGGACGCCAGCACGCGCTTGCGAGCCGTTGCCAGCTCCGCCTCCTTCATCCCGAGTGATTGCAGCGCGCCCGCCGCGCGCGCGACCACGTCGAGGCTTGCATCGTCGAGGGCGGCGAGCAGCTGCGGGCGAGCGGGCTCGGCCGCCTTCTCCATCCGCCAGAGGGCGCTCGCCGCCGCAAGGCGCACCGTGGCATCGCGGTCGGAGAGGGCGCCCGCGAGCGCCGCGATCGCTTCCGGCTCCCTATGGACCGCGAGCCGTTCCGCCGCTTTGACGCGCGCCGCCGGATCGCGGTCGCGGGCGAGAGTCTCGATCGTCTCGCGTTTCGCGCTCTCCGTTTGCCGCTCGACCTGCCTGTCGATGAACTTCTCGAGATCGAATGCCGATGCCGGTAGCGCGGCGAGACAAACGCTGAGGATAACGGCGCGATTCATGGCGTCTCCTGGTAGCAACGCGCCGATTATCCTACGCTTCCCGTCTCGTCAGGCCTGCGGGATTCTCCGCTCGTACTCGGCCTCGAGCCGGGTGTGGTTGCGCCAGAATTTCGGCGGATTGCGGCCCTCCAGGCGCGCCACCAGGATATCGAGGTGCGCGTGCCAGCCGCCCGAAACGCTGAGCATCGCCTCGCGGTTCGCAAGGCGACGATGGGTCAACACCAGGTGCACCTGGTCGCCGCGGGCGGCGAGGTCGAACCGGACTTCGGAATTCTCTGCGCCCTCCCCGCCAAAAGTGTACGCAAGGAGCGTGGGCGGCTCGCATGCGGTGACGCGCGACTTCATCGTGAGCGCACAACCGTACTTCTCGTACTTGGGCGGCGGCGGGTCGTCGCCTTCGGTGAGGCGGTCATTGTGGAAGTCGAGCGCCATCGCGCCGCCGACGCGCAGGTCCGTCGCGCCGCCCGCGAACCACGTCGCGCGCTTGGCGGGCTCGGTGAGGTAAGCCCACACGCGTTCGATCGGGCCGGGCAGCAGCCGTTCGATCCGCACTGCATCGGGGGCCGTGATGCAGACGTAGTCCTGGTTCATTTCTTCCTCCTGGGTTTAAGGGGTTTGGGGCGGGATCGGTCTTCGGCGTGCAGCGCGGCCTCGAGCGCATCGAGGCGATCGGACCAGAATTTCTCGTAGTAACGCATCCACTCCATCCCGCCGTGCATCGGCTGCGCATCGAGGCGGCACACGTGGGTGCGGCCCTGGATGTCGCGCCGCACGAGCCCCGCGCCCTCGAGCACCTTGATGTGCTTGGAGGCGGCGGCGAGCGACATGTCGAAGGGCTCGGCGAGCCCACCGACCGTGAGCTCCCCATGGGCGAGGGCGCGCAGCATCGCGCGGCGCGTGGGATCGGAGAGCGCGCGGAAGACGGCGTCGAGGCGGGCGGATTTAAGTTCAACCATAAGGTTGAATTTACCCCCGGCTTTCCGGATTGTCAACCGATCGGTTGAGACTTGTTCTCCACCACCACCGCTTGGCCGAGCGCCTCGGAAGGGGCGGGGGCCACGAGTCGCGCGGTGATTTCCACGTTCCCGCCGGGAGCGAGCGGAACAACGACCTTGATGGGCTTCGAGGGATAGGGTTGGGCGAGCGCGGTGGCGGCAAGGGTTGCGAGCAGGACGGCGACAAGGCGTGCAAGCATGGAAACTCCTAATGATTCCGATGGAAGCGCGCGAGGGCGGCGTTGAAAGCCCCCGACTGCTCGAGGTTCGACAAATGGCCCGCGTTCGGAATGACCACTATTTCGGAATGGGGCAGGTGACGGTCGAGAGTCTCCGCCATCACCGGAGGCATGGCAATGTCGTCGGCGCCCACGATGACCATGCACGGAACGGTGATTTCCCCCAGCCGGCCGGTCACGTCGATCGTGGGGATCGCGGCCGAGCATCCGATATAGCCATCCGGCGGCGTGGTGCGGATCCAGTTGGCGACGCGCGCCATCAGCTTCGGGCTGCCCGCGCGGAATGAATCCTTGAACCAGCGCTTGAGCGTGGGCTCGACCATCGCCTCCATCCCGCCCGTGCGCACCTTGGCCACACGGTCGTTGAAGGCGGCGATGCCTTCCTCGGAAAGCTTGCTCGAGGTGTCGGCAAGCACCATCGACGAGAAGATCGTCGGATACTTGAGCGCCGCAGCCAACCCGAACACGCCGCCCATCGAGAGACCGATCCAGTGCGAGCGCTCGATGCCGAGGTGGTCGAAGAGGCCCTTGATGTCGTCGGCGATCATGTCGAGCGTGTACGGGATTGCCGGAGCGGAGGTCTCGCCGTGGCCGCGCGAGTCATAGGCAAGCACCGTGAAGTGCTTCGAAAGCCGCTTCACTTCCTCGTCCCACATCTCGAGGCGGCAGGCGAGCGAGTGGGAGAAGGTCACCCACGGCCCGTTGCCGGTTACCGCATAGCGGACATCGATTCCGTTGATTCTTGCAGTCGGCATCCGGCGGCTTCCACGAAAGCCGCCATTATGCGGCCCCCCATCAGCCGCCACTGATTTCGGCGGCATATACTGGAATGAATCACGAGGAGAACCCATGCGTCGCCGTGCTTTCATGCAGTCCGCCGTTTCGATCGGCCTGGCTTCGGCGGTGCCGTTGCTCCGGGCGCAGCAGGGCTACCCCAGCAAGCCGATCAAGTTCGTGGTGCCGTTCGCCGCCGGCGGGGGCGGCGATGTGGTCGCGCGCATGCTCGCGCAGCGCCTCTCCGAGCGCCTGAACAATCCCGTGGTGGTGGAGAACCGCACCGGGGCCGGCGGCAACATCGGCTCCGACTTCGTCCTCAAGTCGCCGCCCGACGGCTATACGCTGCTCAACATGTCGAGCACCTATCCCATCCAGGCGGCGGTGAGCAAGCTGCCGTTCGATCCGATCGCCGACATGCAGCCGATCATCATGGTGTCGCGCGACCCCGTGGTGCTGCTGGTGAATACGGCCTCGCCCTTCAAGAACGCCCGGGACCTGCTCGAGGCCGCGAAACGCGCGCCCGACAAGTTCACCCATGGCTCCGCGGGCGTGGGCTCCATCGCGCACCTCGGCATGGAAGAGCTCGCGTACCTGATGGGCATCAAGCTGGTGCATGTGCCGTACAAGGGCTCGTCGCAGGCGTTCACCGACGTCCTCGGCGGGCAGGTCGACATGATGCTCACCAGCGCGACATTCTCGGGACCGCACATCAAGGGCGGCAAGGTGCGCGGATTGGGCATCGCCGGGACGCAGCGCATGCCGACGCTATCGGACATACCGACCTTCGAGGAGCAGGGCTTCCGCGGCTATAACGTGGTCGACTGGAAAGCGGTTGCCGGGCCGCGAGGCATGCCGCCCGAGGTCGTGAGGTTGCTCAACCGCGAGTTGAACGAGGTGCTCCGGCACAAGGCGGTCACCGAGAAGTTCGAGGCCGAGGGCACCACCGCGGTCGGCGGCACGCCCGAAGACATGATGCAGACCATCCGTGCCGACATCATCCGTTGGAAGAACATCGCCGAGAAAGCCCAGGTGAAAATCGAATGAAACAGACCCTCAACCAGGTGATGCGCGCCAAGCTCGTGGCGGGCGCGGGGCACATCATGCCGGGCGCGGCGAATGCGCTTGCCGCACGCGTGATCGAGGCCGCGGGCCACGAGATGATGATGGTGAGCGGCGCGGCGGTCGCCAATACGTACCTCGGCGTGCCCGACATCGGGTTGGTGTCGCTGACCGAGCTCGCGAGCCACGTCGCCGCCGTGCGCGAGGCGGTGGACATTCCGATCCTGGCCGACGCGGACACCGGCTTCGGCAACGCGATCAACACGCGCCGCACCGTGAAGCTGCTGGAGCGCGCCGGCGCCAACGCCATCATGCTCGAGGACCAGACCTATCCGAAGCGCTGCGGGCACTTCGAAGGCAAGGACGTGATCCCGAGGGACGAGATGGTCTCGAAGCTCAAGGCGGCGGTGGATGCGCGCGTCGATCCCAACCTCATGATTCTCGCGCGCACCGACGCGCGGGCGGTCGAGGGGTTCGAGGCCGCGCTCGATCGCGCCCGCGCCTACCAGGAGGCCGGCGCCGATTTCCTCTTCGTGGAAGCGCCGCTCACGAAGGAGGAATTGCTCGCCATCCCGCGCGAGGTCCCCGGCATCCATCTCTGCAACATGGTGATCGGCGGCAAGACGCCGCTGCTGCCGCGGGCGGAACTGGCGAAGGCGGGCTATGCGGTGATCTGTTACGCCAACGCCGCGCTCCAGGCGTCGCTGCTCGCCATGCAGGAGGTGCTGCGGCACCTGCACGACGAAGGGTCGATCGCCGGGATCGAGGCGAAGCTCATGCTGTTTGCCGAGCGCCAGAAGGTGCTCGATGCCGACAAGTACAAGGCCCTAGAGAAGAAATATGCCTGAGCAATTGGGCCCAATCACCTTCTTCGACAAGGTCTGGGACGACCACGTCATCGCGAAGCTGGGCGATGACGCCGACCTGCTCCAGATCGATCGCCTGGTGCTGCACGAGCTCTCGGGCAGCCAGGCGGTGCG
>JALYSB010000220.1 GCA_030855025.1 Pseudomonadota bacterium
GGCCAGGGCGAGCTCTCGGCGACCCAGGAGGTCAGCCGGGACCATGCCTTGCCCGTTACTGCCATTGCGACGCTCGCCGACATCCTTGCCGCCCTCGAAGGGCGGCCGGACCAACGGGCCCACGTGGAGAGAATCGAAGACTATCGGCGCCGATACGGCGCGACATGACCCCCAGCGCACGCGGGGTTTAAGGGGAACGAAAAATGAACACGACAATGAAGGTGCTCTGCCTCGCCACTTCCATCCTGTTTTCCGTTTCCGCGGGGGCAGCTTTCAAGTGCGTGGACGAGAAGGGCCTCACCCACGTGGGCGACACGCCCCCCGAGCCGTGCGCGAAAGTCGTCATGTACGAGGTGACCCGCTCCGGCGCGATCATCCGCAAGATCGATCCCTCGCTCACCGCCGAGCAGGCGAAGGCGCGCGTGGAAGCCGACGATCGCAGGAAGGAAGCCGACAAGATCGCCAACGAGCAGAAGCGCAAGGATCTCGCCCTCCTGGCCACCTACAGCACGGCGACGGAGTTCGACGTGGTGCTGGAGCGGTCGATCCAGCCGATCCAGGCCCGTATCAAGGTCGCGCAGGAGCGCATGCCGGCGATCGACAAGCGCGCCAAGGAGCTCGGCGAGGAACTGGAGTTCTACAAGGCGGGCAAGAGCACCAAGTCCTCCAGCGGCAAGAAGGTCGAGGCGCCGGTGATGCTCACCTCGGAGCTCGAGCGCCTGCGCAGCGAGAGGCTGACCCTGGCGAAGAACGTCGCCGACTCGGAGAAGGAAATCACCGACATGCGCGCCAGGTTCGACGTGGACAAGAAGCGCTGGCTGGCGCTGAAAGCCGGCAGCGGCTCCACGGCTGCCGACGCGCCCGTGGCCGAGGCCAAGCCCGCGGCAAAACCGCTCAAGAAGTCGAACTAGCCAGCCGTCGCCTGAGGATCTCGCCCACCTGGGCGGGGTTTGCCTTGCCCTGGGTCGCCTTCATCACTTGGCCCACGAGGCTGTTGAAGGCCTTCGCCTTGCCGGCGCGGTAATCCTCGACCTGCTTCACGTTGCCGGCAAGGACGGCATCGACCGCCGCTTCCAGCGCGCCCGAATCCGAGATCTGCTTCAAGCCCCGCTTCGCGATGATCGCGTCGGCGTCGCCCTCGCCATCGGCCATTGCCACGAGGACTTCCTTGGCGGCCTTGCCCGAAATGGTGCCGTCGTGCACGCGATCGAGCAGCGCCGCGAGCGCGCCCGGCGCGACCGGCGATTGCGAATAATCGAGGCCGCGGTCATTGAGGAGCGCGGACACCTCGCCGTTCATCCAGTGGGCGGCGACCTTCGGGGCCGCGGACGATGCGGCCCGGACCGCCTGGAAGTAGTCGGATTTCTCCCGGCTCTGCGTGAGCAGCGCCGCGTCGTACTCCGAAAGCGAGAACTCCTCCCGATAGTCGTGGCGCAACCTCTCCGGCAACGCCGGCATCGACTTGCGCACCGCCTCGATCCACTCCCGCGAGATTGCCAGCGGCAACAGGTCCGGATCGGGGAAGTAGCGATAGTCCTGCGCGTCTTCCTTGGAGCGCATCGCGCGCGTCTCTTCCCGGCCGGGATCGAAGAGGCGCGTCTCCTGCACCACCTGGCCCCCCTCCTCGATCAGTTCCACCTGGCGGCGCACCTCGTAGTCGATCGCCTTCTCGAGGAAGCGAAACGAATTTAGGTTCTTGATCTCGCACCGCGTCCCGAGGGGCGCGCCGGGCTGCCGCACCGAGACGTTGGCGTCGAAGCGGAAGGACCCCTCCTGCATGTTGCCGTCGCAGATGCCGATCCAGCGCACCAGCGAGTGCATCGCCCGGGCATAGGCGACGGCCTCGGCGGCCGAGCGCATCTCCGGCTCGGATACGATCTCGAGGAGCGGGGTGCCGGCGCGGTTCAGGTCCACGCCGCTCTGCCCATGGAATTGCTCGTGCAGCAGCTTGCCTGCGTCCTCCTCCAGGTGCGCGCGCGTCAGGCGCACGCGCTTCTCCACGGTGCCCACCAGGAATGCGAGGCTTCCGCCCGACACCACCGGTGACTCGAACTGGCTGATCTGGTAGCCCTTGGGAAGGTCGGGGTAGAAATAATTCTTGCGTGCGAAGACGCTGGTAGAGGCGATCGTCCCGCCCACCGCGAGCCCGAATCGGATCGCACGCTCCACCGCGCCCCGGTTCAACACCGGCAGCGTTCCCGGAAGCGCGAGGTCCACCGCGCAGGCCTGGGTGTTGGGAGGCGCCCCGAATTGCGTCGATGCGCCCGAAAAAATCTTCGACGCAGTCGTCAGCTGTGCGTGCGTCTCCAGCCCGATGACGATTTCCCAGCTCAAATGAACCCCGCGGGCGATTTCATGTGCCAGTCAGTGGCCTGCTGGAAGGCGTGAGCCGTGGAGAGCATCAGGGCCTCGCTCCAGTAGTCGCCGACGATCTGCAGCCCGACCGGGCGCCCCTTGCCGCCGAAGCCGCACGGGATCGACATCCCGGGAAGACCCGCCAGGTTGATCGGAATCGTGTACAGGTCGTCCAGATACATCTGCACGGGATCGGCGCTCTTCGCGCTGCCGAGGTCGTAGGCCACGCACGGTGTCGCGGGACCCATGATCACGTCGCAGCTCTTGAAGGCCTCGGCGAAATCGCGCGCGATGAGGCGCCGGATTTTCTGGGCCTTGAGGTAATACGCGTCATAGTAGCCGTGCGAGAGAACGTAAGTGCCGACGAGGATGCGGCGCTTCACCTCCGCGCCGAAACCCTGCGCGCGCGTCTTCCGGTACATGTCGAGCACGTCGGTATATTCCGGCGCGCGGAAGCCGTAGCGCACGCCGTCGTAGCGCGACAGGTTCGACGACGCCTCGGCCGGCGCGAGCACGTAATAAACCGGCACGGCGAGTGCCTGGTTGGGCAGGCTCACCTCGACCGTCGTGGCGCCGAGCTTGCGGTACTCCGCGATCGCGGCCTCGATCGGATCGCCCACGTCGCGTGCGAGCTCACGCGAGAAATATTCCTTCGGCAGCCCGATGCGCAACCCCTTCACGCCGCCGCGGAGGCCGCCGACGTAGTCGTCCTTGGCGCGATCCACACTGGTCGAGTCGCGCGCATCGAACCCCGCCATCACGTCCAGCGCCATCGCGAGGTCCGCCGCACTGCGCGCGAGCGCGCCACCCTGGTCGAGGGAGGACGCGAACGCGACCATGCCGTATCGCGACACGCGACCATAGGTGGGCCTCAAGCCGCTCACGCCGGTGAATGACGCGGGCTGGCGGATCGACCCCCCGGTGTCGGTGCCGGTCGCCACGGGCGCGAGCATCGCCGCCACCGCCGCCGCCGAGCCGCCGGAGCTGCCGCCCGGGACCGCGGCCGTATCCCACGGATTCTTCACCGGCCCGAAAAACGAGCTCTCGTTCGACGAGCCCATGGCGAACTCGTCCATGTTCGTCTTGCCCAGGATGACGGCTCCGGCACGATCGAATTGCTCGATCACGTGCGCGTCATAGGGCGCCACGAAGTTTTCGAGGATCTTCGACGCGCAGGTCGTGCGCCAGCCCTTGGCGCAAAAAAGGTCCTTGTGCGCGACCGGGATTCCGGTAAGCGGCGCCGCATCTCCACGCGCGATGCGCGCATCGGCCGCGGCGGCCTGCGCGAGGCTCTTGTCGCGATCGACGGTGATGAATGCGTTGAGCTTCGCGCCCACGGACGCGATGCGGTCGAGATAGTGGCGCGTGAGCTCGACGCTCGACACGCTCCTGCCGCGAAGCCGCTGCGCCAATTCAGCCAGGGTGAGTCGATGCATCTCGTGCCCTACTCGATGACCTTGGGAACGAGGTAGAAACCGTCCCCGACGTGGGGCGCACCTTCCTGGAAGCTGTCGCGCTGCTGCGCATCGCTCACCGCGTCTTCGCGCAGGCGCTGCATGACCTCCTGCGGGTGCGACATGGGATCGACGCCGGCGGTGTCCACCGCTGCCATCCGGTCGACCATCGCGAGGATGTCGTTCAGCTGCGCTCGCAGCGCACGCGCCTCATCGCCGGATAACTCCAGGCGAGCCAGGTCGGCGAGGCGCGAAATCTGTTCGAGGGAAAGCATGCAAAAGTGCTGCTAAGGCCTTAATTCATCGTGATTTTGGGCTATTATATTGCACCGCCACAGACGGGGGTTGCGGGCAGACGCAAACCCTATACGAATCAAGATGTTCTCTTTTGTTTCGAAGTACTTCAGCACCGATCTCGCGATCGACCTCGGCACGGCCAACACCCTCATTTATGTGCGCGGCAAGGGCATCGTCCTCGACGAGCCCTCGGTGGTTGCGATCCGCCAGGAAGGCGGCCCCAACGGGAAGAAGACCATCCAGGCGGTGGGCCTCGCGGCCAAGCAGATGCTTGGGCGCACGCCGGGGAACATCACCGCCATCCGTCCGATGAAGGACGGCGTGATCGCGGATTTCACGATCACCGAGCAGATGCTCAAGTACTTCATCAAGAAAATCCACGACAACCAGTGGTTCCGCCCGAGCCCGCGCATCGTGATCTGCGTGCCGTACGGCTCCACCCAGGTCGAGCGGCGCGCGATTCGCGAAAGCGCCGTCGGCGCGGGTGCGTCCCAGGTGTTCCTCATCGAGGAGCCGATGGCGGCGGCGATCGGCGCCGACCTGCCGATCGCCGAGGCCACGGGCTCGATGGTGGTCGACATCGGCGGCGGCACCACCGAGGTGGGCGTGATCTCGCTTGGCGGCATCGTGTATTCGGCCTCGGTTCGCGTGGG
>JALYSB010000058.1 GCA_030855025.1 Pseudomonadota bacterium
CGCCTGGCCCGAGCGCACCGGCGCCGGCGCCGCGGCGGCGGCGGCCGCGACCTGCGCCTGCGCAACACCCATCTTCACCAGCATCCGCGAAAGCATCTCGGCCTCGAGCTCTCGATCCGCGGCGCGCGACTGCCACACGGTGCGGTCCTGGTTGCCGGTGGTGTAGACCTCCTCGATCTGGCGGTTGCTCACGAACACCTCGGTGGTGCCGGGCTCGGCGCCCTTCTCCAGCCGCGTGCGGAACTTGTCACGCCGCGGGGACGAGAAGATATTCGGGATCACGCGCCCGATGGTCCGGCGCACGATGTCCTCGGGAACGCGGGACTTGTCGTCGTACCACTCCGTTTCCATGATCCCGGTATTCGGCTCCTCGCGCGCCAACGGATAACCGGAATCGACCCAGAATTCCCGGATCACCGGCCACACCTTGTCGGGCTCGCCCTTGATCACCAGCCAGCGCTGGTCGCCGAAGCGCTCGAGGCGCGCGCCGTCGATGCGCGGCAGCACCGTCGACGTCGTATTGGGTGAAACCGCCGCGGCGGCGCCCGACGAGCGCTGCGAATATGCGGAGTATGTCGTCTGCGCACGCGGGTCGGGAATCGCGTAGCGATCGTCCATCGTTGGCGCGGTGAGCTCGGGAGGCACCTCGAGAGGTTGGGCCGCGCGCGATTGCGCGCCCTTGTAGTCGCTCGACTTGCTGCCGAAGCCGGAGCAGCCGGCCGCGGCCGCGAGCACCGCGGCTGCGAGGACGATTCGGTGGAGTTGCGTCATGGGGTTGTCGATCCTTCGTCAGTTGAGGCAGCCGGCGGCGCGCAGCGCGCCGGCGACGGTTTCGTGGTGCGCCGGGGCCAGCGGCGTGAGCGGCAGGCGAATGCCTTCCGCGATGCGGCCCATGCGGTGCAGCGACCACTTCACCGGAATGGGATTGGATTCGGCGAACAAATGCTTGTGCAGCGGGATCAGCCGGTTGTTGAGCGCGATCGCGCGGGCAGCTTCACCCGCGCGCGCGGCCGCGCACATCTCGTGCATGAGGCGGGGAGCGACATTGGCGGTGACCGAGATCACGCCATGGGCGCCGAGCTGGATGTAGGCGAGCGCGGAGGCATCGTCGCCGCTGAAGACCAGGAAGCCCGGCCGCATGCGCGCCATCAGGTCGGCGGCACGCTCGACGTTCGAGGTGGCGTCCTTGATGCCGACGATGTTCTTCACTTCGGCCATGCGCAGGATCGTGTCGTTCTGCAGGTCGGCCACGGTGCGCGACGGCACGTTGTACAGGATCACCGGGATGTCGGTCGACTCGGCGATCGCCGTGAAGTGCCGGTAGAGACCTTCCTGCGTGGGCTTGTTGTAGTACGGAACCACCGAGAGCACGTAATCCGCGCCGGCCTTGCGGGCGAAGCGGGTAAGCTCGACCGCCTCCCGCGTGGAGTTCCCGCCGGCGCCCGCGATGACCGGGATGCGCCCGCCGGCAAACTGCACCGCGCTCTCGATCAGCTTGCAGTGCTCGGAGACGTCCACCGTGGGCGACTCGCCCGTGGTGCCGACGATCACGATGCCGTCGGTGCCTTCGGCGACGTGCCAGTCGACGAGGCTCTTCAGGCGCGGCAGGTCGAGGGACCCGTCGGCGGTCATCGGGGTAACGATGGCGACGATACTTCCGGAAAGCATGCGAACCCTGGCGTCGAGAATCCGAGATTTTAACCCATGCGGCAGGTTATTCCCGCCGCGCGCAAAGCCGCTGGACGGCTGCCGGGCGCGGGTCGTCCACCACCAGGTCCTCGAAGGCGATCACGCGCAGCACGCCCCGCACCGCCTCGATCAGCTCGCCCGGCGCCAGGAGGAAGGCCGGGTTCGACGGCTTGCCGAAGCGCTCGTTGCCCTGCGCGAACGTTTCGTAGACCAGCAGGCCGCCGCGCTCGAGCGACCCCGCGAGCGTCGGCAGCAGGGGCCGATGCAGGTAGTTGGTCACCACGATGGCGTCGAAGCGGCGGTGGCCGTAGGGCCAGGGCCCGCCCTCGAGGTCCGCCCCCAGCACTCTCACGCGCCCCGGCGGATCGGCGAAAAGCCGCGGGTCGCGATCGACGGCATCCACCTCGAAGCCGAGCCGCGCAAGCAAGCGGGCGTGGCGCCCGGAGCCGCAGGCGACGTCGAGCACGGCGCCGCCGGGACGGATCCATCCGACCCAACGCTGGACCCAGGCGCTCGGCGGCAGTTCGAGGTGCGCATCCATATAAGGCCGTTATCATGCCGACAATTCATCGTGTTTGGAGGCAGGGTTTGCGCAAGACCCTCAAGGTGGCCGCAATCGCGCTCGCGCTGGTCGCGATCGTCGCCATCGCCGCGGTCTTCACGGCCCACTCGATGGGCGAGAGCAAGCTCGCCCGCACGGTGGACGTTCGCGTCGTGCCCGTCGCGTATGCCACGGATGCCGCCGCGCTCAGGCGCGGCAAGTATCTCTTCGAGTCGCGCGGATGCGGCGAGTGCCACGGCATGACCGGGGCCGGGCGGGTGATGTTCGAGGATTCCGGCGGACTCCACGTGCGCGCACCCAACATCACGCCGAGCCCGGGAAGCGTGGTTGCCGCCTACCAGGAGGCGGATTGGGTGCGCGCGATCCGTCATGGCGTGAGCCCGCGGGGCCGGGCGCTGCTGATCATGCCGAGCGAGGACTACAACCGGCTGACCGACACCGACTTCGCCAGCCTCGTCGCCTATACCCGCAGCCTGCCGCCGGCCGCGGGTCCCGCGGGGGAAGTGCGGCTACCGCCCTGGGTGAAGGCGCTCTACGGCGCGGGCGCGATGCGCGATGCTGCGGAGAAGATCGACCACCGCCTGCCGCCGTCGGCGCCGGTGGCGGTTGCGGCGAGTGTCGAGCATGGAAGCTACGTGGCCAATATGTGCATCGGCTGCCACGGCGCGGGACTCGCGGGCGGGAAGATCCCCGGTTCCCCGCCCGATTGGCCGCCGGCGCCCAAACTCACGCCCGGCGAGGGCAGCGCGATGGCGCGCTACGACAGCCTCGACAAGTTCGTGGCGATGATGCGCACCGGCAAGCGCCCGGACGCAACCGCCGTGAGCAACGTGATGCCGTTCGCGAGCCTCGCGCGCATGAACGACGTCGACCTGCAGGCGCTCTACGCCTACCTGGGAACGGTGAGCGCGCGCAAGGCGGGAAGCCCTTGAGGGTCGCCGCGCGCTTCGAGCGGCCCCACACGGGCCTCGCGCGCTCCTATCGCGAGCTGGTGCGCGAGTTCATCGATCGCGGCGAGCCGCTGGTCCCGTTCACGCTCGAATTCGCGCACGAGGATTTCGAGGCGTTGGTGCTTCGGCTGGCGGCATGCTCGCGCGGCGAGGGACTGCCGGCGGGCTTCGTCGCGCACTCGACCTTCTGGCTGGTGGACGACACCGGCACGGTCGTCGGCGTATCGAACCTGCGCCACGCCCTCACCGACAAGCTGCGGGTCGAAGGCGGCAACATCGGCTACGGCGTGCGGCCGAGCGCGCGCCGCCGCGGCCATGCGACCGAGATGCTGCGGCGCACGCTCGATGAGGCGCGCCAGCTCGGCCTGGCCGACGTATTGCTCACGTGCGCCAAAACCAACGCGGGCTCGATCGCCACCATCGTCGCGTGCGGCGGCCGCCTGGAGTCCGAGGAGTTCATCGCCGCACGCGGCGAGGTGGTGCAGCGGTACTGGATCGCGCTGGGGGCCGGATGATGCGCTGGGTCATCTTCGATTGGGGCGGCACCCTCATGTCCGAGGAGGGTCCGCTCGACATCCCGATGGCCCTCTGGCCCGAGGTGCACGCGATCGCCGGCGCGCGCGAAACGGTGGAAGCCCTGGTGAAGGCCGGCCGCCGGGTGGCGGTTGCGACCAACGCGAGCGTGTCCCCGCGCAACATGATCGAGGTCGCGCTGGGGCGCGTGGGCCTGCGGGATTCGGTCTCCGAGATCTTCTGCTACAGCGACATCGGGGCGCGCAAGGACAGCGACGAGTTCTGGCGCGCGGTCCTCGAGCGCCTCGAGGCCGATCCGACAGAGGTGGCGATGATCGGCGACTCGGTCGAGCAGGACGTGGTCGCGCCGCGCCGCTTCGGGATCAATGCGATCTGGTTCAACGAAGACGGACGCCAGCCCCCGGACCCGCGCGGGGTGCCGATGATCCGGCGCCTGCCCCAGGCGCTCGGGCTCATCCGATGAGCGCCGTTCCCGATCCGCTCGAGCTCTCGGCTTATTCGCCGATGTGGCCCGCGATCTTCGACATCGAGCGCGACCGCCTCACCGCCATCTTCGGCGCCGACGCCGTGGTGATCGAGCACATCGGCAGCACCGCGGTCCCCGGCCTGGGCGCCAAGCCCATCGTCGACGTGATGGTGGGTGCCCCGGCGATCTCGATCGTCGAGCGCCAGATCGCCAGCCTCGAGGCGAGCGGCTATCGCTACGTGCAGGAATTCGAGAAGTCGATGCCCGAGCGCCGCTACTTCGTGAAGGCGCAGGGCCACCCGGGATATTTTCACCTGCATGGCGTGGTCTACGGCAGCCCCTTCTGGATCCGCCACCTGGCGTTTCGCGACGCGCTGCGCGCCAATGACGCGCTCGCCGGCGAATACTGGAAGCTGAAGCGCCGCCTGGCGGCGCGCTTTCCCAACGACCGCGGCGCCTATACTGACGCGAAAAGCGAGTTCATCCGCAGCGTGATCGAGGGGAATCGATGATGGGCACGATGCCTTCCGGCACATTGCGCGCGTCGCTCGAGGCGCGCCGCAGGCAGCTCGACGAGGAGATCCGCGCGTACCCCACGCCGATCCCGCGCTGCGACGCGCAGTTCAATTTCCTGATGGAGGAGCGCAGCCGCATCGTGCGCGAGCTCGAGGCGCTCGGCTAGCGCACGCCGAGCAGTCGCTCGAGCAGCGCGCGGTCGGCGGCGAGCTCACCGGCGACGCCGGCGTAAGCCACGCGCCCGCGCTCCATCACGACGGCGCGCCGCGCAAGCGCGAGGGCAGCCGCGGCGTGCTGCTCCACCAGCAACACCGCCATCGCGCCTTCGCGCACCACTTCGTGGATGACGGCCGTGAGCTCCCGCGCCACGATCGGCGCCAGGCCTTCCATCGGCTCGTCGAGCAGCAGCACTTTCGGGTTGGTCACCAGCGCGCGCCCGACCGCGAGCATCTGCTGCTCGCCTCCGGACAACTCGTTGCCGCGGTGGCGGGAGCGCTGCGCCAGCCCCGGGAAGAGGCTGCGCACCCGCGCCGCGGTCCAGGGACCGGGACGCGCCACGACTTCGAGGTGCTCGTCCACGGTAAGCGAACGCCACATGCGCCGCTCCTGGGGGACCCAGCCGATGCCGAACCGCGCGCGCCGATGCGCGGGCCACGCGGCAATCTCCACGCCCGCGCAGCGCACGCTTCCACCATGCTGCCGCGCGAGGCCCAGGATCGCGGTGAGGAGGGTGGTCTTGCCCGCGCCGTTGCGCCCGAGGAGGGCCACGCATTCGCCCGCGTTGATGGCGAGCGACACGTCCTCCACCACGACCGACTCCCCGTAGCCCGCACGCAGGCGATCGACCGCGAGCGCTTCAACCATGGACTTCCTCGCCGAGGTAGACAGCGCGCACCCGCGCGTCCGCCGCCACCTCGTCAGGCGTGCCTTCCATCAGGATGCGTCCCGCCACGAGGACGGTAATCCGCTCGGCGAAGCGAAACACCAGCCCCATGTCGTGCTCGATGAATATTACGGTGACGTCCGCGGGCAGTCGCGCGATGACTCCGAAGACCTCCACGCTCTGGGCCGCCGGGATCCCGGCCGCGGGCTCGTCGAGCAGCAGGATGGACGCACGGGTGGCCAGCCCCAGCGCGATCTCGAGCAGGCGCTGGCGGCCATAGGCGAGCTCGGCCGTGCGTCGCCCGGCCTCGCTCTCGAGCGCGAGGGACGCAAGGATCGCCCTCGCCTCCTCGACCTCCTCGCGAAACTCCATCGCGGGGCGCATGAACCGCGCCGCCAGCCCCTTTCGCTCGAGGACGGCTAGCAGCACCGACTCGAGCACGGTGAGCCCGGGAAAAAGTGACGTGACCTGATGGGTGCGCGTGAGCCCCCGCTTGGCGCGCTGGTGCTGCGCGAGCGCCGTGATGCGCTCGTCGCCGAGGAAAATGTCGCCGGCAGTCGGGCGAATCGAACCGCAAAGCAAGTTGATGAGCGTGGTCTTGCCGGCGCCATTGGGCCCGATGATCGCGTGGCGCGCGCCGGGCGGCACTTTCAGCGTGACCCCGTCGACCGCGGCGAGCCCCGCAAAGCGTTTCGTAAGCGTGTCTGTACGCAGGACGCCCGTCATCGACGCGCCCGCCACAGCACGAACAGGACCAGCCCGAGGCCGAGCCAGAATTGCCAGTACACCGGGTTGATTCCCGCGAGGACGTCCTGCGCGATCATGAACGCCGCGGTCCCGAGGATCGCGCCATAGAGGCGGCCGGTACCGCCGAGCACCAGCATGATGAGCAGCTCCGCCGAGCGCTGGAACGACAGCGTGTCCAGCCCCACGAACTGGGTGGTCTGCGCGAGGAGGCCGCCGGCCACGCCGGCGATCGCCGCGCCGAGCGCGAAGGCGATGATCAGCCGGCGGTTTACCGGCGCTCCCAACGCCGGCATGCGGTCGCGGTTCTCGCGGATGGCGCGCAACGACAACCCGAAGGGGGACGCTACGACACGACGCAGCGCGAGAAACACGATAAATAGCACCGCGAGGCTGTAGAGGTACGCCGTCTTGCCAGCGAGATCGAAGGCAAAGACGCCGAAGAGCTTTCCCATCGCCATGCCCGAGAGCCCGTCCACGCCGCCCGTCAGGAACGCGGCCTTGTTCGCAGCCTCATACAGGAGGAACCCCACGCCGAGCGTGACCATCAGGCGCGCGAGATCTTCGCCGCGCACCACGAGGAGGCCCACTGCGAACCCGGCCACCCCCGCGATCGCGCCCGCGGCGACGAGACCCGACAGGGGCTCGCCCCACCCATTCGCCGCGAGCAACCCGGCGGTATACGCGCCCACCCCGAAGAATGCCGCGTGCCCGAGGCTCAGGATGCCGGCGTAGCCGAGGACCAGGTCGAGCGAAAGCGCCGCCAGCGCCACGATGAGGATCTGGCTGCCGAGCACGCGGTAGCCGGGGAACACGAAGAACGCGGCGAGCAGCGCGAGCCAGAACAGGGTCTCGCGCCGCGACCACGTCATCGCCGCCTCCCGAAGAGGCCCGCGGGAAACGCGATCAGCACGACCACCATCGCCCCGTAGATCACGAACGCGCCCGCCTGTGGTGCGTAGTACTTGCCCGCGACGTCGAGGACGCCAAGCAGCAGCGCCGCGATGAGCGGGCCCCGGATCGTGCCCGCGCCGCCCACGACCACCACCAGCAGGAAATACACCATGTATTTGAGCGGAAACGAGCTATCGAGCCCGAGCACCTCGATGCCGAGCGCGCCGCCGAGGCCCGCGAGCCCGGAGCCCAGCGCGAAGGCGAGCGCGAACACCCGGTCCACGTCGATGCCCAGCCCGCGCGCGGCCTGCGGGTCGTCCACGGCCGCGCGCATCCTCGCCCCGAAGCGCGTGCGCGTGAACAGCACGCCGAGGAGCGCCGCCAGCACTGCGACTACCGCGATGAGGAAGATCCGGTAGATCCCGAGGTCTGCGCCGGCGAGCTGCACCTGCCCCCGCAGGAAATCCGGCAATCGCACCGGTTGCTGGGATGCACCGAAGAGCCAGGTGGCCGCGGCGACCGCCATGAACGTGAGCCCGATCGAGAACAGGACCTGGTCGAGGTGCGCCGCGGCGTAGAGGCGGCGATAGAGGGTGCGTTCGAGCACCGCGCCGGCGAGCGCGGATGCGATAAAGGCGAGCGGCAGGGCCGCGAGAAACGGCACCCCGAGCCGGGTCATCGCCACCACGCACACATAGCCGCCCATCATGGCGAAGGCGCCGTGGGCGAGGTTCACGAAGTTCATGATGCCCATCGTGACCGACAGGCCGAGGCTCACGAGGAAGAGGAGACTCCCGTAAGCGATCCCGTCGAAGAGGACGGTGGCTATTTGCCCGGATCCTTCATATCGGGGTATTTGTCGAACTCGACGTTGTAGTACTCGCTCCCGACCTTCTCCACGCGCCGGATGTAGACGGTCTGCACGACGTCGCGGGTCGCCGGGTCGATCGAGATCGGGCCGCGCGGGCTCATGAGCTTGAGGCCCTTCAGGACCTCCATCGCGCGATCGCCGTCGATGCGGCTGCCGAGCCTCTTCACGACCTCGGCGATCGCCGCCATGCCGTCGTAGCCGCCGACGCCCATGAAATTGGGCCGCTTCAGGTTCCCGCCGACCTCCGCGAAGGCCTTCACGAACGCCTGGTTCTCGGGGGAGTCGTGCGCTGCTGAGTAGTGGTGGCTGGTGATCACGCCGAGCACCGAGTCGCCCATGGCGTTCAGCACGTTGTCGTCGGTGAGGTCGCCGGTGGCGATCACGCGGATGCCGGCCTTGGCGAGCCCGCGCTCCTCGAAGGCCTTCATGAACGCGATGCTCTGCTCGCCGGCGGGCACGAACATGAACACCGCCTCGGGCTTCGCGTCCTTGATGCGCTGCACGAAGGGCGCGAACTCGGGATTGCGCAGCGGCACGCGCACCGAGTCGACGATCTGGCCGCCCGCGGCGGTGAAGGCCGCCTTGAACGCGTTCTCCGAATCGATGCCGGGCGCGTAGTCAGCAACCAGCGTGTAGACCTTCCGAATGCCGTTCTTGGCGGCCCACGTCGCCATCGGCGCCGAGACCTGCGGCAGCGCCATCGACAAGCGCGCGATATACGGCGAGCGCGTGGTGACCACCGACGAGGCGGCGTTCATGACGATCATCGGTACCTTGGCCTCGGTCGCCACGGGAGCGGCGGCGAGCGCCTCTGGAGTGAAGCCGAAGCCCGCGAGGAAGTCGACCTTGTCGCGCGTCACCAGCTCCTGCGCATGGCGCTTGGCGATCTCGGGGTTGGGCCCGGTGGTGTCACGCACGATCAACTGGATCCTGCGGCCCGCGACCGTATCGCCGTTGATTCGCAGCCACGCCTTGATGCCGGCTTCCATCTGCTTGCCGTAGTCGGCCGCGGTGCCCGAAAACGGCGCGACCAGGCCCACCTTGACGGGCTCCTGTCCCATGGCGGAAAGGCAAAAAAACGCGGCGGCCAGCGCACCCAGCGCGGCCCTGGTGGGGCCCATCGTCGTTCTCCTCGATTTGCCGGATGATACAAAAACCCGGCGGAAGGCGCCCATCGCCTTGACGAACGCCGGAACCTGGGCGCGTAATGCCCTCCCCCATCACGTCAGAACAGGAGTCTCCATGAAGTCGAACCTGTTTGGAATCGCGACCGCATTGGTTGTCGCCGCCTACGCCCCAGTGGCTCTGGCGCAGCACAAGATGACCCACCCGCAAGACCTGAAGTGGGTCGACACCCCGTCGCTGCCGCCGGGCGCGAAAGCCGCCGTCATCGAAGGACCGATGAACGAAGCCGTTCCGTTCACGGTGCGCCTCAAGTTTCCCGCGAACTACAAGGTGCCGCCCCATTGGCACCCCGCCATCGAGCACGTAACCGTGCTCTCGGGCGCCTTCCACATGGGCGTGGGCGAGAAGTTCGACGCCAAGGCGACGCACAAGCTCGGCCCGGGCGCGATGATGGTCATGGAGCCGAAGACGCCGCACTTCGCCATGACGAAGGAGCCGACCATCGTCCAGATCCACGGCATGGGGCCGTGGGCGGTCAACTACGTCAACCCGGACGACGATCCGCGCAAGCAGGCCGGCGCCAAGAAGGCCGAGCCCAAGAAGGACGACGGCAAGAAGAAGTAGCAATCCCGGGACGTACCCGGGCGCTTCCGGGCGCGTCCCAGTCAGGCGGCCGCGAGGCTCTTCGCCGGGGCGATCTGCTTGACGCCCATCTCGCGCAGGGTTTCCGCGACCGCCGACACCACGTTGCGCATCTCGTTGGCGTCGATCGCCCCGATGCAGCCGACACGGAAGGTCTCGACCTTGGTGAGCTTGCCCGGGTAAAGGATGTAGCCGCGCGCCTTGACCTTCTCGTAGAACGGCTTGAACGCGTAGGCGGCGTCGCCCGGAGCGTGGAAGGTCACGATCACCGGCGCCTGGACGTTGCGCGGCAGGAATGAGCGGAAGCCGAGCGCGGCCATCCCATCGATCAGGGTGTCGCAGTTCTTCCGGTAGCGGGCGCCCCGCGCTGTCGTGCCGCCCTCGGCCTTGAATTGGTCGAGGGCCACGCGAAAGGCGGCCACCACGTGGGTCGGCGGCGTGAAGCGCCACTGCGTCGTCTTCTGCATGTAGGTCCACTGGTCGTGGAGGTCCATCGCGAGCGAGTGCGAGTTCCCCTGGCACTTCTCGAGCACCGCCTGGCGGGCGATCACGAAGCCCATTCCGGGAGCGCCCTCGATGCACTTCCCCGAGGCGCCGATGACCGCGTCCACCGGATATCTCGAGACGTCGATATCGATAGCCCCGAAGGAGCTCATCGCATCCAGGATCAGCCCCTTGCCGTGGCGCGCGCACGCGGCCGCGATTTCCGGCAGGGGGTTGAGGATTCCCGTACCCGTCTCGCAATGCACCTGCGCCACGTGCGTGATCGCGGGATCGCGGGCGAACGCCTCCTCGAGCATGGCGCCCGTGGGGTGCTGGTCCTCGGCGAGGTCGAGCGACGCGTGCGCACGACCGAGATAGGTGAGGATCTTGAGAATTCGCTGGCAGTAAGCCCCATTTTGCGGCACCAGCACCTTGCCGTCGCGCGGCACGAGGTTGGCGAGCGCCGCCTCCACGGAAAAAGTGCCGCAGCCTTGCAGTGGCACGCAGACGTGGGTACCCGCGCCCTTGACCACGTCCACCAGGTCCTTGCAGATGCTCGCCGTGATGGCATTGAACGAAGCGTCCCACGAGCCCCAGTCGCGCAGCATCGCCTGCTTGGTCTCGAGCGACGTCGTGAGCGGCCCCGGCGTCAGCAGGATCGGATCATTGCCTCGGATCATGTTGCTCTCCAGGTGACTTCAAATGCGTTGAAACGCAGAGACCACAGAGAGAGCCCTCGATTGCTCGGTACTGGAAACGCCCCCACGCAATAACTGCAGGAGCTTTTCTCTGTGGTCTCTGTGGTCTCTGTGTTTCATTCTGTTACCGGCGCCAGGCCTGGGTGCGGCGGTCGAGCCACACCTGGAGGAAATGATAGACCAGGCAGACCGCCGCCGAGGTGATGACGATGAGGGTCGCCATTGCCGCGGCCGCGCCGATGTCGCCCGCCTCGTCCAGGTTCACGATCGCCACGGACGCGAGCGTGGTCTTGGGCGAATACAGGAACACGACGGCCGAGACGGTCGTCATGGCGTTCACGAAGAGGTAGCGGCTCACGTCCAGCATCGTCGGCAGGCACACCGGTACCGTCACCCGGAAGAAAGTACGCCAGAACGGCACCTTGAGCGAGGCCGAGACGCTCTCGAACTCGTTGTCGATCTGCTTCAGTGCCGTCACCGCGGTCAAGTGCGAGGAGGTGTAGTAGTGGACCACGGTGTTGATCACCAGGATCCCCATCGTCCCGTACAGGAAATGCAGCGGGTTGGAGCCGTCGACGAAGAAGAAGATGTAGCCGAGGCCCAGCACCATGCCGGGCACGCCCATGGGGAGCACGGCCATGAGGCGCACCAGCGGGCGCCACGCGTCGAGGCTCCGCGTCTTCTCGAGCAGGTAGGCCACGCCGAAGATGAACACCGCGCCGAAAGTCGCGCAAAAGAATCCGAGGGTCACGCTGTTCGCATACGCGCCGAAGATCCCCGCCTCCACCAGCCCCATGCGGTAGTGATCGAGCGACATCGAGAAGTTGTACGGCCAGAGCTTCACGAACGAGGCGTACATGGCCATCCCGAGCACCGCGAGAAATATCGCGGCGATCGCCAGGCAGTACGCGGTCATCGCCCAATCGAAGCCGCGCGACGGGCGTGGCACGTACGGGACTGATCGGGCTGAAAGAAGTGCGGACTGGCGCTTCTGCACCCACGCATCCGCCACATAGGTCACCGCCACGGGAAGCAGCAGGATGATCGCGACCACCGCGCCCTTGGAGAAGTCCTGCTGCCCGATGACCAGCTTGAAGATGTCGGTGGCGAGCATGTTGAAGTTGCCGCCGATCACCTTGGGAATGCCGAAGTCGGAGAGCGCGTAGGTGAAGACCACCATCGCGGCGCTGATGAGGCCGTACTTGGCGCCCGGCACGGTGATCGTCCAGAACTTGCGGGTGGTGCGGGTGCCGAGCGCGTCGGCCGCTTCGTAGAGGCGCGCGTCGGTGAGCGACAGCGCGGTCACCAGGATCATGAGGGCGTGGGGAAAGGTCGCGAACACGAGCGAGATCACGATCCCGGGCGCGCCGTAGATCTGAGCGCCCAGCAGCAATCCCTTCAGCAGCCCCTGGTTGCCGAACCAGAAGATGAACGAAATCGCCGCGAGGAGCGAGGGGGCGAGGATCGGCACCAGTGCCACGTTGCGCAACACCTTCTTGAAGCGCATGCAGCTGCGCGTGAGCGCATAGGCGAAGGTGAACGCGAGCGGGATCGTGATCGCGGTCACCAGGGTGGAGACCCAAACGCTATTCCAGATCGAGCGCGCGAGCGCCGGCGTGCGGAAGTAGTCGGCGAAGTTGCCCAAGCCGATGAAGTCGCCCGCGCGGTTCTGCACGCTCTTCACCAGGATCGCCGCGAGCGGGAACAGCAGGAAGACCGCGAGCGTCAGGCCGGCGACGACGAGGATCGCGTGGGCGATCCGGTCGGTCCAGTGGACCTTGAGGAAGAACGGCAGGACTGCCGCCTGCCGCGGGATGGCGCTCATCCGAAGATGCGCAGCCGGTCCGCGGGGATCGCGACGCGGAGCGTGTCGCCCGGCTTCGGGTGGAACTCAGCCATGTCGTTGAGCGACAGGTCCGCGGTGAGCGGCTGGTCGATGCCGGTGAGGCGAAAGGTGATGCGCGAGAAGGCCCCCAGGAATTCGACCTTCTCGACCACGGCGGCCGCCGAGTTGGGGGTCGCGCTATTCACCCCGCGCACCGTGACGTCCTCTGGGCGGAAGAAGAGGTTCAGCACCGCGCCGTTGGCGATGCCGTTCATCGCCGGGCATTGGAAGCGCTGCTCGCCCACCTGCACCCGGTCCTCCCCCATGCGGGTGGCCGGCAGCAGGTTGGTCTTGCCGACGAAATCGGCGACGAACGGCGTGGCGGGTCGCCCGTAGATTTCCGGCGGCGTGCCGATCTGCTCGATCTGCCCCTCCTTCATCACCACGATCCGGTCGGCCATCGACAGCGCCTCCTCCTGGTCGTGGGTGACGAGGATCGTCGTGATGCCCACGCGCTGCTGGAGGCTGCGGATCTCGCCGCGCAAGCGCACCCGCACGCGCGCATCGAGCGCCGAGAGCGGCTCGTCCAACAGCAGCAAACCGGGCGATGTTGCGAGCGCGCGCGCGATCGCGATGCGCTGCTGCTGGCCGCCGGACAGCTGGGCGGGGAATTTCGCGCCGCTGTCGGGCAGGCCCACGAGCTCGAGCAACTCCTTCACGCGCGCCGCGCGCGCCGGCCGGGCCATGCGGCGGTTCACCAGGCCGTATGCCACGTTGTCGGCGACCGACAGGTTGGGAAACAGCGCGTACGACTGGAACACGATGCCGTAGTCGCGCTCCATCGGCGGCAGGCGCGAGATGTCGCGCCCCGCCTGGCGGATCTCACCCGCGCTCTGGACCTCGAGCCCCGCGATGACCCGCAAGAGCGTGGTCTTCCCGCACCCCGAGGGTCCGAGGAAGCAGATGAGCTCCCCCTGGCGCACCTCGAGGCTCACGCCCTTCAACGCCACGAAACTGCCGAACTCCTTGCGAATTCCGCGGATTTCGAGGAAGCCCATCAACTCGTCGCCCCGGGCGCCGCTACTGCGGCAGCGGCCCGGGGCCCCATCCGCTCGCGATGCATTGGATCCCCGACGCCTCGGGGATGACGCCGCTATCGAGCCTCTTGCGCGCCGTCACTTAGGCTCGGATTTCGCGGCGTAGCGTTTCTGCCACTCCGTGAGGATCTTGTCGCGGTTCTTCGCGGCGAAGGCGAAGTCGTTCTTGATCAGCCGGGACTCGAGGTCGGCCGGGATGTGCGCGAGCGCGGGCTTCACCGCCGGGTGCGCTACGATCGCGAAGTTCTTCGAGTACGCCTGGTTGGCTTCCTGGGTCGCCGTCCAGTCCATGAGCTTCTTCGCCGCGTCCATCTTCTTCGTGGTCTTCACGATCCCCGAGGCCTCGATGTCCCAGCCCAGACCCTCCTTGGGGAACACCAGCTCGACCGGCGCGCCCTTGGCCTTCACGTCGTTGCCGCGGAAGTCGAACGAGATGCCGACCACGAACTCGCCCGCGCCCGATTGGCGGCACGGCTTCGAGCCCGAGTGGGTGTACTGCGCGATGTTCTCGTGCAGCGCGTCCATGTACTTCCAGCCGCCCGCTTCGCCCATGGTCTGGAGCCACGCGGTCACGTCGAAGTAACCGGTGCCGCTCGAGGCCGGGTTCGGCATCGTGATCTGCCCCTTGTAGACCGGCTTGATGAGGTCCGCCCAGGTCTCGGGCTTGGGGATGTTCCTCTTCGCACCCTCGACGGTGTTGTAGCAAACCACCGCCGCGAACACGTCCATCCCTACCCACGAGGGCGGATTTGCAGCGTCGCTGAACTTGCGATTGAGTGCGCCGAAGCCTGCGGGCGCGTAGGGCGCGAGCATGCCTTCGGCCTTGAAGATCTCCATCGACGAGGCGGCCACGCCCATGATCACGTCGGCCTGGGGATTCGCCTTCTCCGCCAGCACCTTGGCGGTGATGACCCCGGTCGAGTCGCGCACGAACTTGAGGTCGATGTTCGGGTTGGTCTTCTGGAACGACTCGGTGTAGGCCTTGAGCTGGTCGGTCTCGAGGGCGGTGTAGACCAGCAACTCGGTTTTCTGGGCGTAGGCAGACGGTGCGATGGCGAAGGTGGCGGCAAGCAGTACGGCGATGTGGCGAAGCGGCGCTTTCATTTCAATTCTCCCTTGTTTGCAAAGACATTTTCTCAAGCGATGGATTCGTCCAGCCGGGGTGCGGGGTTGACGAAGTTCTTTCCCCGCGCGCCCTCGAGCGCGAGTTCGATCATGCCACGGGCTTCACCCGCGGCAACGCCATAGTCGGCGAAGGCGGTCCCCACACCCACCTCGTGGAGGAACGCCGCGAGCCGCGTCCAGGGGGTGGGCACGTCGGCGCCAAAAATTCGCGCGAGCACCGCATCGCGCGCCGGGTCGGCACCGGCGGCGAGCCTCCAGACCAGCGGCAGCGTGAATGAGCACGCCAAGCCGTGGGGCAGGCCGTGACGCAGCGTCATTTCGTAGGAGATCGAGTGGGCCAGCGCGGTACGCGTGTTGCTGAATGCGAGTCCCGCCATCAGGGCGCCCCGCGACATGTCGGTCCGGAGCTCGCGGCTCGAGGGCGTGGCGATCAACCCCGGCAAGGTCGCGATCACGGTGCGCGCGCTCTCGACCGCGAGCGTGTCGGAAACCGGGTTCGAGTTCACGTTCCAGATGGACTCGAGCGAATGCGAAAGCGCATCGAGCGCGCTGTTGCGGGTGACTGCCGCGGGTGCGGAGAGCGTGAGCTCGGGATCGACCAGTGCCGCTTCCGGCCAGGTCTCGGCCACGTGCAGGGAGTGCTTCCGGGGCACTGCCGAACTGCGGTCCCAGAGCGTGGCCCAGGGCGTGGCCTCGCTGCCGGTGCCCGCCGTGGTCGGCACCGCGATGAGCGGGAAGGCGCGCGCCACCTCGGGCTGGCGGCCCGCGGCGAGTGCCACGAAGAGGCTCTCGAAGCTACCCTCGCGCGTGGCGACCTGGAGCAGCTTCGCGGTATCGATCGCGCTGCCGCCGCCGATCGCGACCAGCGTCGAGCCGGCGTGGCGCTTCCAGAAACCCGCGTACTTCGCGCGAAACCATTCAACCTCGGGATTGGGCGCGACGTCGCTCACCACCGCACGCAGCCGCGACCCCAGCAGCGCCTCGAGCCGCCCCTCGATCCCGGCCGCGCGCGCCTCGGGGAAGGTGATCGCCACCACCTCCCGGTCGCCCACGACCTGCGGCAGCCGCTCGAGCGCACCCCATCCGAAATGAACCGCGACCGGGTTGTGATAGCGCCACATGGTCAGATGAAGAGCTTGCGGATGCGCGCCGACAGCAGGTCGATCGAGCTCACGAAGACGATGATGATCAGCATCACGGCGCAGGTCTGGGCGTACTCGAAGCCGCGGATCACCTCGTAGAGGATCACGCCGATGCCGCCCGCGCCGACCATTCCGACGACCGACGCCGAGCGCACATTCGATTCGAAACGATAGAGCGAGTACGAGATCCAGAGCGGCATCACCTGGGGGATCACGCCATAGAAGATCTCCTCGAGCGCGCTCGCTCCCGTGGCGCGCACTCCCTCGACCGGCCGCGGGTCGATCGCCTCGACCGCCTCGGAAAAGAGCTTGGCCAGCGTGCCCGTCGTATGGATCCAGAGGGCCAGGACCCCGGCGAACGGGCCCAGGCCGACGGCGACGATGAAGAGCATCGCGAAGACCATCTCGTTGATCGCCCTGCAGGCATCCATGAGCCGGCGCACCGGCTGGTACACCCAGACCGGCACGATGTTCGACGACGACAGGAGACCGAAGGGGATCGCGCACACGATCGCGAGCACCGTACCCCAGACCGCGATGTGCACCGTCACGATCATCTCGCGCAGGTACGAGCGCCACTCGCGGAAATTCGGCGGGAAGAACTCCGCGAGGAATTTCGTCATGTTCGACGAATCGCGGAACAGGTCGATCGGGCGCATGTCGGCGCCCTTCCACGCCCAGCCCAGGAGGATCAGGAACACGGCCCAGCCGATCGCC
>JALYSB010000221.1 GCA_030855025.1 Pseudomonadota bacterium
AGCGCACCGGCCACACCTTGGAGGTCTGGTAGTACGCGAGCGCCGCCTTCACCTCCTTGATGTACGCGTTGTTGGCCTTCGGAATGCACCAGCCCTGGAAGTCGTTCCAGTTCGAGCGCGAGCCCGTCCTCGGATGGCGCGCGTGGTTGTAGGCCTCGAGGTTCTTGAAGACTTCCTTGTTCTCGTCCCAGGCGCGCCCGTACGGCCGCCCCCAGTAGAAGGCCATGGCCGCCTTGCCCGTGACGATCGAGTCCACCACTTCCAGGAAGCCGTTGCTCACGGCGCCCTTCGGCATGTAGGGCTGCAGCGCCTTCACGTACTCCAGCGCCTCGACCGTGGCGGGGCTGTCGAACACCACCTCGAACTGCTTGCCGGCATCGAACATCCGCCCGCCGGCCGAGTGCAGCAGGGCGGCGAAGTGGTAGTCGGTGCAGAGGTTGCGGCCGAGGGCGAGCGAGATGCCGGCCATGTCCTTCTTCTTCTCGGTGATGGTGCGCGCGGCATTGAGCAGGTCGTTCCAGTCCCACTTGTCGGGATCGCCCAGGCCCAGCTCGGTGACGATGTCCTGGCGCACGAGCAGCAGGTGCGGCTGGTGATGCGCCGGCAGCACGTACTGCTTGCCTTTCCACGCGCCCCAGTACTCCCACTTGGCGCCGTCGATCAGGCGGTCGCGGCCGACCTGCTTCACGATGTCGTCAACGGGCTCCAGCAGGCCCTGGGCCATGAGCTGCATGGCGATGGGGGATTCCACGCTGATGCAGTTGGCGGGCCGGCGGGCGGCCAGGTCGGTCATCAGCTTCACGTACACGCTGTCCCAGGAGAGCGACTCGATCTGGAACTTGAGCCCGGGGGCGAACTTCGACGCCCACTCGTTCATCCCGTCCACGGCCACGCCGCCGTAGGGGCCGGGCTCGCCCCAGACGCGCACGGTTCCAGTGGCGGCGGATTTCGCCTGCGCGAACGCGGGCAACGCGGGCACGAGGACGCCTGCGGCCGCCCCGGTGGCGAGCAGCGACATGTCTTCGAGGAACTTGCGGCGCGAGCGTCCTGCCTTGTTGTCGTCCATCTTCCCCTCCTTGTGGTTTTTCCTTCGGGTCAGCCGTAGCGCTCGGTGCGCACGTCGGCGGTGAACTTGTGGGCCATCATCCCTTCGGCCTCGCAGATGCGCGAGACGATGGGCGCGATCGCGTGGCTCGCCTTCGCGGTGAGCTTCTGGTAGGTCACCGTCTTGATGAACTTCCCCACCCAGAGCCCGCCGGTGTAGCGCCCGGCGCCGCTGGTGGGGAGCGTGTGGTTGGTGCCCACGCCCTTGTCGCCGTACGCGACCGTGCTTTCCTCGCCCACGAAGAGGCTGCCGTAGTTGCGCAGCCTCTCGAGGTAGTAGTCGTTGCGGCGCGTCTGGACTTCGAGGTGCTCGGGCGCATAGCGGTCGCTGATCGCGATCGCCTCGTCGTCGTCGGCGACGATGACGACCTCGCCATGGTCGCGCCACGCGGCTTCGGCCATGGCGCGCGTGGGCAGCGCCGGCAATTGCCGCTCGATCTCCTTGATCACCGCGAGGCCGAGTGCCCGTGAAGTGGTCACGAGCCACGCGGGGCTGTCCGGCCCGTGCTCGGCCTGGCCGAGGAGGTCGGTGGCGACCAGCGCCGGATCCGCCGAATCATCGGCGATGACGAGGATCTCGGTGGGCCCGGCGAGGAGATCGATGCCCACCATGCCGAAGAGCTGGCGCTTGGCCTCCGCCACGAACGGGTTGCCGGCGCCCGTCACCATGTCCACCGCGGGCATGCCGACGCATCCATAGGCCATCGAGGCGAACGCCTGGACGCCGCCCAGGTGGTAGATCTCGTCCGCGCCGGACGCGTGCAGCGCGTAGAGCGTGTGCGGATACATGCCGGAGGCATCACGCGGGGGCGCGCACGCCACGACACGCTTCACGCCCGCGACTTTCGCGGTACCGACGCTCATGATGGCCGAGCTGATCAGCGGATACTTGCCCCCGGGCACGTAGCAGCCCGCGGTGGAGACCGGGATGTGCTTGTGCCCGAGCGTGACCCCTTCGGACACCTCGGTTTCCAGCGGCGCCATGGTGTCGAGCTGGCGGCGCGCGAACTCGGTCACCTGCTTGCGGCAATACTCGAAATCCTGCTTGAAGGTTTCCGGCAGGCGCGCGGCGACCTGGCGGATTTCGTCCTCGGTCACACGGAAATCGGGGCGCTCCCACCGATCGAGCTCGCGCGCATAATGCCGCACCGCCACGTCGCGCTCGGCGGCGATGCGGTCCAGCATCGAACGCACGGTTTCCTCCAGCTTGCGGCGGTCCTTCGGCTCCTTGGGCGCAGCCTGCTTCAGGTATTCGGCCATCGGGGATCCCGTTTGTGCAACCGGTTGCAGAATAGGCGCGCTGTTCGCCGTCCGCAATGTGCACCGCAGCAATGGCTGGGGCGCCGCTCGCCCGAGGTAGCTCATCCCATGAGCTTGGCCACCTTTAGTGTGCCCCCATGACTTCCCGCCAACTCCGCAGGAACGATCGGAGGTGCACCCGTGCAAGCTCCTCTCACTACCCACGCCCGCGTGCGCATGCAGCAGCGCGGCATTTCCCCTGCCGTCCTCGACGTGCTGCTGGAGTACGGCCGGGAGGCGCACGACCATCGCGGCTGCCGTATCGTGCGCTTCGACAAGCGCTCCCGGCGTCGCGCTGCCCGAGCCCTGGGCGAGCTCTTCCCGCGCTTCGAGCGCTTTCTCGGCGCCTACGCCGTCATCGGGCCGGATGATGCGGTGGTGACCGTTGGCCACCGTCGCTAACATGTCGCCCCGGGCGATGCATTCGGCCACCGTCGCTAACATGTCGCCCCGGGCGATGCATTTGCATCGATGGCCCGGGGCCCAATTCCCATGAAATCCGGCCTCAAAGACATCATCGGCAAGCAAATCGCCGCCGTGGTGTACGCCAACGGCGGCCGCCACTACCCCACGACCCAGGTGTTCCTCGTCTTCACCGACGGCACGCGCTTCGAGTTCTACGGTCCTGACTTCAGCTGCTGCGCGGGGCTCGACCAGGCCGATAGGATCGCGCAGTACGTCGAATCGAACGGAGGAGAGGTGGTGCGGGTGTACGGAAACGCAGCCGCCCTCGAGCCGGCGCGGGCGAGCCTGGCGGGTCAGGGGGGTGAGCCTTGCCACGCTTCCGCGCCCGCCGAATCGCTGGAGGGCCTTCTCACGCGGGACCTGAATGCGTGGATCGAAGCCAAGGACGCGATCGCAAGGGCGAAAGCCGCGCGTTAGAATTGTCATCCCCGCGTAGGCGCTACCGATGATCCACATCCTCCCCAACCACCAACGTGCGGTGATCTTCACCCTGGGCAAAGTTTCGGGCGTCAAGGGTCCGGGCCTGGTGTTCATGATTCCAATACTGCAAACCATGACTCGCGTGGACATGCGGGAGACGACGGCCGAGCTGCCCAACGCGATCGTCACATACCGCGTGCTCGACCCCGCCAAAGCCATCCTCGGAGTAGCCGACTATCGACATGCGATGGCGGGGCTCGCGGAGACGACGTTCAGGACCGTCCTCGCCGGGCGATCGACGGACGCATTGGTCTTCGAGCGCAAGGGCATCGAAGACGAAATCCGTACTCACATGAACGCCGCGATTCCCTCGTGGGGAATTCAGGTCGACAAGGTTGAGGTGAAGCGCTAGAAGGCCGGCCTTGAAACTTGCTGGTCCTGTTCGAGCGGCGGCGGCTATCCGCGCACGGACCCGAAATCCCGCTCGATATCCGCCTTCATCCGCGCCTTCACGTCCGCCGGAACCGGCGTCGCATCAACCAGCTCCCGAAGCCGCGCCCTCTTCACGAATCCCCTGCGCGCGAGCTCGCGGTTGAACACGAGGTCCTTCTCGCGGCGCGCGTAGTACTTCGAGATCGCGAGGTCGTGCGGATCGAGGCAAAGTCCGCGCACGCCTTCGGTGTCGCCCTCGGCCAGGTTCACGAGGCGCGCCTTCCAGCCGCGCGGGAGCATCGCCGTGGATTCGTCGACCGGATCGGCGTAGTAGCCGAACTCTTCGTGAAAGGGGGAATCCGCCCCGATGGCGTTCAGCCACTCGGTGCGATCGGGCAGGGACTTCGCGATCAGGTCGACCTCGGCCGACATGCAGATCTCGTCGGCGACATCCGGGTGCTTGCCGTGCAGCGCCTGGCTGCCGACGATCACGAAGCGCTTGTCGCCGGTGATGCGCCCCGCCGCGCGCAGGACGTGGTCAACCTGCCGCTTCTTCATTCAGCCGCCGCACCACGTCACGGGGAAGCAGGCCCACGAAGGGCATCGACTGGCGCAGCCTTTGCGAGCGCTCGTCGCGGCCCAGCATTGCGGCGAAGAGCGCGCCGTCGTCGCCCGAACCTGCGATCGCCTTCCATTCGTCGTACGCGGACACCCAGCTGCCCCGCGCCTTCCAGCGGTGGAGGTTGGCCGCGATCTGGGCACGGATTCGCGCGGGGGGATAGCGGTCGACCACCGCGCGCGCGAGGGCGAGCTTGAGCTCGTCGAGCGCCTCGTGGGCCGAGGCCTTCCGGAGCGGACGAATGCCGCCGTCCGTGACTTCCATCTGCCCGCCCTCGGTGACGCCCCACGCGGCGAGCTGCGCCCGCGGGATGATCACCCCGAGGGAGTTGCCGATTCGGCGGATGGTGAGCTTCATGGCCAAAGT
>JALYSB010000222.1 GCA_030855025.1 Pseudomonadota bacterium
GTTCTTGGCGATCGTGCGCCCGAGCAGGAAGTCGGGCTCCACCGAAAGCTTCTTCATGCCCGCGGTTTCCATCTCGCGGATGTGCTTCACCGTGATCCGCTTGTCCTTCTGGACGATGACCTTGCCCGCCTTCGTGGTGATGTCGAACTTGGCGATCTCGCCGCGCATGCGCTCAGGCACCACTTCGAACTCGATGCCCTTCTTGGTGAAATGGAACGTGTCGAAGGCGAAGAACTGCTCGAGGATCTGCTCGAGCTTGTAGCCGAGGGCCTTCAGCAGGATGGTCACCGGCATCTTGCGGCGGCGATCGACGCGGAAATAGAGGTAGTCCTTGGGGTCGAACTCGAAGTCGAGCCACGAGCCGCGGTAGGGGATGACGCGCGCCGAGAAGAGAAGCTTGCCCGACGAATGGGTCTTGCCGCGATCGTGCTCGAAGAACACGCCGGGCGAGCGATGCAGCTGGGAGACGATGACGCGCTCGGTGCCGTTGATCACGAAGGAGCCGTTGCGGGTCATGAGCGGGATCTCGCCCATGTAGACCTCCTGCTCCTTCACTTCCTTCACCGTGGGCTTGGAAGCCTCGCGGTCCATGATCGTGAGGCGCACCTTGGCGCGCAGCGGGCTCGCAAACGTGAGGCCGCGCTGCTGGCATTCGACCACGTCGAAGGGCGGCTCGCCGAGCACGTAGCTCACGAATTCCAGGCGGGCGTTGCCCGAGTGGCTCGAGATCGGGAACACCGACTTGAAGGCCGACTGCAGGCCCATCTCCTTGCGGGTGTCTCCGGGAACCTCGGCCTGCAGGAACTCCGCGTACGAGTTGATCTGTGTGGCGAGCAGGAATGGCACATCCAGCACGGCCGCACGCTTGGCGAAGCTCTTGCGGATACGTTTCTTCTCGGTGAACGAGTAGGTCATGGGGGCTCCGGGAATCACGGACGCGAGCGCGCGCCGTTGTTTGCACCCGACTGGCGCTATTGGGCATGGTGGCTCGCCCCTACGAGCCGCTGGCGGACAGCCGTACTGGAACGCACGGCCCGACCAAACCCGTCCTCTGCAGTCGCTTCAGAGAACACAGGCAAGCCCCAAGAGGCTTGCCTTTGCACTCTTCTACGGTTTACTTGACCTCGACCTTCGCGCCAGCTTCTTCCAGCTTCTTCTTGAGCGCCTCGGACTCGGCCTTGTTGATGCCTTCCTTCACGGGCTTCGGCGCGCCGTCGACCAGGTCCTTGGCCTCTTTCAGGCCCAGGCCCGTCACTTCGCGCACGGCCTTGATGGTGTTCACCTTGTTCTCGCCCGCCGCGAGTAGGACCACGGTGAACTCGGTCTTCTCTTCGGCGGCTGCGGCGGCGCCACCGGCCGCGGGAGCGGCGACGGACACTGCAGCGGCGGCGGCGGACACGCCGAACTTCTCTTCCATGTCCTTGATGAGCTGCGAGAGCTCGAGGACGGTCATGCTCCCGATCGCGTCGAGAATTTCTTGCTTGGCGACAGCCATGATTTGGGGCTCCTGATCAGTGATTTAAATGGGTCGTGGAGGATCAGGCCGCAGCCTTCTCCTTCTGGTCCCGGACGGCCGCGACGGTGCGGACGAACCTGGACGGCACTTCGTTGAGCGTCTGGACGAACTTGGCGATCGGCGCCTGCATCGTGCCGAGCAGCATGGAGAGCAGCTCCTCGCGGCCGGGCAGGGTGGCAAGATTGCCGATTTCCTTGGCCGTCATCAGGTAGTTGGGCATCGCCCCACCCTTGATGACGAGTTTGTCGTTGCCCTTCGAGTAAGCGTGGAGCACCTTCGCGGCTGCCACGGGATCGTCGGAAATGCCGTAGGCGAGCGGGCCGACCATCTGGTCGGACAGCTTCTCGAACGGCGTTCCCTTGACCGCGCGGCGCGCGAGGGAGTTCTTCATCACTCGAAGGTAGACGCCGGAAGCGCGCGCCTGCGAACGCAGGACGGTGATCTGCTCGACCGCCAGGCCGCGATACTCGGCAAGCACCACCGCTTGCGCTTTGGCCAGACGAGCGGAGACCTCCGCCACGACTTCCTTCTTCTCTTCAAGATTCAGACTCAAGGTCCTTCTCCTTAAACATAGCGACCTCTCGTCAGGAGCGCCCGCAAACCCGCGGGAAAACCTGTCTTCGGTGCGCCATCTGCGTTGGCCTCGGGAAGCTTCCCCGCGTTTAAGCCCCGGTTCAAATCGGGGCGCCGACGGTCTTTGATAACCCCCGCCCCCCTTGCAGCAGGGACGGGGCCCAAAGTTCGAGCCCGTTGCGATCTTCGGATCGCGCAGGGCGAGAATCCCCGAGTCATCGGGGATCCAATTTCCTTTACTGCGCGGCCGGCATTCCGCCCCCGAACACCCCCTGGTCGATGCGGATGCCCACGCCCATGGTGCTGGAGACCGACACCTTCTTCAGGTAGATCCCCTTCGTCGACGCGGGCTTCGCCTTGTTGATCGCGACGATGAGTGCCTCGAGGTTCTCGACCAGCGCATCCACCGGGAACGACGCGCGCCCGATCGTGCATTGCACGATTCCCGACTTGTCCGCGCGGTATTGCACTTGGCCGCCCTTGGCGTTGCGAACGGCTTCCTCGACGTTCGGCGTCACGGTGCCGACCTTCGGGTTGGGCATCAGCCCGCGCGGGCCCAGCACCTGCCCCAAGGGGCCCACGACCTTCATGGCGTCCGGCGTGGCGATCACTACGTCGAAGTCCATGAATCCGCCCTTGATCTTCTCGGCGAGGTCTTCGAAGCCGACGATGTCCGCTCCGGCATTCTTCGCCTTCTCGACGTTCGCGCCCTGCGCGAACACCGCCACGCGCACCGTCTTGCCGGTGCCACGCGGAAGCACCACGCTCCCGCGCACCACCTGGTCGGACTTCTTCGCATCGATGCCGAGGTTCACCGCGACGTCGATCGATTCGTCGAACTTTGCCGTGGCGGTCTTCTTGACCAGGTCCAGGGCGGTTTTCAGCTCATAGGCCTTGGTGCGGTCCACGAGCGCATTGATCTGCTTGACCCGCTTGGAGAGGTTGGCCATGTCAGACCCCTTCCACTTCGACGCCCATGCTGCGGGCGCTTCCGGCGATCGTGCGCACCGCGGCGTCGAGGTCGGCGGCCGTCAGATCGGGCTGCTTGGTCTTGGCGATCTCCTCGGCCTGCTTGCGTGTGAGCTTGCCAACCTTTTCCGTGTGCGGCGTCTTGCTGCCCTTGTCGATCTTGAGGGCCTTGCGGATCAGAACCGACGCGGGCGGCGACTTCAGGATGAACGTGAAGCTCTTGTCCGCGTACGCGGTGATGACGACCGGCAGCATCAGGCCCGGCTCCACCTTCTGGGTCTGGGCGTTAAAGGCCTTGCAGAATTCCATGATGTTCAGGCCGCGCTGGCCGAGCGCGGGGCCGATGGGCGGCGAGGGATTCGCCTTGCCTGCCGGCACCTGCAGCTTGATGAAGCCGACGATCTTCTTTGCCACGGTGCTTCTCCTCGGGTGCGAGCGGACGCCGTGAAGCGGCCTCCCCGTTCAAGTCGCCGGGAAACCGCCCGGCGTCGGCACAAAAATCCTTCAGGCCTTCTCGACCTGACCGAAATCCAGCTCCACCGGCGTCGCGCGCCCGAAAATCAGTACCGAGACGCGGATCTTGCTTTTCTCGTAATTCACTTCCTCGACGTTGCCGTTGAAGTCCGTGAACGGCCCTTCGGTCACGCGGACCGACTCGCCCACCTCGAACAGCACCTTGGGCTTCGGCTTTTCCACCCCTTCCTGCACCTGGTGCAGGATGTTGGCGACTTCCTTGTCCGAGATCGGCGTGGGGCGCATTGCGGACCCGCCGATGAAGCCGGTCACCTTCGGCGTGCTCTTCACCAGGTGCCACGTCTCGTCGGTCATGTCCATCTGGACCAGGATGTAGCCGGGGAAGAAGCGGCGCTCGCTGATCGCCTTCTGTCCCGCCTTCATCTCCACCACCTCCTCCACGGGCACCAGCACCTGGCCGAACTTGTCGGCCATCCCGGACCTCTTGATGCGGTCCATGAGCGCCTGCTGGATGCTCTTCTCCTGTCCGCTATAGGCGTGCACCACGTACCAGCGCATCGTCGTGTTCGTGTTCGTGTTCATCCCCCGGTCCCCAGCAACTTCTGCGTGATCCACAGGAGCCCCGTGTCGACCAGCCAGAGGAACAGCGCCATCGTGAACACGAATACGAACACGACACCGGTGGTCTGCAGGGTTTCCTTCCTCGTCGGCCAGACGACGCGCTTGGCCTCATCCCACGATTCGCGCGAGAACGCGAAAAACGTGCGACCGTTCTCGGTGAACCACATCAGCACGACCGCCGCCGCGAGCGCGCCCAGCAGCACTGCCAGGCGGATGATCGTCGGCTGGGCGCCAAGCGCATAGAACGCGAACAGGCCGCCCACTGCGATCAGCGCCGCGATTGCAATCTTGATCCGTTCCGCCATTTCGTCCGTTTCTTCTTCAACTGGTGGCAGGCCAGGAGGGTCTCGAACCCCCAACCTGCGGTTTTGGAGACCGCCGCTCTGCCAATTGAGCTACTGGCCTACTTCCACTACTCGAGAATCTTGGAAACGACGCCTGCGCCGACGGTGCGACCGCCTTCGCGAATCGCGAAACGCAGCCCCTCCTCCATCGCGATGGGGGCGATCAGCGTCACCGTCATCTTGATGTTGTCCCC
>JALYSB010000059.1 GCA_030855025.1 Pseudomonadota bacterium
CGCCAGAACTCGGCGAAGTCCGCGCGTACCGGAAGCCCCGCCTTGCGCGCCTTCTCCCAGTAGCGCACGGTTCCGTCGAGCACGCGCTCCTCTTCCCAGCTGATGAAGGCGTCGCGGAATAGCGAGGCCACGTCATAGCTGATGGGCCCGTAGGTTGCGTCCTGGAAATCGAGGATGCCGGGGTTGCGCTCGCACACCATGAGGTTGCGCGGCATGTAGTCGCGGTGCACGTAGACGCGGGGTTCGGCGAGATTGCGCCGCAACACCACGCGGAAGACGCCCTCGAGCGATTCGCGCTGCGCCGCCGACAGCTCCACGCCGAGATGGCGCGCAACGTACCAGTCGGGAAAGAGCGACAGCTCGCGCCGCAGCATCGCCTCGTCGTATTCCGGGAGCTCGCCGTCGCGGCTCGCCGCCTGCCAGCGCACCAGCGCCCCGGTGGCATCGCCGAACAGCCGGTCGACGTCGCGACCCTCGCGCAGCGCCGCCATGTACGGCGTGGTCCCGAGATCGGTGAGCAGCAGGAAGCCCTGCGCCAGGTCTTGTGCCAGCACCTGCGGGGAGTTCAGTCCGGCCCGGGAAAGCAGCGACGCGACGCGTACGAATGCGGCGCTATCCTCGCGCTCGGGCGGCGCATCCATCGCGATTCGAGTGGGACCTGCAGCGGGAAAGACGCGGAAATAGCGGCGGAAGCTCGCGTCGGCGGAGGCCGGCTCCATCCGGAAATCGGTGCCGCGCAGCGTCGCGCGAAGCCACGCATCGAGGGCGTGAAAACGGTCATCCATGGGGAGGAGCGAGGCGAGGTTTTGCGTGTATCCTTCGCTGGTCATTCTAGCATTCGCCCCGCAATTTCCTCGATGTCGAGACGCCTCCGGTCGGCTATCTTCGCGCTCCTGTGCGCCATGGCTCCCGGGCTCCCCGGCGCGCAGCTACCGGAGGGATTGCGCCTCAAGCTCGAGCGACAGCTGCGCCTCGCGCCTTCGAGGCCCGAGCGCGACAGCGCCAAGTTCCTCGAGGCAGACCGCATCCAGGGCGAGCAGGACAAGAACATCGTCGCCACCGGCAATGTGACGATGCGCCAGCGCGGCGCCACCATCCGCGCCGACCGAGTCGAATACTCCGTTGACGAGCAGGTCGCCATCGCGACCGGCGCGGTGCGCCTGGAGCGCGCCGGCGATACGGCGAGCGGACCGCGGTTGCGCTACAACCTCGACAACGACACCGGCGAGATGGAATCGCCGACGTTCGAGTTTCCCCGGACGGGGGAGCGCCGCCAGGCCTCGCGGGGACAAGCGGCGATGGCGCTGCTCGAGCCCGAGCAGAAGAGCCGGCTGGTGCGCGCCGAATACACCTCCTGTCCCGTGCCGCGCGACGATTGGTTCATCCGCGTGCGCGACCTCGAGATCGATAGCAGCCGCAACGTCGGCACCGCCTACAACACGACGGTGTACTTCCTCGGCTTGCCGATCCTGTACACACCCTACCTGTCGTTCCCGCTCGACAACAAGCGCAAGACCGGCTTCCTAGCGCCCACCTTCGGCACCTCGGGGAAGAGCGGCTTCGAAGCGGCGCTTCCGTACTACTGGAACATTGCCGAGAACCGCGACGCGACGTTCACCCCCAAGCTCTACACCAAGCGTGGGCTGCAACTGGGCGGGGAGTTCCGCTATCTCGACCCGCGCTACGCCGGCCAGCTCGAGGGCGAATTCCTGCCTCAGGACCGCATTGCCGAAACGGACCGCTACTTCCTCGGCATCAGGCACGAGCAGAGCCTGTGGGGCGGATGGCGCGCGGCGGTCAACGCCCAGAAGGTTTCCGACGACGGCTACTTCCGCGACCTGTCGACCAAGATCGCCGCAACGTCGCAGACCAACCTGCCGCGCGACGCCATGGTCTTCTTCGAGGATGAGGTGTGGTCCTTGTCGGCGCGGGCCCTCGGCTACCAGACGCTGCAGGACCCGCTGGGGCCGCCGGTCCCGATTCCCTACCGGATCGTCCCGCGCCTGGTCGCGTCCGGCGTGCAGCAGAACTTCCATGGCGTCGACTGGCAGTTCTTCAGCGAAGCCTCCAACTTCCGCCATCCGACGCTCGTCAACGGCCAGCGCGCGATCATCTATCCGTCGGTGTCGGCTCCGTTTCGCCGCAGCTGGGGATACGTGGTGCCGAAGTTCGGATATCACTTCACGCGCTACAACGTGGGCGAGAACGCCGGAGGGCTCGAGGACGCGAGCCGATCCCTGCCGGTCGCGAGCGTCGACGCGGGGCTCTTCTTCGACCGCGAGACGCAGTTTGGCAGCCGTGCATTCCAGCAGACGCTCGAGCCGCGCCTCTACTACCTCAACGTGCCGTATCGCGACCAGGGGCGGCTGCCGAACTTCACCACCGCGGAGCGCGACTTCAACTTCGCGCAGATCTTCACCGAGAACCGCTTCGTGGGCGGCGACCGCGTGGGCGACGCGAACCAGCTCACCATCGCGTTGACCTCGCGGCTGATCGAGTCCGAGACGGGCCGCGAGCGGTTTCGCGCGGCCCTGGGCCAGGTCTACTACTTCCGCCCGCCGCGGGTGACGCTGGGCGAGGCCGCGGGCGACGCGAAATCATCCGACATCGTGGCGCTCGCATCGAGCCAGATGTCGCCTTCGGTGTCGCTCGACGTGGGACTGCAATACACCCCCAACCAGTCGCGCTCGCAGAAATTCACCATGGCGGCGCATTACGCGCCCGAGCCCGGGCGCATCGTGAACGCCGCGTACCGCTACGCGCGCGGCTCGATCGACTCGCTCGATCCGGCGCGCGGGGGCATCGAGCAAGTGGACCTGTCGACGCAATGGCCGATCACGCGCAACCTCTCGGGCCTGGCGCGCTGGAACTGGAGCACGAAGGACCGCAAGCTGCTCGAGGGGCTCGCGGGCTTTGAGTATAATGCGGGGTGCTGGCAGGTACGCGCGGTGGCCCACCGCTTCATCACGGCGACCCAGCAATACTCGACGTCCTTCCAGATCCAGCTCGAGCTTTCCGGGCTGTCGAGGATCGGGATCAATCCGCTGGAGACCATCCGGCAGAACATCTCCGGCTACCGCCGTTCCGACGAGATCGCTCCATGATGTCCATATCGCTGAACCTTCGCATTTGCCTCGCTGCGCTCGCCTGCGCCGCCGTCTCCGCTGTCGCACAGGCGCCATCGCCGCCGTTGGGCGGACGCATGGAGCAGCGCTTCGCCACCACGCCCTCGCGCGTCATTGCCGTGGACCGCATCGTGGCGGTGGTGAACGACGAGGTCCTCACTGCCAACGACCTGAACGAACGCGTGCAGCTGGTCGTGCGCCAGATCCAGCGCCAGGGGGGGCAGCTGCCGGCCGCCGACGTCCTGCAGCGCCAGATCCTCGAGCGCATGATCAACGACCTGGTGCAGGTGCAGCTCGCGAAGGAAACGGGCATCAAGGTCGACGACCTCGCCCTGGACCGGACCATCGAGCGCATCTCGCAGGAAAACAGCCTCACCATGATCGACTTCCGCAAGGCGCTCGAGCGCGACGGCATTCGCTACCCGCGCTTCCGCGAGGACATCCGCAGCGAGATCATGCTTGCGCGCCTGCGTGAGCGCGAAGTCGAGAACGCGATCGTCGTGACCGACGCCGAGGTCGACACCGAGCTCGCGCGCGAAGCCAAGGAAACCTCGGGCGATTCGGAGTTCCGGCTCGCCCACGTGCTGGTCCTGGTGCCGCCCCAGGCGAGCGCCGAGCAGATCGAGCAGCGCCGCCGCCGCGCGCTGGTCGCGCTCTCCGAGCTGCGCCGCGGCACCAACTTCGCTCAGATCGCGGCAACCTACTCCGACGCGCCGGACGCAACCCAGGGCGGCAGCCTCGGATGGCGCCCTTCGGGGCGCCTGCCGTCGCTCTTCCTCGATGCGCTCGAAAAGCTGCAGCCGGGCGAGGTGAGCGACATCCTGCGCAGCCCCAACGGCTTCCACATCGTGAAATTGCTCGAGAAGCGCGGGCGTGCAGCCGCACAGGGGGTGCAGCAGACCCGTGTGCGCCATATCCTGTTGCGCGCCCGCGAGGGACTGTCCGAGAGCGAGGCGCGCGAGCGGCTGCAGCGCCTGCGCGAGAGGGTCGTCGCGGGAACCGACTTCGCCGAACTCGCCCGCCTGCATTCCGAGGACGCGAGCGCCGCCAAGGGCGGGGAGCTCGGGTGGGTCGCCGCCGGCGACACCGTGCCCGAGTTCGAACGCGTGATGAATGCGCTGCGCGACAGCGAGGTGAGCCAGCCCGTGCAGACGCCGTTCGGCTGGCACCTGGTGCAGGTGCTCGAGCGGCGATCCGACGAGCTCTCGGGCGACCGCAAGAAGGTGGCGGCGCGCACGGCGATCCGCGCACGCAAGGCCGACGAGGCCTACCAGGATTGGCTGCGCCAGGCGCGCGATCGCGCCTTCGTCGAGAACCGGCTCGACGAGAAGTAGCAGCGGGCGAGCGGATGGCGTCCGGCGCCCTTCCCCTCCTGGCACTCACGGCCGGAGAGCCCGCGGGCATCGGACCGGATCTCTGCGCCCTGTTGTCCGCCGAGCGCTTCGCGGGGCGCCTGGTGATCGTGGGCGATCCGAAGGTAGTCGCCGCTCGCGCCCGGATGCGCGGCCTCGACTGGGACATCCCCGAGTATCGGGGGCGTGATTCGGCCCCGGCGGTTTCGCTGCTGCCGCTGTCCGCGCCGGCGGCGGTGCGCGCCGGCCGGCTCGATGCCGCCAACGGCCGCCATGTGATCGCGCTCCTCGACCGCGCCCTCGATGGGTGCATGGCCGGAGAATTCGACGCGATGGTCACAGCGCCGGTGCAAAAGAGCACCATCAATGACGCCGGCATCGCTTTCACCGGGCATACCGAATATCTTGCCGAGCGCACCGGCACGCCCCGCGTCGTGATGCTGCTGGTCGGGGGCGGGCTGCGCGTGGCGCTGGCCACCACCCACCTCGCCCTGTCCGAGGTGCCGGCGGCGATCACCCGAGAGGGCCTGGAAGCGGTGTTGAGGATCCTCCACCACGACCTGCGCGTGCGCTTCGGGATTTCCCGGCCGCGAATCCTGGTCGCCGGCCTCAATCCCCACGCCGGCGAGTCCGGCTACCTCGGGCGCGAGGAGATTGAAGTGATCGGACCAGTGATCGAGTCCCTCGCACGGGAAGGCATGGCGGTGTCGGGACCGTTTCCTGCGGACACGCTCTACACCCCGAAGATGCTGGAGGGCGCGGACGCCACCCTGGCCATGTTCCATGACCAGGGCCTGCCCGTGCTCAAGCATGCGTCGTTCGGCCGCGGGGTCAACGTGACCCTCGGCCTGCCGATCGTGCGCACCTCGGTCGACCATGGCACGGCGCTCGATCGAGCGGGCAGCGGAGAGGTGGACGCGGGGAGCCTGCGCGAAGCCATCGTCCTCGCCTTCGAGCTCGCCGGGCGCCGCGGCTGAGCGCACCCGGCATGCTCGGGCGGCCCCGCAAGCGCTTCGGGCAGCACTTCCTGACCGATCGCCACTACCTCGACCGCGTCGTGGGCGCGATCGATCCCAGGCCCGGTGAAACGCTGTTGGAGATCGGCCCGGGCACGGGGTTGCTCACCGTTCACCTCGTAGCCGCGCTCGGCCATCTGCACGTGGTGGAGATCGACCGCGACCTCGCGGCGGCGCTGCGCAACCGGTTCCCCGCGACCCAGGTCACCGTCCACGAAGGCGACGTGCTGGAATTCGACTTCGCGTCTCTCCCGGCGCCGCTGCGCGTGGCGGGGAACCTGCCCTACAACGTGTCGACGCCGATCCTATTCCGCATTGCGGCGGTGGCCGAGCGCATCCGCGACTGCAGCTTCATGCTGCAGAAGGAGGTGGTCGACCGGATGGTGGCGGCGCCCGCGTCCGCCAACTACGGGCGGCTGTCGGTGATGCTGCAGTACCGGTTCTCGATGCAGGCGATGCTGCGCGTGCCCCCGGGTGCATTCACCCCGCCTCCAAAGGTCGATTCCGCCGTGGTGCGCATGGTGCCGCTGGGGGCGGACCGTGCGGTGGCGCGCGATGAGGAGCGCTTTGCCTCGGTCGTTTCAAAAGCCTTCTCGCAGCGCCGCAAGACGCTGCGCAATGCCACGCGCGGGTTGGTCGGGGAGGATGCGTTCGCCACCACGGGCATCGATCCCGGCCGGCGCGGCGAGACGCTCTCGGTGGCCGAGTTTATCGCGCTGGCCGATTCCATTGAGTGATGCGCGTGGGTACAATCCCCGCTGAGCCAGCAACCCACGACGACGATGAAAAACGGCAAGCCCTTCCCCGTACCGGTGCGTTCTTCCAAGCCCGCGCCCAAGTATTCCTGCTCGAAGTGCCCGGGCTACTGCTGCTCCTACACCGAAATCGAGATCACCACGCGCGATGTCGAGCGCCTGGCACGGCACTTCGAGCTGAGCTACAACACGGCCGAGCACCGCTTCACCAAGACCAACGCCAAAGGCGTGCTGATGATGCGCCACCGCAAGGACACGGTGTTCGACTCGGTCTGCGCCCAGTTCGACCAGGAAAAGCGCCGCTGCACCGTCTATGAGGCGCGCCCGGGCGTCTGCCGCAAATACCCCGACAGCAGCCGCTGCGGCTACTACGACTTCCTCAAGTTCGAGCGCGAGCAGCAGGGCGACGAGGAGCTGGTCGCGCTCACCTGAGCGCTGCCCCGCGCCCTCAGGCGCGCTGGATGAACTCGATCTTGTAGCCGTCGGGATCCTCGACGAAGGCGATGACCGTGGCACCGTGCTTCATCGGGCCCGCCTCGCGCGTCACCTTCCCGCCTTTCGCCTTCACCGCTTCGCAAGCCTGGTAGGCATCGGGCACGGCCACGGCCAGGTGACCGAAGCCGTTGCCGAGGTCGTAGGCCTTCGTGTCCCAGTTGTGGGTGAGCTCGATCACCGCCTGCTCGGACTCGTCGCCGTAGCCCACGAAGGCGAGCGTGAACCGCCCGTCGGGATACTCCTTCTGCCGCAGCAGCTTCATGCCGAGGACCCCGGTGTAGAAACCGATCGAGCGCTGCAGGTCGCCGACTCGGATCATGGTATGCAGCAGTCGCATGGTGCCTCCTAGAAAGAGCGATACAAATGGTCGGCCGCGCAGAGGGCATCGCGCAGCTGCCGGAATCCCGGGCATTGGCGTTCGACTTCCGCCCAGAACGACTTCGAATGGTTCATGTGCCGCAGGTGCGCGAGCTCGTGGCAGATCACGTAGTCGATCATCGCTTCGGGCGCCTTGATGAGGCGCCAGGCGATCCGCACCTCGCGGCGCGAGTTGCAGCTTCCCCAGCGCGACATCGCCGAGGACAGGAAGAGGCGCGGCGGCTCGATTCCCGCCCTCAGCGCGAGGGCGCGCATCCGCGCCTCGAGATACGCCCGCGCGACGCGCTTGTACCAGGCGATGACCGCCCGCCCGATCTCGGCGTCGGTGCCGGCGGGGGTGGCAACCTGCAATTCCGCGCCCACCAGTTCGGCACGCGGGCGCAGCCCGACGCGGGTCCGAAGGGCGAGGTCGATGCCGCGATAGGGCAGCGGCGCGCCATCCTCCCACGATACGAGCGGCACCTGCCGCGAGCGCCACTCCTCGATCTTGCGCAGCACCCACGGCTGGCTTTCCCGCACCAGCGCCTCGACGCGCCCGAGCGGCATGGTGGAGGGGGCGCTCACGGTAAGCCCGGCCTGGTCCACCTTCAGGCCCACCCCGCGGCGCCCGCGCCGGCGCACCAGGACATAGTCGATGTGCCGCTCGCCGAGCGCGAGGCGCCTCAGGTCGCGCGAGACGAGCTCACGCCTCGGCATAGCGATCCGGCGAGATCGAACGCATCTGCCCCTCGATCCAGCCCTGCACCTCGTTGTTGACCGAAAGCACGTCACGGCCTGCCGTCTGGATAAGGGGCCCGATCACCACCTTGATCGTGCCCGGACGCTTGCGGAACGCGTAGCGCGGCCAGTACTCGCCCGCGTTGTGCGCGATCGGCAGGATCGGGGTGCCCGTCCGCGTGGCCAGCATCGCGCCGCCGATGCCGTAGCGCCCAGTCTTGCCCGGCGCGATGCGCGTGCCCTCCGGGAAGATCGAGACCCACATGCCCTGCTTCAACCGCCGGGCGCCCTGCTCCACGATCTGCTCGCGCGCGCTCTGGCCGCTCGACCGGTCGATCGCGATGGCGCGGATCGCCATCAGGCTCCAGCCCACGAACGGCAGCCACAGGAGTTCCTTCTTCACGATCCAGCACTGCGGCGGCAGCCGTCCCTCCATGAAGAGCGTCTCCCACGCCGACTGGTGCTTGGCCATGACGATCACGGGGAAGTCGGGGACGTTGTCCCAGCCGTCGACCTCGTAGCCGATGCCCACCGACCACTCGATCCACCGCAGCATCACGCGGGTATAGGTGCTCGCCATCCACGCCGCGGCATGGAAGCCGAAGAGGCCTCCCGCCGGCACGAGGATCCCGAAGAAAGCCGTGATGACGAGGCCTCCCACGAGGAAGAGGATCGAGCGCAGCGTGGTCATGCGGGCACGATGAGCTGGCGCGTGGCCTCGGCAAGGCTCTCGAAGACTTGCGTCTTCCTGGGCAGGTGCCCGTCTGCGCGCGTCTTGGCGCCCTTGCCCGTCAGCACCAGGATCGGCTGGCCGCCGACGCTCTCTGCGGCCTGGAGGTCCTTCAGGCTGTCGCCCACGCACGGAACGCCCTTCAGTTCCGTGTGGAAGCGCACGGCGATCTCCTCGAGCATCCCGGTACGTGGCTTGCGGCAGGCGCACTCCTCGGCCGCGGTATGGGGGCAGAAGAAGAGCGCGTCGATGCGCCCGCCCTGGCGGAAGACCATTTCCATCATCTTGTCGTTGATCGCGTTGAGCGTCGCCATGTCGAAGAGGCCGCGGCCGATGCCCGACTGATTGGTGGCAACCGCGATGCGGAAGCCATTCTGGTTCAGCCGCGCGATCGCCTCGATCGAGCCGGGAATGGGGCGCCACTCCGCGGGCGACTTGATGTACTGGTCGCTGTCGAAGTTGATGACGCCGTCACGGTCGAGGATGACGAGCTTCATCTAGCTGGAGAGCTTGGAGATGTCGGCCACCTTGTTCATGATCGCACCCACCTCGCTCAGCAGGCCCAGGCGCGCCGCCCGCAGCCTGGGTTCTTCCGCGTTCACGAGGATTTTCTCGAAGAACGCGTCCACATCCGGCGACATGACAGCGAGCGACGTGAGCGAGCCGGTGAAATCGTTGGCCGCGAACTTCGCGTTCACGAGAGACGTCACCGCCGTCAACGTCTGGTGCAATTTCTTCTCCTCGGGCAGCTGCAGCAGCATCAGGTCCACGGCCGAATCGCGACCGGGCGATTTGCGCAGGATGTTCTGGATGCGCTTGTTCGCGGCGGCGAGGCTGCCGGCCTCGGGAAGCTTCGCGAACTCCCGCACCGCGTCGAGCCTCAGCGGGATCAGATCGAGGCGCTCGGGTCGCGACTCGGGGCTATCCGCGCCGAGAACCGCGGCGACCTCGAGCGCGGTGTAGCCCCGCTCGCGCAGCAGGTTCGCGAGCCGCTCCCGGATGAAATCGCGTACCTCGGCAACCAGCGGCTCCACCGCGGCGGGGGCCACCTTGAGAAGCGTCTTGGCGGCGGCACGGATCAGCGGCTCGAGCTCAAGCTCGAGCGGCGTCTCCATGAGGATGCGGACCACGCCGAGCGCGGCGCGCCGGAGCGCGAACGGATCCTTGTCCCCGGTCGGAGCCTGGCCGATGGAGAACATGCCCACCAAGGCGTCCAGCCGATCGGCCAGCGCCACGGCGATGCTCGCGTCGCCAGTCGGCAGCGCATCGCCTCCGAACCGCGGCCAGTAGTGCTGCTCGATCGCGCGCGCGACCGACGGAGGCTCGCCGTCGCCTTCGGCGTAGTGGCGCCCCATCACACCCTGCAGTTCCGGAAACTCGCCGACCATCAGCGTGACCAGGTCGGCCTTCGCCAGGTAGGCCGCGCGCACCGCCCACTCGATTCCCGCCGCGCCGCGTGGCAGGCCCTCCTGAATGCCCATCGCGATCTTCACCAGGCGATCGACGCGCTCAAGCTGGGTACCCAGCTGGTTGTGATAAAGGATGGTTTTCAGCTGCGCTACGCGCGCGGCAAGCCTCGCCTTCTTGTCGGTCTCGAAGAAGAAGCGCGCATCGGCCAGCCGCGGGCGCACCACGCGCTCGTTGCCCTGCACGATGCTGGCAGGATCATCCAGGCGCATGTTGCTCACGATGAGGAAGCGATGGGTGAGCTTTCCCGCGCCATCGAAGAGCGGGAAGTACTTCTGGTTCTGGCGCATCGTGAGCACGAGGCATTCCGCCGGCACGGCGAGGAACTCGGCCTCGAACGCGCCTACGTATACGGTTGGCATCTCCACCAGGGCAGTGACTTCGTCGAGCAGGCCCGCGTACTCCCCCGGATTGCCGAGCGACCCCTTCGACTCCGCCGCCTTCGCTTCGAGGGCGCGAAGGATCTCGGCACGGCGCCGCAAGAAATCCACCATCACACCGCCGTCGCGCTCGAGCCGCGCTTCGTAATCCCCGGCATTGGCGAGCTCGATGTCTCGCGCGCCTTGGAAGCGGTGACCCCGGGTCCTGCGCCCCGACTCGAGACCCAGCGCCCGGAGCGCCACCACCCGCGAGCCGTGCAGGGCCGTGAGCCCGTGCACCGGGCGGGCGAACTGCACGGTCGTCACGCCGTCGGCGAGCTGGTAGGACATGACCTTCGGGATCGGAAGGCCGGCGATGGCCTCGTCGAGCGCGCCCTGAAGCGCATCGGCGAGCGGGACCGCGGGTGTGTGCGCATCCGCGAACAGCATCTCGGCCTTGCCGTCGGCGCGCCTCTTGAGCTTCGCGGGGTCGAGCCCCGCGAGGCCCGCGGCCTCGAGCTTCTTCGCGAGCGCGGCCGTGGGTCGGCCCGCCGCGTCCAGCCCGATTGCCACCGGCATGAGCTTTACCTCGATCGCTCGCGGATCAGAGGCCGCGCGCACGGCGCAGACTTCGACCGCCAGGCGCCGCGGGGTGGCGAACGCGCGGAATGCGCTCGCAGCCTCGAGCATGTCGCGTTTTGCGAGCCCCTTCGAGATCCCTTCGGCGAACGCATCCCCCAAGCGCTTGAGCGCCTTCGGCGGCAGCTCCTCGCAAAGCAGCTCGACCAGGAGCGTGTCGGCCATCACGCCGCGCGACCGAGCATCGGGAAACCGAGGCGTTCGCGCGAGTCGTAGTAGCTCTTCGCCACCGCGCGCGCCAACGTGCGGATGCGGCCGATGTAGCCGTTGCGTTCGGTCACCGAGATCGCGCCGCGCGCGTCCAGCAGGTTGAACGCATGCGCCGCCTTCAGCACCTGCTCGTACGCCGGCAGCGTGAGCTGCGCCTCCATGAGGCGTGTCGCACCGGCTTCATGGTCGGCGAAATGGCGAAACAGCGTGGCCGCATCGGCGTGCTCGAAGTTGTAGGCCGACTGCTCGACCTCGTTCTGGTGGTACACGTCGCGATAGGTGAGCTTCTGCGTCTTGCCGGCAGCGTCCTTCCACTCGGTCCACACCAGGTCGAAGACGTTCTCCACGCCCTGCAGGTACATCGCGAGGCGCTCGAGCCCGTAGGTGATCTCCCCGGTGATCGGCTTGCAGTCGAGTCCGCCCACCTGCTGGAAGTAGGTGAACTGGGTGATCTCCATGCCGTTCATCCACACTTCCCATCCCAGGCCCCAGGCGCCGAGCGTGGGATTCTCCCAGTCGTCCTCGACGAAGCGTACGTCGTTCCGGGCGAGGTCGAAGCCCGCGGCTTCGAGCGACCCCAGGTAGAGCTCGAGGATGTCGGGGGGCGAGGGCTTGAGGACCACTTGCAGCTGGTAGTAGTGCTGCATGCGGTTGGGGTTCTCCCCGTAACGCCCGTCCTTGGGGCGCCGCGACGGCTGCACGTAAGCGGCGCGCCACGGCTCCGGCCCGAGGGAGCGCAGGAATGTGGCCGTGTGGGAAGTGCCGGCGCCGACTTCCATGTCGTAGGGCTGGAGGATGGCGCAGCCCTTCTGGCCCCAGTAGTCCTGCAGGCTCAGGACCAATTGCTGGAAGGTCGGCATCGCGGGGGATTCTGCCAAAGCGCTGATTTTATCCTAGCGGCCCGGGCGCAGCGCGATGGCGGCGAGCGCGGCGGCCAGCAGCAGAGCCGCGTAGTTGCCCCACAGCGAATACGGCGTCGAACCCTTCATCGGCACCACTTCAACGTTGAGCGTGCCAGTGGTGAACCAGGGGAGCCTCGCGACCACCCGCCCCGAGGGATCGATGGCCGCCGTGGCACCGGTGTTCGTCGAGCGCACCATCCAGCGCCCGGTCTCGAGCGCGCGCATCTGGGAGGTCTGGAGGTGCTGCTCCGCCGCGAGCGATCTTCCGAACCACGCGTCGTTGCTCACGTTCAGCAGGATCTGGGCAGCCGGCAACGCGTCGATCACTTCCTCGCCAAAGATGTCCTCATAGCAGATCGCCACGCCGAAGGACGCGCCGGCGGCCTCGATCGGTGGCTGTTGCGCCGCCCCCCGTGAAAAATCCGACAGCGGGATCTTGAGCACCGCCAGCACCCACTTGAAGCCCGGGGGAATGAATTCCCCGAACGGCACCAGGTGGCGCTTGCGATACGACTGCATCCGCTCGCCCGTGAGACGCACGACACTGTTGTAGTAGTCGAAATCCTGGCCGCGATACTCACGCTCGACCGTCCCCAGCAGGATTTCCTTGCCGGTTTCGCGCGCGTGCTGGCGCAGGCTCTCGACATAGTCGGGCGGCAGCTGGTCGAGGAACGCCGGCAGCGCGGTCTCGGGGATCACGACCACGCGAGCGCGCGCATCGAAGATCATCTGGCGGTAGGCAAGCAGGGTGCGCGTGCGCACGTCCTCGCGCCACTTGAGCTGCTGCGGCACGTTCCCCTGCAGGAGCGCCATCGACACCGGCGCGCCGGCCGGTTGCGTCCACGAAGCCAGGCGCGCGAGACCTCCCGCGAGAAACAATGCGCCAAGGGCTGCGAGGATCCACGCGCGCGAACGCGACCACGTGCGGCTCGCGGCGAGCGCGGCCAGCAGCGCCGCAGCAGCGGCAATGGCGAGCGAGGTCCCGTACGCTCCCACGTAGGGCGCAAAGCCCGCGAGCGGGCTTCCGGGCACTTGCGAGGTGCCGAGGGTCAGCCAGGGAAAGCCCGTGAACAGCCAGCCGCGCAGCCACTCGAGCGCGACCATCGCCGCGCATGCGAGGATCAGGCGGCGTGCCCGATCGACGCCCGCGAGGCGGGGCACGAGCCAGCCCGCCGCGGCGGGAAAGAGCGCGAGGTAGGCGCAGAAGAGGAAGGTCGCGATCGCGGCGAGCACCGCGGGCATCGACCCGAACTCGTGCAGGCTCACGAAGACCCACGAGACCCCGGCGAGGAAATAGCCCAGGCCAAAGGCAAACCCGGTGAGCGCGCCTTGCAACGGCGAGCCGCTCCGCGACCATACGAAGAAGAGCGCGGCAAGGGCCACGATCGGGACCGGCCACGCGTAGAACGGCGCAAAGCCGAAGACGCATGCCGCCCCCGCTCCCGCGGGGAGGACCAACCCGATCATGAGGGTACGCCCCGCCGACCGTGGGGTCAGCGGGGCCCTGGCCGCGCCGGTCACTCCGGCTCCCGCGGCTTGGGCTTCTCGACCAGCAGCGCGTGCAGCTTGCGGCTGTCGGCGCGCAGCACCTGGAAGGTGAACCCGTCGACCACGATCGTCTCGCCGCGCTTGGGCAGGCGGCCGAAACGCCCGACGACCAGCCCCGCGACCGTGTTGAAATCGTCGTCGGAGAAATTGGTGCCGAAGTGGTTGTTGAAGTCCGCGATCTCGGTCCCCGCCTTCACGCGATAGCGGCCGCTGCGATCCACCAGGATGTTGTCCTCGGTCTCGTCGAAGTCATACTCGTCCTCGATGTCGCCGACGATCTGCTCGATCACGTCTTCGATGGTCACCAGCCCCGACACGCCGCCGTATTCGTCGACCACGATCGCGATGTGGTTGCGATTGGCGCGGAACTCCTTGAGCAGCACGTTCAGGCGCTTGGCCTCCGGCACGAACACCGCCGGGCGCAGCATCTCGCGGAAGTTGAACTCGTGTTCGGCGTAGAACCGCAGCAGGTCCTTGGCGAGAAGGATGCCGATCACGTTGTCGCGGTTGTCCTCGAACACCGGGAAGCGCGAGTGCGCCGTCTCGATCACGAACGGGATGAACTTCTCGGGGCTCTCCACCACGTCGATCATGTCCATCTGCGAGCGCGGGATCATCACGTCGCGCACCTGCGTCTCCGAGACCTGCAGGACGCCCTCGATCATCGACAGCGCCTCGGCGTCGAGGAGCCGCCGCTCGAAGGCCGAGTGCAACAGCTCGATCAACTGCGCCCGGTCCTCGGGCTCCCTCAGCAGCAGGGACGACAGGCGCTCGAGCAGGCTCGGCTTGGCGGGTTCGTTCATTCGGAGGGTCGGTGCGGGGGAATACTTTACTATCTTTCGCCGTAGGGATCGGGATAGCCCAGCGCGCGCAGGACCTCCCGCTCGCGGCGCTCCATCCGCCCGGCTTGCGATTCATGCTCGTGGTCGTGGCCCTGCAGGTGCAGCAGCCCGTGCACCACCAGGTGCGCATAGTGGGCATCGACCGCCTTTCCCTGGGCGCGCGCCTCGCGCGCGACCACCGGGGCGCAAATCACCACGTCGCCCGCCAAGGGCGCCGCGCCGTACACGAAGGTGAGCACGTTGGTCGCGTGATCGATGCCGCGGAACTCGCGATTGAGCCGGCGCCCTTCAGCTTCGGCGACGAAACGCAGGGTGACGGCGGCGGGCGCAGGAAGTGCTGCGCGGGCCCAGCGACGCAGCCGGGAATCGGAAGGGATGTGCGCGGCGCGCGAGGCGCGCTGGATTGCGAGCCGCGCAGCCGCGGGCTTCACTTCGTGCGCGGAGTGTCGTGGCGGTCGTAGGCGTCGACGATCGCCTGCACCAGCGGATGCCGGACCACGTCTTCGGACTGGAACTTCGTCATGGCGATGCCGCGCACCCCCTCGAGGACCGTGCGGGCATCGATCAATCCGGAAGGCTGTCCCTTGGCGAGGTCCACCTGGGTCACGTCGCCCGTCACCACGGCCTTGGAGCCAAAGCCGATGCGGGTGAGGAACATCTTCATCTGTTCCGGCGTCGTGTTCTGCGCCTCGTCGAGGATCACGAAGGAATGGTTGAGCGTGCGCCCGCGCATGAAGGCGAGCGGGGCGATCTCGATCGCGCCGCGCTCGAAGGCGCGCATCACCTTGTCATAGCCCATGAGGTCGTAGAGCGCGTCGTAGAGGGGACGCAGGTAGGGATCCACCTTCTGCGCGAGGTCGCCGGGCAGGAAGCCCAGCTTCTCGCCCGCCTCGACCGCGGGGCGGGTGAGCACGATTCGCTTCACCGCATCGCGCTCGAGCGAGTCGACCGCGGCGGCGACGGCGAGGAACGTCTTGCCGGTGCCGGCAGGTCCCACGCAAAAGGTAATGTCGAACTTGCGCATCGCCTGCAGGTACTGGGCCTGGCGTGGCGTGCGCGCGATGAGCTCCCGCCGCGGCAGCAGGAGCGTGGGCGAGTCCGCTTCCTCGCCGGTGCGCTTGTGCGAGATCTCCACCAGCCCCAGCTGGATTTCCTCCACCGAGAGCTCTTCGCGCCCGCTGCGCTCGTAGAACCGGCGCAACGCCTGCGCCGCCTGGCTCGCCTTGTCGCGCGGCCCCGCCACGCTGAAGCGCTCTCCGCGGCGCGCGATGGTGACATCGAGCGCGGTTTCGATCTGCCGCAGGTTCGCGTCCAACGGCCCGCAGAGCGCCGCAAGCCGGGTGTTGTCGACCGGCTTGAAGGTAACTTCCTCCGCCGGAGCGGCGCGGCGCGTCGCCATCAGACGGGTGCTCAGATTCCGACGCGCTGCATCGGGGCCTTGAGCGCCTCCTCGAGCGTGTTGCGGCTGTCGGCCAGGTGGGCTCGCGCCTCCTTGGTGAGGCCCGGACGCGTCTGCGCGCCCTTCAGCTGGGTGACGAGAACGCGCGCGTTCTCGCGCTGCAGGGCGCGCGCATCGGCCGGCGTGCCGTTGGCGCGCGTCAGCATGAAGGTCACGCGGCGGACGTGCTCGCGCTGCAGGTTGCGGCGCATGAGCGAAATATCGCCGCGCCCCTTCAAGTCGCTCCAGATCGAGCCCTGCAGGTCGTCGTAAAGGTCGGCGAGCGACAGCCCCTTCTTCGCATCACCCACCTTGAGGCTCGAATCGAGGAGGCGTGTGGCGACTGCGTCGCTCATCAGGCGATCGAGGACCTGCGTCTGGGCGGCGAGCACGCGCGATGCGAGCGTGAAGCCGGCCTTCTCGCCCGCGCCGGTCTCGAACGGATCGGCCGCCAGGCGCGTGAGGAACTCCGGCTTGAACTTGAAGCTGTCCGCCTGGAAGAGGCCGTGCGTCACGAGCTTCAACGCCTCGCGCTGGCGCTCGGGTGCGATGGGCGTGAAGCTCGCGCGCGGGCTGCCGGCGTGGTCGCGCACGTAGACGACGCCGCCGACGTATTTTGCCGCCATCTGGGCCGCGAGCGAGTACTGGCTGAATCCCGCGACCACATTTCGGTAGAGGATGTCGCGGGCCTCGCCATCGGCGAGCTTGCGATCCTGCCAGCGATCCCAGAGCTCGCGCGACAGCGCCATCCGGCGCTTGGCGAACACCAGCGGATCGCGTCCCAGGTCGCGCTG
>JALYSB010000060.1 GCA_030855025.1 Pseudomonadota bacterium
CGCGATGGGTTCGAGCAACCGGTCTATTACTGGGATCCGGTGATCGCCCCGTCGGGCGCGCAGTTTTATGGCGGCGAGCTGTTTCCCGAATGGCGCGGCAACCTGTTCGTGGGCGGGATGAAAGCCGGGGCCCTGGTGCGCCTGGTGCTCGAGAACGATCGCGTGGTGGGCGAGGAGCACCTGCTAGCCGACCGCGGCAAGCGCGTGCGGGACGTGCGGCAGGGCCGCGACGGCGCGCTTTATGTCGTCACCGACGAGAAGGACGGCGAGCTCCTGAAGATCGCCCCGCGGCGGTAGGCAGCCGGGCGCGCGGGGCTGCCCACGCTGCGTGCGGAAACCCACATACCGGGCGCGCCTCTTTCGCGTATAAATCGACTGGGGGCGAAGGCACGGCCCCCGTCCGATGAGGCAGCACCCATGAACGCGGTGAAGACTCCAACGAGCACGAAGGGCCGTCCGGGCGCGCACGGAAACGCGCGGCTGCGCAAGCAGGCCGACGCTGCGCTGCTGAAGGCGGGTGCCCTGCAGAGCGCGATCTTCAACAGCGCGAACTTCTCGAGCATCGCCACCGACGCGAGCGGCGTCATCCAGATCTTCAACGTGGGCGCCGAGCGGATGCTCGGCTACACCGCCGCCGAGGTCATCAACAAGATCACCCCTGCCGACATTTCCGATTCGCAGGAGCTGATCGCCCGCGCCACGGCTTTGAGCGCGGAGCTCGCCACCACGATCACCCCGGGCTTCGAGGCCCTGGTCTTCAAGGCCTCGCGCGGCATCGAGGACATCTATGAGCTGACCTACATCCGCAAGGACGGGAGCCGGTTCCCGGCGGTCGTCTCCGTCACCGCATTGCGCGACGTCGATGACGCGATCATCGGCTACCTGCTGATCGGGACCGACAACACCGCACGCAAGCATGCGGAAGAAGCGTTGCTGAAGGCGGGGGCGCTGCAGCGCGCGATCTTCAACAGCGCGAATTTCTCCAGCATCGCGACCGATGCCAATGGCGTCATCCAGATCTTCAACGTCGGCGCCGAGCGGATGCTCGGCTACACCGCCGCCGAGGTCATCAACAAGATCACCCCTGCCGACATCTCCGATTCCCAGGAGCTGATCGCGCGCGCCACGGCCTTGAGCGCGGAGCTGGCCACCACGATCACCCCGGGTTTCGAGGCCCTGGTCTTCAAGGCCTCGCGCGGCATCGAGGACATCTACGAGCTGACCTATATCCGCAAGGACGGGAGCCGGTTCCCGGCGGTCGTCTCCGTCACCGCCTTGCGCGACGCCGGTGGTGCGATTATCGGCTACCTGCTGATCGGGACCGACAACACCGCGCGCAAGCACGCGGAAGAAGCGTTGCTGAAGGCGGGCGCGCTGCAGCGCGCGATCTTCAACAGCGCGAATTTCTCCAGCATCGCGACCGATGCCAATGGCGTCATCCAGATCTTCAACGTCGGCGCCGAGCGGATGCTGGGTTACACGGCGGCCGAAGTGATGAACAAGGTCACCCCGGCCGACATTTCGGATTCGCCGGAGCTGATCGCGCGCGCCAAGGCCCTGAGCGCGGAGTTCGCCACCCCGATCACGCCGGGTTTCGAGGCCCTGGTCTTCAAGGCCTCGCGCGGCATCGAGGACATCTACGAATTGACCTATATCCGCCGCGACGGCACTCGGTTCCCGGCGGTCGTATCGGTCACGGCGCTGCGCGACGCGTACGACACGATCATCGGCTACCTGCTGATCGGAACCGACAACACCGCCCGCAAGCTGGTTGAAGCCGAGCAGAAGAAGCTCGACCAGCGCCTGCGCGACCAGCAGTTCTATACGCGCTCGCTGATCGAATCCAACATCGACGCCCTGATGACGACCGATCCCGCGGGGATCATCACCGACGTCAACAAGCAGATGGAGGCGCTCACCGGCTGCACGCGCGATGAGCTGATCGGCGCGCCTTTCAAGGGCTACTTCACCGACCCGGAGCGGGCGGAAGCCGGAATCAAGCTGGTCCTGGCCCAGAAGAAGGTCACCGACTATGAGCTGACCGCGCGCACGCGCGACGGGAAGGAGACCGTGGTCTCCTACAACGCCACCACGTTTTACGACCGGGAGCGCACGCTGCAGGGCGTGTTCGCCGCGGCGCGCGACGTGACCGAGAGCAAGCTCGTCGAGGCGGAGCTGCTGCAGGCGAAGGCGGTGGCCGAGAGCGCGAGCCAGACGAAGTCCGATTTCCTCGCGAGCATGAGCCACGAGATCCGCACGCCGATGAACGCGATCCTCGGGATTGCGCACCTTCTCGCCCAGACACCGCTGTCGCCGGTGCAGGACAAGTACGTGCAGATCTTTCGCCGTGCGGGCGACAACCTCCTGCATATCGTCAACGACATCCTGGACCTGTCCAAGGTCGAAGCCTCCCAGCTCGAGCTCGAGCAGACCCCGTTCGCCCTGCGCGACCTCCTGAGCAAGGTGACGGAGATGGTGGCGGTGCGCGCCAATGAAAAGGGGCTGGTGCTTGCATGCGAGATCGCGCCGACCGTACCCAAGGATCTGGTCGGCGACCCGACCCGTCTGCGGCAGGTGCTGATGAATCTCCTCGGCAACGCGGTCAAGTTCACCGAATCGGGCAAGGTGGCCCTGCGAGTCGCTGCCGATCCCCAATCCGGCTTGCCGGGTGCGCTGCGGTTCACGATCTCGGACACCGGCATCGGGATTCCAGGCGAGAAGCTGGCCGCGGTGTTCGAGCGGTTCACGCAAGCCGACTCCTCGACCACTCGCAGTTACGGCGGCTCGGGGCTGGGACTGACGATCTCGAAGAGCCTGGTGGAGCTGATGGGCGGACGCATCTGGGTGGAAAGCGAATTGGGAGAGGGTTCGGTATTTTCGTTTGTCGTGCCGCTCGAGATCTGGACCGGGCCCACTCCGCGGGCGTTCGTAGCATTGGACGCCGCGAAGGAGATGGCGCTTCCGGCGTTGCGCATCCTCCTGGTGGAGGATTCCACCGACAACCGCACAATTACCGTGGCGTACCTGCAGGACACGCCCTACCAGGTCGACATCGCCGAGAATGGCGCCATTGCGTGCGAGAAGTTCGCCGTCGGGAATTACGACCTGGTCCTCATGGACCGCCAGATGCCGATCATGGATGGCCTCGCCGCAACGCGCGCCATTCGCAGGTGGGAGGTCGCGAACAAACGGGCGCCGACGCCGATCATCGCGTTGACCGCCGCCGCATTGAAGGGCGACCGGGAGAAGTGCCTGGCCGCGGGATGCACGGCCTTCCTCACGAAGCCCATCAAGCAGGAAGTGCTGCTGCAGGCGATCAAGGAACGTTCGGTCCCGGCGCCGGCCGCGCCGACTGATGAGCGCGGCGGCAAGGGCACCTTCCTCATTCGTGCAAACCCCAAGTTCGCGGATCTGATTCCGGGCTTCCTGAAAAATCGCCGGCAGGATGTGATCGCGCTGCTCGATGCCCTCGAGCGCCGTGATTTCACGTGCATCGAAGGGCTGGGACACGACATGAAGGGCGTCGGCGCCTCGTATGGGTTCCAGGCGATCACCGACATTGGCGCAGCGCTCGAGCACGCGGGCGTCACCGGCGATTTCGATGCCGCGCGGCTGTGGCTGGATGACCTGGCCAATTTCCTCGACGGCGTGGAGATGGTTACCGACTGAGAGGCACTTTCCCCCTTGCCCCGGGTCTGAGGGGAGGATTGCGTCTTGGAGACCCAGGCATGGCCCTTCCCGACGAACCCGAAGCGCGCCTCTCGGCGATGCTGCGTACCGCGCTCGATTGCATCATCACGATCGACCAGGACGACCGCGTCATCGAATTCAACGACGCGGCCGAGCGCACTTTCGGATACCGGCGTGCCGATGTGCTCGGACGCGAGCTCGCGGGCCTCATCATCCCCGCCGAATTGCGGGGGAGGCATCGAGAGCGCCTGGCTCGCTACCTTGCAACCGGCGAAACCACGATCCTGGACCGGCGGGTGGAGGTCATGGCGCAACGCGCCGACGGCAGCCGCTTTCCGGCGGAGCTGGCGGTCACCCGGGTTGCGAGCTCGCCGCCCCTGTTCACCGCGTACTTGCGCGACATCACCGAGCGCCAACGGGCCGAGTGGGCGATGCGCGAGAGCGAGCAGCGCTTTCGGACCGTGGTGGAGCAGGTCAAGGATTATGCGATCTTCACGATGGACGTGAAGGGCCGGGCCACGAGCTGGAACGAAGGCGTGAAGCGCGTGCTCGGATTTGACCATGATGAGTTCGTGGGCGTGGAGATCGCCACGAGCATCTTTACGCCCGAGGATGTGCGCGATGGCGTGCCCCAGCGCGAGCTCGCCACTGCTGCCGCGGAGGGTCGCGCGGGCGACGACCGCTGGATGCAACGCAAGGACGGGACGCGTTTTTTCGCTTTCGGCGTGACGACCGCCGTGCAGGACATGAGCGGCAACCTGACCGGTTACTCGAAGATCATGCGCGACCAGACGCCGCGCAAGCTCATGGAGGACGAGCTTCGCAGAACGGCAGAAGACCTCATGGAGGCGGCAAAGCAGCAGACGCGTTTTCTCGCCATCCTCTCGCACGAGCTGCGCAATCCGCTGGCTCCCATCCGAAACTCCGTCGAGATCCTGCGCCTTGCGGATGTCGAGAACCCCGGCGCACGCTCGGCTGTCGAGATGATCGGCAGGCAGGTCACGCATCTCGTGCGCTTGATCGACGATCTGCTCGACCTGAGCCGCATACGCGGCGGCAAGGTCGAGCTGCGCCGTGAGCGTCGCGACGTGGCCGATGCCGTGAAGGAAGCCGTCGACGGCGCGCGAGCGCACTGCGAACCGCTCAAGCAGGCGCTCCGGGTCGAGCTTCCCGACGAGCCCCTCTTCGTCGATGCCGACGCCACCCGGATCGTCCAGGTGGTCGGAAACCTCCTGCAGAACGCCTGCAAGTTCACGCCGGACGGGGGACGGGTGGGACTGACGCTGAGGCGCGAAGGCGTCCAGGCTGTGATCCGCGTCCACGACACGGGCGTCGGCATCCCGAAGGACAAGCTGGAGAGCATTTTCGAGATGTTCGCGCAGCTGGAGCACACGGTCGATCGGCCGCAAGGTGGCCTGGGGCTGGGCCTGCACCTGTCGAGGAGCCTCGCGCAGATGCACGGCGGAACTCTCGAGGCCCGCAGCGAGGGACTCGGGAAAGGCAGCGAATTCGTCCTGCGCCTGCCGCTTAGCCCCGCACCAGGCGAATCCGCGTGATCTCGGAAGGAATCCCGAAGCGCATCGGCGGCCCCCAGTAGCCCGTCCCACGGCTGATGTAGATCCACATCGCGCCCAGCCGGTGCAGGCCGGCGGTGTACGGCTGCTGCAGGCGCACGAAATGGTTCCAGGGCCAGAACTGCCCGCCGTGCGTATGCCCCGAAAGCTGCAGGTCGAATCCCGCTTGCTGGGCGAGCTCGGCGGAGCGCGGCTGGTGGGCCAGGAGGACCTTCACGACATCGGCGGGGGCTCCGGCGGCCGCGGCGCGGGCATCGCTCGCGTGGGATGGATCGAAATGATGGGCGGAGTAATCCGTCACGCCCGCCACCGCGATCCTTGCACCGTCGTGCTCGAGGACCACGTGCTCGTTCAGGAGGACGCGCGTCCCGAGGCGCCGCAGCTCGCGGATCCAGGCCTGCGCCCCCGAGTAGTACTCGTGGTTGCCGGTGACGACGTAGGTTCCATGGCGCGACTCCAGCAGGCCGAGAGGGGCGGTATGCTGGGCGAGCTCGCGCACGCTTCCATCGACCAGGTCGCCGGTGATCGCCACCAGGTCGGCTTCGAGGCGATTGACCCGTGCCACGATGCCTTCCACGAACGCGCGCTTGATGGTGGGGCCCACGTGGATGTCGCTGATCTGCACGATGGTGAAGCCCTCGAGAGCGGCCGGCAGACTGGCGAGGCGCACCTCCACCTCACGCACCGCCGCCACGCGGCGCGCCATGAAATATCCGGCCAGTGTGATCGCCGGGACCAGTGCCATGACGGCGGCGGCGGACGCGCGAACCCACGCAGCGTAGGTGTCGGGCGGCAGTGCCAGGATGGAAACCGCCAGTGCCGCGTCGCGCGCGAGCGTGAGCACCAGGAGCCAGGAGAAGAATCCCATCGTGAGCCACGGCAGGAGGATCGCCCAGGGGCCGCGGCCCTCGCGCACGTGCCAGCCCTTGGGAACGAACCAGAGCGAGGCGGCGAGCACCGCGGCGCCCGCCGCCTGGACGACAGGCTCGAACGGCCCGAGCAGCCGCAGGCCGATGTAGGCGTGCAGGGCCGCGAGCAGCAAGGCGACAGGGTGGGGAAGGCGGGATCTCAAGGGATGAACATGGGGTAACAAACCGGTCCGCGCAAGTCCTTCGCGCTCACCGCGCCGCACCGGTCTTCATAGCGGAACGCCGTTCGGAAGGGGCGAGTCCAAAGGTATGATGGATTCCCCAATGAATACGCCGCCTTCCCCCTCCTCGCGCCGCCGCCGTTGGCCTTGGATCGCCGGCGTCGCCGCGATCGCAGCAGCAATCGGCGCGTGGTGGTGGTTTGGGACGTCCAAGAGCCAGGATGCGCAGGCCGCGCGCCGCCCGGCGGGCGCGACGCCGGTGGTCACCGCGAAGGCCGAGTCGCGCGACGTGCCGGTGCGCATCATCGCCAACGGCACCGTCACCGCGCTGCAATCCGTCGACCTGCGCTCGCAGGTCACGAGCACCGTGCGCGAGGTGCACATCCGCGAGGGCCAGAACGTGCGCGCGGGCGAGCTGCTGTTTTCCCTCGACGCGCGCGCCGACGACGCCAACATCCGCAAGGCCGAGGCGCAGGTTGCAAAGGACCGCGCGGACCTCGCCACGGCCACGCGCAGCTTCGAGCGCCAGCGCGAGCTGTTCGCCCAGAAATTCATCTCGCAGGCGGCCCTCGACACGGCGCAGAACCAGGTCGACACGGTGAAGGGCCAGCTCGCCGTGGACCAGGCGGCGCTCGAAGCGGTGCGAGTGGCGCGCGGCTACACCGAGATCCGCGCGAGCTTCGCTGGCCGCACCGGGGCGATCGGCGTGCGCGCGGGAAGCCTGGTGCAGCCCGCGAGCGCGGTTCTGGTGACCGTGACCCAGATCGACCCGATCGCGGTCGCGTTCACCCTGCCCGAGAAGGAGCTGCCCACCTTGCAGCAGGCATTGCGCGACGGCGCGGTTTCGGTGACGGCCTCGCCCCAGACGGGCGGCGAGACCTTCAAGGGCAAGATCGCCTTCGTGGACAACGCCGTCGATACCACCACCGGCAGCATCCGCGTGAAGGCCGAGTTCGCCAACCCGAAGGCGGCCCTGTGGCCCGGCATGTACGTGAACGTCGAGATGTCGTCGCGCACGCTCGCGAATGCCACCGTCATTCCCGCCCAGGCGGTCCAGACCGGCCCCGATAGCCGTTATGTGTATGTGGTCGGCGCCGAACGCAAGGTGGAGCAGCGCCCGGTCAAGCTCGCCTACGTCGAGGAAGGCTTCGCGGTGGTGGAGGGCCTTGCGCCGGGCGCGCGCGTCGTCGTCGAGGGGGCGCAGAACCTGCGTCCCGGCAACACCGTCGCCGAGGCGGCGAGCGACATCGGCTCGCCGCCCCGAGCGCCCGCTGCCGCGGGTAAAGGCCCGGGGCCCAAGGCATCGAAAGGGGCCAAGTGAATTTCACCGAGCATTTCATCCGCCGCCCGGTGATGACTGGGCTCCTCTCGGCATCGTTCGTGGCCGCGGGGCTGATCGCCTATGGCGACATTCCCATCGCGGCGCTCCCCCGGTTCGAGACGCCCACGATCTCGGTGAGCGCCAACCTCCCGGGCGCGAGTCCCGAGAACATGGCCGCCTCGGTGGCGCTGCCCCTGGAGAAACAGTTCGCTACCATCGCCGGGGTGGATTCGATCAGCTCCACCTCGACCCAGGGCCGCACGCAGGTGACGCTCGAGTTCCAGGAAGACCGCGGCATCGACGCGGCCGCCGTCGACGTGCAGGCGGCGCTGCTGCGAGCCCAACGCCAGCTTCCCGATGAGATGACCAACCCGCCGTCGTATCGCAAGGTCAATCCGGGCGACGCGCCGATCATCTGGGTCTCGCTCGCCTCCCCCTCGATGCCGCTCTCGGAGCTGAACGACCTCGCCGAGAACCTCATCGCACCCTCGCTCTCCACGCTGCCGGGGGTGGCCGAGATCGACATCAACGGCCGCAAGCGCTTCGCGGTACGCGTGCAGGTACGTCCCGACGCGCTCGCCGCGCGCAAGCTGACCGTCGACGACGTGGCGAACGCGATTCGACAGGCGAACGCCAACACGCCGGTCGGCACGCTCGACGGCCAGCGCCAGACCCTTACCATCCAGGCGAACAAGCAGCTCACGCGCGCGGCCCAATTCGCCAAGATCATCGTGGGGACGCTTCCCAACGGCGCGGTCGTGCGCCTCGAGGAAGTCGCCGACGTGGAAGACAGCGTCGAGTCGCGCAAGACCGCGAGCTGGACTGACGGCGAGGTCGGCATCACGCTCTCGGTGCGCCGCCAGCCCGATGCCAACACCGTCGCCACGGTCGACGCGATCCGGGCCGCGCTCCCGCCGCTGGTGGCGCAGATGCCGAGCTCGGTCGAGATAAAGATCAACAACGACCGGTCGGTCTCGATCCGCCACTCGATCCACGACGTGAAGGTCACGCTCGCGATCACCGCGGTGCTGGTGCTCCTGGTGATCTTCCTGTTCCTGCGCCGGGCGTCGGCGACCATCATCCCGGCCCTGTCGCTGCCGATCTCGCTCTTCGGGACGCTCGCGCTGATGAAATGGCTGGATCTCAGCCTCAACAACGTGTCCCTCCTCGGGATCACCCTCGCCGTGGGACTGGTGGTCGACGACGCGATCGTCATGCTCGAGAACATCGTGCGCCACGTGGAGGAAGGCATGCCGCCCTTCGAGGCGGCGGTGAAGGGCGCCCGCGAGGTCTCCTTCACGATCATCTCGATCTCGATCTCGCTGGTCGCGGTGTTCATCCCGATCTTTTTCATGCCGGGGGTGATCGGGGGGCTGTTCCGGGAGTTCGCGATCGTCGTTTCGCTCGCGATCCTGGTCTCGGCGCTGGTCTCGCTCACCCTCGTGCCGATGCTCGCCGCCCGCTTCCTCAAGCGCGAGCGCGAGGACGACCCGGCGTTGCGCCTCACGGCCTGGTTCGAGCGCGGCTATCGCTGGACCTACGGGCGCTACGAGCGCGCGCTGGATTGGTCGCTTGCGCATCGTCCGGTGGTGCTCGGCGTGGCGCTCGCGAGCCTCGCCGTGACTATCGGGCTCTTCATCTACATTCCGAAGGGTTTCTTTCCCACCGAGGACATCGGCCAGATCATCGTGCGTGCCGAGGCCGTCGAGGACATCTCGTTCCCGGCGATGTCCACCACCCTCACCAAGGTGAGCGACGCGGTGCGCGCCAACGCGGCGGTGGGTAGCATGATCACCACGGCGGACGACACCAACACCGGGCGCATGTTCATCAACTTGAAGCCGCGCGGCGAGCGCAAGGGCATCGAGCAGGTGCTCGAGAGCTTGCGGCGCGACGTGCGCGGAATCCCCGGCGTGGCGGTGTATTTCACCCCGCTGCAGAACCTGCGCATCGGCGGGCGCATCAGCAAGGCGCGCTACCAGTATTTGCTGAAGAGCGTGGGCGACCGCGACCTGCAGGAGAGCGCGGACCGGTTGATGGCGCTGATGCGCCCCGACCCGCTCTTCCGCGATGTCTCCAGCGACTCGCAGCTGCGCGGCCTGCAGGCGCAGCTCGACATCGACCGCGACAAGGCGAACGCGCTCGGCGTGCAGATCCAGGACATCCGCACCGCGCTGTACTCGACGTTCGGCGAGCGCCAGGTCTCCACGATCTATACCGCTTCGGACTCCTACTCGGTGATCCTCCAGGCGGTCGACGCCGACCGCCGCGACGAGTCGGCGTTCGCCAAGATCTACCTGCGCGGCCACGGCGGCGCGCTGGTGCCGCTATCCAGTATCGCGACGGTCGAGCGGCGCGCGGGCCCGGTGGCGATCAACCACGCCGGGCAGCTGCAGGCGATCACGGTCACCTTCAACCTCGCGCCGGGAGCGGCACTCGGCGACGCCGCGAAGAAGATCGAGCGCTACAAGGACGAGGCCCGCATGCCGGCCACGATCCTCACGCAATGGGCGGGCGATGCCGCCGCTTTCCAGAAGTCCCAGGCGAGCCAGATCTGGCTCCTCCTGAGCGCGCTCCTGGTGATCTACGTGCTGCTGGGCGTGCTCTACGAGAGCTACATCCATCCGATCACGATCCTTGCGGGCATCCCGTCGGCGGCGATCGGCGCGCTCCTCACGTTGTGGGTCTTCGGCATCGACCTGTCGATGATCGCGGTGATCGGCATCCTGCTGCTGATCGGCATCGTCAAGAAGAACGCGATCATGATGATCGACTTTGCACTCAACGCGCAGCGCGAGGAGGGCAAGGATGCGCTCTCGGCGATCCGGGAAGCGTGCCTGCTGCGCTTCCGCCCGATCATGATGACCACGATCGCCGCGATGATGGGCGCGATCCCGATCGCCGCGGGCCTCGGCGCGGGCGCGGAGCTGCGCCAGCCGCTCGGCCTCGCGGTCGTCGGCGGCCTCGCCTTCTCCCAGGTCATCACGCTCTTCATCACGCCGGTGATCTACCTCTACCTCGACCGGTATTCCGGCAAGGGTCCCATCAAGCAGCCGACGCGCGAGCTGCATCCCGCCCCGTCGGGGGAGTGACACTGTCATCCTTGCGGCACGGGAGGCGTTGGAGAGTTATCCCAACGCAAATCTGTGAAACCGCCGATGGCCGCCGATCAACACCCGATAACCGCCGATGAAACCAGGCAGGAGTAGTTCGCCGCATCGTTCATAACTATTGACGTATCTGCGGTCATCCGATTTGTATCTGCGCCCATCTGCGATTTCATAAGATTTGCGCACGCCGAAGCCCCGCTGCCCATTCCACCAGAGGCTACAATCCCAATCGCATGGATAACACGCGGATTTGGGACCTGTTGATCCTGGGCGGCGGCAACGCGGCGCTGTGTGCCGCGCTCACCGCGCGTCGCATGGGTCTCACGGTGCTGGTGATCGAGAGCGCGCCGATCCACTTCCGTGGCGGCAACAGCCGCCACACGCGCAACATGCGCACCATGCACGAGGGCCCGCTCGCCCCGCTCACCGAGGCCTATCCCGAGGAGGAGTACTGGCAGGACCTCCTCAAGGTTACCGGCGGGCTCACCGACGAGCGCCTCGCGCGCATGACCATCCGCCAGACCGAGCGCCACGTCCCGTGGATGCTGCAGCACGGGGTGCGCTTCCAGGCACCTCTCGGCGGCACTCTGCACCTCGGCCGCACCAATGCGTTTTTCCTCGGCGGCGGCAAGGCGCTGATGAACGCGTACTACCGCGCCGCGCAGGCCCTTGGCGCGGAGGTGGCCTACGATACCGAGGCGGTCGAGATCGCGATGGAGGGCGGGCGTTTCACGTCGGCCGTGGCGATGCGCGATGGGGCGCGCCACGAGTTGCGCGCGCGCGCCCTCGTCGTCGCCTGCGGCGGGTTCGAGTCGAACCTCGCCTGGCTGCGCGAGGCGTGGGGCCCGCCCGCGGACAACTTCATCGTGCGCGGCACGCCCTACAACATGGGGAGCGTGCTGAAGCTGCTGCTGGCGAAGGGCGCCAGGCAGGTAAGCGATGCGACCCAGGGGCATTGCGTGGCGATCGATGCGCGCTCGCCCAAGTACGACGGCGGCATCGTCACGCGCGTGGACGCGGTCTCGCTCGGCATCGTGGTCAACCGGGACGCGCAGCGCTTCTCCGACGAGGGCGAGGATTTCTGGCCGAAGCGCTACGCCGTCTGGGGGCGCCTCGTCGCCGGGCAGCCCGAGCAGGTCGGCTACTCGATCATCGACGCCAAGTCGATGGGCAAGTTCATGCCGCCGGTCTATCCGCCGGTGAAGGCCGGGAGCGTGCGCGCGCTCGCCATTGCCCTCGGCCTCGAGCCGGGAGCGCTCGAAAAGACCGTGGCGCAGTTCAACGCGGCGGTGCAACCGGGAACCTTCGACCACACGCGGCTCGATGATTGCGCAACCTCTGGGCTCACGCCGCCCAAGACCCATTGGGCGCGCACGATCGATACGCCGCCCTTCTACGGCTATCCGCTGCGCCCCGGGATCACGTTCACCTATCTCGGCGTGGCCATCGACGAGCGGGCGCGCATGCTGATGGCCGACGGCAAGCCTGCGCACAACATTTTCGCGGCCGGCGAGATCATGGCCGGAAATGTCCTCGGCAAGGGATACCTCGCGGGCATCGGCATGGCCATCGGCACGACGTTCGGGCGCGTCGCGGGCGAGGAGGCGGCGCGCCATGTCCGCGGCTAGCGCTCCGCGACTCGAGGCGCTGATCGAGGAGGCGCAGCGCGTGCTCTCGATCTGCAACGCATGCCGCTACTGCGAAGGGTATTGCGCCGTCTTTCCCGCGCTCGAACGCCGGCTGGAGTTCAACGAGGGCGACGTGCACTACCTCGCAAACCTCTGCCACAACTGCGGCTCATGCCTGTATGCGTGCCAGTACGCGCCGCCGCACGAGTTCCAGCTCAACTTCCCCCGGGTACTCGCGCAGGTGCGCAAGGAAACGTACAAGAAGTACGCTTGGCCCGGCTTCCTCGCTCGCGCCTTCGACCGCAACGGCCTGGTGACAAGCCTCGCCACCGCCGCGTCGCTCGCACTTGTGTTCCTCTTCACCGCCTGGTACGCGAGCCCGGAGCGCCTCTTCGCCGCGTGGTCCGATGCGCAAGGCTCGTTCTACGCGGTGCTGCCGCACGGAGTCATGGTCGGTGTGTTCGGCTCGGTGTTCGCCTTTGCGGTCCTCGCATTTGCCATGGGATTCGCGCGCTTCTGGCCCGACATGGGCGAGGAGGCCCTCGAGTTCGTGAAGGCGCCCGGGTTCTCCAGCGCCACGGGGGACGCGCTCAGCTTGAGGAACCTGGGTGGCGGGGGCGAGGGCTGCACCTATCCCGATGCGCTGCCCTCTTACGCGCGGCGCACCTTCCACCACTTCACCTTCTACGGCTTCATGCTGTGCTTCGGCGCGACCACGGTGGCTACCATCTACCATTACATCTTCGGGTGGAGGGCGCCGTATCCGCTCCATAGCCTGCCGGTACTGCTCGGAATTTTCGGAGGCGTGGGACTGCTGGTCGGGCCCGCGGGACTGCTGTGGATCCGGGCGCGGCGCGACCCGCAGCTCGCCGACGAGACCCAGAACGGCATGGACGTGGGCTTTCTCGCGCTGCTCTTCATCACGAGCGCCACGGGCCTGGCGCTCCTCTTCCTGCGCGAGACGCGCGCCATGGGGACGCTGCTCGCGATTCACCTGGGTGTCGTCCTCGCGCTATTCTTGACGCTGCCCTACGGCAAGTTCGTCCACGGCCTTTACCGGTTCGCGGCGCTGGTGCGGTTCCACATCGAGCGCAAGCGGCCCCTACCTCAGATCGGATCCGAATGAAGATCGCCTCGATGCGTGAAGCCGTCACCCCCGCCGAGTGGCAGGCGCGGGTGGACCTGGCGGCGTGCTATCGGCTCGTCGACCTCTACGAGATGTCGGACATGATGGCCAACCATATCTCGGCGGCGGTGCCGGGCGAGAAGAACGCTTTCCTCATCAATCCGTACGGGATGATGTACGAGGAGATTACCGCCTCCTGCCTCATCAAGATCGACGTCGACGGCAACATCCTCGCGAAGCCCGACTTCGGCGAGTTGAACTACGGCATCAACAAGGCCGGCTACGTGATCCATGGCGCGATCCACAAGGCGCGCCACGACGTGGCGTGCGTGATCCACACCCATACGTGGGCGGGCATGGCGCTTTCGGCGCTCGACTGCGGCGTGCTGCCGCTCACGCAGACCTCGATGCGCTTCCTGAAGATCGGCTTCCACGACTACCAGGGGGTGGTGCTCGACTCGAAGGAAGAGGCGTCGTTGCTTGCGGACCTGGGCCAGGGCGAGGCGCTGATCCTGCGCAACCACGGGCTGCTCACGGTCGGAAAGACGATCGGGGAAGCGTTCAACTGGATGCATCGCCTCGAGCTCACGGCGCGCTCGCAGCTCGCCGCGATGGCCACGGGGGCGAAGCTGGTGCCGGTCCCGCAGCCGGTGCTGCAGGACACCTACATGAACTACCAGCCCCAGACGCGCCGCCCCTACGGCCTGATGGAGTGGCCGGCGTTGCTGCGCAAGCTCGACCGGATGGATCCGAGCTACCGCGAGTAACGGCTATCATTCGGGACATGGAACCGAATCTCGCAAAGATTGAAATTCTGGTGCGCCAGCTTCTCGAGGAGCTGGGCGAAGACCCGAAACGCGAAGGCCTCCTGGACACGCCCAAGCGCGTCGCCAAGTCGCTCGCCTTCCTCACCCACGGCTACCGCGCCGATCTCGACACCGTGATCAACAAGGCCCTCTTCACCCAGGACACCAGCAGCATGGTGATCGTGAAGGACATCGAGGTCTACAGCATGTGCGAGCACCACATGCTGCCGTTCTTCGGGCGCTGCCACATCGGCTACATCCCCGACGGCAAGGTATTCGGGGTGAGCAAGCTCGCGCGGATCGTGGACATGTACGCGCGCCGGCTGCAGCTGCAGGAGCGACTCACCGAGCAGATCTCGCGCGTGGTGATGGACGAGATCGGGGCCAAGGGCGTGGGCGTGATGATCGAGGCGCGCCACCTGTGCATGATGATGCGCGGCGTGGAGAAGCAGAACTCCACCATGGTCACGTCCTCGGTGCTGGGGGTTTTCCGCGAGCATCTCGCCACGCGCGAAGAGTTCCTCACGCTCGTGGGGCGCAAGGCGTGATCCTCGTCGGCATGCCCGATTCGCCGTACGTGCGGCGCTGCGCGGTGTCGATGAAGCTCATGGGCATCGCCTTCGAGCACCAGCAGGTCTCGGTCTTCCGCCACTTCGACCGCTTCCGCGCGATCAATCCGGTGGTCAAGGCGCCGAGCTTCATCTGCGACGACGGCACGGTGCTGATGGATTCCACCCTGATCCTCGATTACCTCGAGCACTGCGTGGCTCCGTCGAAAGCCCTGATGCCCGCCACCGGCGCCGCGCGCCAGGAAGCGCTGCGCCTCATCGGGCTGGCGATGGCGGCGTGCGAGAAATGCGTGCAGATGGTCTACGAGAAGGAGCAGCGCCCGCAGGACAAGCGCCACGAGCCGTGGTTCGCGCGGATCGCGGGCCAGGCCCATACCGCTTTCGCCTTGCTCGAGACCGCCGCGGCGGGCGCTTCGCCCTGGCTCCAGGGAGGCCGCATTAATGCGGCCGACGTCGCCGTGGCCTGCGCCTGGCGCTTCGGGCAGTACTACAACAGCGTGGAGGTGCCAGTTGCCGCCTATCCTGCGCTCGTCGCTTATTCGCAGCGCGCCGAAGCGCTGCCGGAATTCGCATCCACACCCCTCGATTGAAACTCTCGCGCTTTCTTTCCCTCGACGATTTCGAGGTCGCGGCGCGCCGCCGCCTGCCGCGCCCGGTGTTCGCCTACGTCTCCGGCGGCGTCGAGCAGAACCACTCGCACGACGATAATCGCGCGGCCTTCAGCGAGATCGGTTTCGTGCCGCGCGCGCTCGTCGGGACCGCGGAGCGCACTACCGCGACCGAGCTCTTGGGTCATGCCTATGCGGCGCCCTTCGGCATCGCGCCCATGGGGCTGAGCGCGCTGTCGGCGTATCGCGGCGACATCGTGCAGGCAAAGGCCGCGCAGGCCGCCAACATTCCCATGATCCTGTCGGGCACCTCGCTCATCCGGCTCGAGGATGTGTGCTCGGCGTGCCCGGGCGCGTGGTTCCAGGCCTATCTTCCCGGCGAGCCGGAGCGCATCCGCAAGCTCGTGGAGCGCGTTGCCGCGGCCGGGTTCAAGACGCTGGTGGTGACGGTGGACGTCGCGGTGCTCTCGAATCGCGAGAACAACGTGCGCGCGGGCTTCTCCACGCCGTTGCGCCCGAGCCTCTCGCTGGCCTGGCAGGGCATCACGCATCCGCGCTGGTCGCTCTCCACCTTCCTGCGTACGCTCGTCAATCACGGGATGCCGCACTTCGAGAATTCGTACGCGGAGCGCGGCGTGCCGATCCTCGCGCGCAACGTGGAGCGCGACTTCGCCCAGCGCGACCATCTGAATTGGGGGCATCTCGAGCAGATCCGCAAGCAATGGGGGGGCCGCCTGGTGGTGAAGGGAATCATGGCGCCCGAGGACGCGAAGATCGCGCGCGAGAGCGGCATCGACGGCATCATCGTCTCCAATCACGGCGGCCGCCAGCTCGACGGCACCGTGTCACCCCTGCGCGTTCTTCCCGCGGTCGCCGCGCAGGCGGGGGCGATGACGGTGATGATGGATAGCGGCGTGCGCCGCGGCACCGACGTCCTCAAGGCGCTTGGCCTGGGCGCCCGGTTCGTCTTCGTCGGCCGCCCCTTCAACTATGCCGCGACCGTCGCGGGCGAGCCCGGCGTCGCCCACGCCATCGCGATCCTCCAGGGCGAGGT
>JALYSB010000223.1 GCA_030855025.1 Pseudomonadota bacterium
CGAGAGTGAGCCGCGCGCCGCCGCCATAGAGCGCCGCGAGGCGCTCACGGATGTTCGCGAGCCCCACGCCCGCGCCGACGGTCTCGCCGAAGCCGCGACCGGTATCGGCCACGATCACCTTCAGCCGCCCGCCGTCGAGCACCGCAGTGATGTGCACTTCGCCACCCTCGCGTTGCGGCTCGAGACCGTGCTTGATGGCGTTTTCGACGAGCGAGGGCAGCATCAGGGGCGGGAACGGCAGCGTCATCAGGCTCTCGGGTACCGCGATCTCGAAGGCGAGGCGCGCGCCCATGCGCATCTGCAGGATCGAGAGGTACGCGCGCACCAGCTCGACTTCCTGGCCGACGGTCGAGACCGATTCGCGCATCTTGGGGAGCGCGTTGCGCAGGTACTGGATCAGGTGCCCCGTCATCTCGTTGGCCTTGGCCGGGTCCACCTCGGTGAGCGCCTGGACGCTCGCGAGCGTGTTGTAGAGGAAGTGCGGCTCGACCTGCGCCTGCAGCGCGGCGAGCTTCGCCTCCGTCACCTGCTGGCCCATGCGGTGGTACTCCGCCTCCTTGCGCTTGGCTTCGGCCTCCCGCAGCGAGGCGCGCGAGCGGTCGGAGAAGAACTTGGTGATGACCACGAGGAGGAAAAGCGGCAGCAGGATGAGGATCAACCCCGCGCCGATGCCGATGCGATACATGTCGCCGGTCACGTCACGGCGGATGCGCGTGGCCACCTCGGGCGAGAGCGCGGGCGCTGCCTCCGGCGGCGCGGGAACCGCGGGAACCGCGGGCATCGGGGCGGCTGCGTCGGCGTCCGGCGGTGATGGGACCGCGGGTCGCGGATCGATCTCGAGGTCCAACAGGGGCTCGCCGCCCTTCTTGGGGCCGATGACGATGCGGCGAGGCTTGCCTTCCTCCATGGATTTGGCGGCCTCGCGCTCCGCGGCCTGCGCCGACTTGAGCGTCTCGGCGAGCTGAGCGCGCAACTCGGTATCGGCCGGATCGGCGTCCTTGAGCGCGCGCTCGGTCTCGCGGCGCGCGTTGCGGATCGCGTCGCGCGCCGCGCGCGTTGCCTCGCGCGCCGAATTGAGCGCCTCGCGCTTGGCCCGTGCCGCTTCGGTGCCGACCTCGCGCAACTCACGGCGCGCTTCCTCGAGCCCCTGCAGGGCTTCTTCCAGCTCCGCCCGGCGCTCGGGGTCCGACGTACGCGCAAGCATCCGCTCGATCACCCCGCGGCCGACATTGATCGCGTTCTCGGCGAAGGTGTTGTGGACCTCGCGCTTGATGGCGCGGGACTCCTCGGCAGATCGGCCGTCCTCGTTGTACTGGATGATGTGGTAGGGCGTCACGAAGACCGCGAGCGCTCCGAACGTGGCAAGGCCGCCGAAGAGGAGCGCCCACCACGGGGTGCGGTGAATGATGTCGGTCAGGGGCTTCATGGGCTGATGTTACGGGTCCGGGTTCAGAGTCGGCGACGAGTCCGCTATGGAGCGGGCGATGGGGTAAGTCTGGGGGCGCGCGCGGCCGCCTTCCAGCGGGGGGCGGCGAAATGCAGAGGGTCGGGGGTGAAATGTGACGGGACGCGATGAAACGCGAGCCCCGTCACCCCCGCGAAGGCGGGGGCCCAGTCACATCTGCTTGAACAGGTGGGTGAAGGCGCGCGAGACCACCAGGGTCTCGCGGCTGTCCTTCAGGGCGATTTCGGCCTGGTCCTTCATGCCGCGCTTGACGGATGCGATGTGGTCCACGTTCACGATGGTGGCGCGGTGGACCTGCCAGAACTTGGCGGGATCGAGCTCGTCGAGGAGCTCCCGGATGGGCTTGCGGATCAGGGCCTCCGACTCGCAGGTCACCACGCGCGTGTACTTCTCGTCGGACTGGAAGAAGAGCACCTCCTCGACCGGGATCAGGCGCACGTTGCTGCCCACCGAGGCCTTGATCCAGCGCAGGTGCTCGGCGGCCTTGCCCCCGAGGCGCCCGGCGAGGCGCTCGACCAGCGAATCGATCGACGGCGGCTGGTGGCCGAGGCGCTCCTTGAGCCGCTCCACGGTCACTTCGAGGCGCTCGTCGTCGAAGGGCTTGAGCACGTAGTCGACGGCGCCGCGCTCGAAGGCCTCCACCGCGTGCTCGTCGTAGGCGGTCACGAAAACGACGTGGGCCCGCCCGGCGATCGCGCGGGCGGCTTCGAGGCCGTTCACCCCGGGCATGTGGATGTCGAGGAAGAAGAGCTGCGGGTCGTGCTGCTCGAGCACGCCCTCGATATCGCGCCCGTTCTCCATCTCGTGGACGATCTCGAGCTCCGGCCAGAGGCGCGCGAGGCGCGTGCGGAGCATGGCGCGCAGCAACGGCTCGTCGTCTGCGATGACCGCGCAGACCCGGTCACGGGCTTCGCTGCTGGTGTTTATCCGGCGGCGGCGGGCACCTCGATCGAGGCCACGACGCCATGGGGGGCATTCTCCTCCAGAACCAGTTTCGCCGACGCGCCGTAGAGCGCCTTCAGCCGCTCGCGAATGTTGGTGAGGCCGACGCCGCCGCCCTTCTTGGGTATCACGCCCTCGCCGGTGTCGGTGACCGAGACCTTGAGCCGGCCGTCGGCCTCTTCGGCCCGGATGGTGATGATGCCGGCGTCGCAGCACGGATCGACGCCGTGCTTGATCGCATTCTCGACCAGCGAGATCAGCATCATCGGCGGAAAGGCGCGTGCCTTGAGGGATTCGGGCACTTCGATGGCGAAGCCCAGGCGTGAACCCATGCGCACGCGATGGATCTCGAGGAACGCCCGCGCCATTTCGAGCTCGCGCCCGAGGCTGGTGGCGTCCTCGCGCATCTGGGGAAGCGCTGCGCGCAGGTAGCGGATCAGGCTTTCGAGAACGCGCGAGGCGGAGGTGGCGTCGGTGGCGACCAGGTGCTGCACGTTGGCAAGGGTGTTGAACAGGAAATGCGGCTCGACCTGCGCCTGCATCAGCTGCAGGCGCGCCTGGAGGATGTTCTTTTCGAGCTGGTGGCGCTCGGCCTCGGCGCGCAGGATCCGGGCCTGGTCGCGCGCATGCTTCTCGCGCAGCATCATCGCCGCCACCACCACGCAGCCGAAGCCGATGCCCAGCCCCATGCTGATGGCCACTCCGGCGAGGCGCTCGGTGAACATCTGGTTCACGTCGCGGCCCTTCACCAGTCCTGCGAGGATGGTGCCCAGCACCGAACCCACGACCACGGCGAGCACCTGCATCGCCTCGCGCGGCAGGCGGTCCTGGCGCACGTTCCCGGCCACGGTAAAGAGCAGCATGCTGGTGAATCCCACGCAGAGCGCGGTCACCAGCAGGTCGAGGTAGGTGTTGAGGAAGAGCCAGACGACCATCCCGGTGGCCGCCGCGCAGATCGCGGCGACCCACAGGACCCGCTTGACCGTCAGGCCTTCGAGGAGGTGGAGATAGCTTTTCAAAATGGGGGTCAGATTACATTTCGCAACACGACGTCACGTACCCGAAATGTAATCTGACACCGCACCGGGGGCAAAGGCGGTTGCGACGAAACGCGCTTTCGGGTGGCTGGGCGGCGCCCCAAAAGAAAAGCCCGGCTTTCGCCGGGCAAGCCCTTCCTGGGGGAGTAAGCGGGGATTAGGCGGGGCGCCGGGCCTCGACCACGATGCTGAAGCGTGCTTCGGGCGCGATCTCGGCGCTGGCCGAGGTTGCGGCGCGCGCCGCCTCGATGATGGCACCCGAGTGCTGGTCGGTGAGGATCGCGCCGCCCGCGAGCGCGAACCAGCCGACGACGAGCAGTGTCACGGTTGCGGCGACCGACGAGTTGCTGGGCAGGCCCGAAAATTTGTAGGTGTTCATTTGCTTTTCCCTTGTCGTGTTCGTTGTGAACATGGCCGCACTTTAGGCACGCAACCGTGACGGGAAAAGGACAAAGCGACGAAATGCGGAAAAAGCGGGGTGAAACGCCCGGGGACCGCGAAACTCAGGCCTCCGCGTGGCTCCCGAGGCGGCCGTCGCGCACTACCTGCGGGGCGAGCGAGCCCCCCACCATCCCCAGCATGGAGGCGAACAACCCCACCATCTGCGGGGGGACCATCGCATCCGCCATGAACGCTTCGCAGACTCCCCACACCGCGAGCCCCAGCAGCGCCGAGGCGAGCGCCCCCTGGGTCGAGGCGCGCCTCCAGTAGATGCCGCACACCAGCGGTACGAACGCGCCGACGAGGGTGACCTTGTATGCGTTCTGCACCATCTCGTACATGGTGCTGGTGTTGTTCAGGGCGAACACCAGGACGCCGGCGGTGAAGAACACCAGGATCACGCGCAGGGTGAGGAGGAAGCGCTTGTCGCCCATCTCGCCGAAGAGCGGCTTCACCACGTTCTCGGTGAAGAGCGCGGTCGGGGCCAGCAGCGCACCCGAGGCGGTGGACAGGATCGCCGAGAGCAGCGCGCCGAAGAACATCACCTGGGCGAACATGGGCGTGTGGGCGAGCACGAAATTCGGCAGGATCAGCTGCACCTCGCGGCCTTCCTGCGAGAGCAGCGCGTTCACCATCTTGGGATCGACCATCAGCGCCGCGTAGGCCAGGAACATCGGCACGAAGGCGAACGTGAAGTAGGCCGCGGCGCCCAAGAGCGAGCCGCGCACCGCGGTCGCCTCGTCC
>JALYSB010000061.1 GCA_030855025.1 Pseudomonadota bacterium
GGAAAAGATCGAAGATCGCGTCGCGGCCGCGGAGGCCGCGGGCCTGAAAACCGTGGTGATGGACGTCGAGTCCTACGCTTCGCAGACCGCCTTCGAGCTGATCTGCGGGGGCAGCTCCGGCATCTCCGAGGGCGACGTTACTGTGATCGTGGACATCGGCGCCACCGTGACGCGCGTTTCAGTGGTCCACAACGGCCAGACCGTATATACCCGCGAGCAGCAGATCGGCGGCAACCTCCTTACCCAGGACATCGCGCGGCAGTTCGACATGCCGGTCGAGGAGGCCGAAGCGGCCAAGCGCGTGGGTAACCTGCCGGAGAACTTCGGTCCCGACGTGCTGCAGCCGTTCAACGAGAAAATCGTGCTCGAGATCCAGCGGGCGCTGCAGTTCTTCTTCACCTCGACCCAGTTCAACAAAGTCGACCACATCCTCCTGACCGGCGGCTGCGCGATGTTGGACGGCCTCGAGGAGATGGTGGCGCAGCGCACCCAGGTGCACACCGTGGTGGCGAACCCGTTCGCGAACATGGCGCTTTCCTCCAAGATCAAGCCGCGACAGCTCACCATCGACGCGCCGTCGCTCATGATCGCCTGCGGACTCGCGATGCGGAGGTTCGACCCGTCATGATTCGCGTCAACCTACTCCCGCACCGCGAGGAAGCGCGCAAGCGCCGCCAGCAGCAGTTCGGCGTCCTCGGCGGCATTTCCCTGGTGCTCGCGTTGCTGGCGGCGGGGGCCGTATGGCTCTTCCTCGACCAGCAGGTGACCCAGCAGCAGGCCAATGTCGCCTACATGAAGGGCGAGATCGCCAAGCTGGACAAGCAGATCGAGGAGATTCGCAAGATTCGCGAGGAAACCGCGTCGCTGCTCGCCAAGAAGCAGGTGGTCGAGGCGTTGCAGAGCAACCGCTCGGAGCCGGTGCAGCTGCTCGACCAGCTGCTGCGCCAGCTTCCCGAAGGCGTCTACCTGAAGGGAATCAAGCAGGTCGGGCCGAAGGTCAACGTAAGCGGCTACGCGCAGTCGAATGCGCGCGTCTCCACCCTCATGCGCAACCTCGGCGCGTCGCCCTACCTTGAGAATCCCGAATTGGTGGAAATCAAGGCGGTGCCGGCGCCGGACAAGTCCGGCAACCGCGTAAACGAGTTCAACATGAACATTTCGATCAAGCGCGCCAAGGCCGAGGATTCCCGCAGCTCGGGTGGCAGGGCAGCGCCGGCGACGCCCAAGGCGGCGGGGGCCAAATGAGCCTGATCGACGATATCAGGACCCTTGACACGAAGCAGCCGGGCAACTGGCCCTGGGCCATCAAGGTCGGCGCCTTCCTGCTGATCTTCATCGCCGTGCAGGTCGCGGCCTACTTTTTCTTCTGGCAGGCGCAAGCCGAGCAGATCGAAAAGGGGCGCGCCGACGTCGCCAAGCAGAAGGAAACCTTCCTCGAGAAAAAGAAGCTCGCGGTCAACCTCGAGGCGTACAAGCAGCAGCGCGCGGAAATCGAGCAGTCGTTCGGTGCGCTCCTCAAACAACTGCCCAACAAGAGCGAGATGGACGCGCTGCTGATCGACATCAACCAGGCGGGCCTGGGACGCGGCCTCGCCTTCGAACTATTCAAGCCGGCCACTACCGAGAACTTCACCGAGTTCTACGCCGAGCTCCCGGTCAACATCAAGGTGACGGGCGGCTACCACGACCTGGGGGCCTTCGCGAGCGACGTTGCGAAGATGCCGCGCATCGTGCTGCTCACCGACCTCAAGCTCGACCCGCCCAAGGACGGACTCCTCGCCATGGAAGCGGTTGCCAAGACCTACCGGTATCTCGACGAAGAAGAGGTCGCCAAGCAGCGCAAGACGACCAAAGACAAGGCCGCGAAGGGCAAGGCCGGAGGCAAGTGATGAAGCGTCTTCTTCTCCCCACCGCGCTGGTCCTGGTTCTCGGCGGCTGCAGCTCCGAGATCGACGAGCTCAAGACCTTCGTGCGCGACTCCGACAAGGGATTGCCGCGCCGCATCGACCCCCTTCCGGCGGTCAAGCCATTCGAGCCGTTCGCCTACGAGGGCTTCGACCTTCCCGACCCGTTCAAGCCGCGCAAGCTCTCCGCGCCGAAGGAAGGCGCCGGCGGCGGCCTCGCCCCGGACCTGAACCGGCGCAAGGAGCCGCTGGAGGCGTTCCCGCTCGAGCAACTCAAGATGGTCGGCACGCTTTCCCAGGGCAAGGACACGTACGCCATCGTGCGCGCGGACAGGACGCTCTACAGGGTGAAGAAGGGCAACTACATGGGCCAGAATTTCGGCCTCATCACGGATGTGACCGAGGGCGAGATCAAGCTCAAGGAAATCGTTCAAGACAGCGCCGGCGATTGGGCCGAGCGGCAGAGCATTCTGCCGCTTCTGGAAGAGGCCGGCAAAGGGGACAAAAAGTGACGACGACGCTCCGCATCCCAACTTCCAAACTCGGGGCCACGCTCGCAGCGTTCGTGCTCGCGCTGGCCGCGCCGCTCGCCTGGGCGCAGGCGCAGAAAAACGCGGTCGAGTCCATCAACTTCTCGTCGATCCAGGGCGGCAAGATCCTGGTGAAGATCGGGTTGAAGGAGCCGCTGGCCTCCTCGCCACAGGGGTTCGCGGTCACCAACCCGCCGCGGATCGCGATCGACCTGCCCGGCACCATCAACGCCACCGGCCGCACCCAGGTCGAGGCCGGCGAGGGCGACCTGCGCAGCGTGTCGATCGTGCAGACCGCCAACCGCACGCGCCTGGTGATGAACCTCACCCGCAACCTCACCTACACCCAGGCGATGGACGGCCGCCAGCTGGTCGTGACGATCGATGGCTCGCAGTCGCAGGCCACGGGCGCCGCGGTATCGACCTCTCCCAGCACCGCCCCGACCGTATTCGCGGAATCGGGTCCCGGAAGCTCGGTCCGCTATAACCTGCGCGACGTTGATTTCCGCCGCGGCAACACCGCCGAAGGCCGCATCGTCGTGGACCTGTCCTCGCCCAACATCGGCATCGACATCCGCCAGCAGGGTCGCCAGCTCATCGTCGACTTCGTCAACACCAACGTGCCGCGCAACCTCGTTCGCCGCCTCGACGTGGGCGACTTCGGCACCCCGGTGCGCTTCGTCGACACCTTCGAGCAGGGCGGCAACGCCCGCATCGTGGTCGAGCCGCGCGGCATCTGGGAATACTCCGCCTACCAGACCGACACGCAGTTCATCGTCGAGGTGAAGCCCGTCAAGGAAGACCCGAACCGCATGGTGCAGAGCTCCACGCCGGGATACGCCGGCGAGAAGCTGTCGCTCAACTTCCAGAACGTGGAAGTGCGCGCCGTGCTGCAGGTGATCGCCGACTTCACCGGCCTGAACATCATCACCAGCGACACTGTGGGCGGCAACCTCACGCTACGCCTCAAGGACGTGCCCTGGGACCAGGCGCTCGACATCATCCTGCAGGCCAAGGGCCTGTCGAAGCGCAAGAACGGCAACGTGGTTCTGATCGCCCCGACCGACGAGCTCGCCGCCAAGGAAAAGCTCGCCCTCGAGGCGCAGGCTGCGGTCTCCGACCTGGAGCCGGTTCGCACCGAATCGTTCTCGCTCTCCTATGCCAAGGCCGAGGACCTGAAGAAGCTGCTCTCCGACAAGGACCAGCGCATCCTTTCCAAGCGCGGGAGTGCCAGCGTCGACGAGCGCACCAATACGCTCTTCGTGCAGGACTCGGGCGGGCGCCTCGAAGAGGCCCGGCGCCTGATCCAGCAGCTGGACATTCCGGTGCGCCAGGTCCTGATCGAGGCGCGCATCGTGATCGCCGACGACAAATGGGGACGCCAGCTCGGCGCGCGCTTCGGCACGCAGTCGGCGTTCAGTTCCAACCAGTACAACTTCGGCGTCTCCGGCACCTCGGTCGACACCGTAACCCCGCTTGGCAATAACCCGGTCTCGCGCGGCTCGGCCTCGCTGGTGTACCCCGGCGGCCAGTCGCAGACCCTGTTCTCGGTACCGGCGGGCGTGGGCGCCATCCCGTTGGGCGCGCAGCCCGAACAGCTCAACGTGAACCTGCCGGTGGTGGGCGCGGCGGGGTCCCTGGCGCTGTCGATCCTCAACCTGGGCAGCGGCAACCTGGTGAACGTCGAGCTCTCCGCGCTGGAAGCCGACAACCGCGGCAAGGTGGTTTCCAGCCCGCGCGTGATCACGGCCGACAAGAAGAAGGCGGTCATCTCCCAGGGCACCGAGATTCCCTACCTCACCGCTTCCGCATCCGGCGCCACGACGGTGTCGTTCAAGCCGGCGGTGCTGGAGCTCGCGGTGACTCCGCGCATCACGCCGGACGACCGCATCATCATGGACCTCGAGGTCAAGAAGGACTCGGTGGGCCAGATCTTCTCCGGCATCCCCTCAGTGGATACCAAGAAGGTGAATACCCAGGTGCTGGTCGACAACGGCGACACGATCGTACTCGGCGGGATTTTCGAGCAGACCACGCGCACTACGGTCGACAAGGTTCCGTTCCTCGGCGACATCCCGTTCCTCGGGCATCTCTTCCGCCGCACGGCGAAGCAGGACGACAAGACCGAGCTGCTGATCTTCGTGACGCCGAAGATCGTGAAGGACACGCTGACCATCCGCTAGGCCTCGCTCCCACGAAAAGCCCCGGTCCGCCGGGGCTTTTTTTTCGGGTGAACCCGCACCGCGCACGAGAGTAACCTGACCCCGTTATGGGACGCGACAACGTCTTTCTGGTGGGCATGATGGGCGCGGGCAAGACCACGCTCGGGAAGGCGCTCGCGCTGCGCTTGAAGGCGGACTTCTTCGACACCGACAAGGTCCTGGTCGAGCGCACCGGAGTGCCGGTTGCGACCATCTTCGAGATCGAGGGCGAAGCGGGCTTTCGCCGGCGCGAGTCCGGCATTCTCGCGGAGCTCGCCGAGCGCGACGCTTGCGTGGTGGCCACCGGCGGCGGGGCGGTGCTCTCGGAGGAGAACCGCGCCCTCATGCGAGCCCACGGTACCGTGGTCTACCTGCGGGCCCGCATCGAAAGCCTGTGGGAGCGCACGCGGCACGATTCCAGCCGTCCGCTGCTCGCCACACCCGACCCGCGCGCCACGCTTGCCGAAATCCTGGAACAGCGCGATCCCCTCTATCGGGCGGCGGCCCACCTGGTGGTCGAAACCGGCGCCCAGAGCGCTGCGACGTTGGTGTCCCGCGTGGTCGCCGCGCTGCGCGAGAGCTCACCGGGAGCGGCGGCATGAGCGCGACCACCCTGCGGGTTGAGCTCGGCAAGCGCAGCTATCCGATCCACATCGGCCCGGGTTTGCTGGACGATGCCGCGCTCTACGCGCCGCACGTGAAGGGCCGGCGTGCTGCGGTTGTGACCAATGAGACCGTGGCTCCCCTGTACGCCGCGCGCGTCGAGGCCGCGCTGGCGCGGGCTGGCGCCCTGCCCGTGCGTATTGTGCTGCCGGACGGGGAGGCCCATAAGGACTGGCAGAACCTCGACCGAATCTTCGGCGAGCTGCTGAAGTTGCAAGCCGATCGCCGCACCGTGCTGGTCGCGGTCGGGGGCGGCGTCGTGGGGGACATGACGGGTTTCGCCGCTGCCGCATACCAGCGCGGAATCGCTCACGTGCAGGTGCCGACGACGCTCCTCGCCCAGGTCGACTCCTCGGTGGGCGGGAAGACCGCGATCAACCATCCGCTCGGCAAGAACATGATCGGCGCGTTCCACCAGCCCAGCGCCGTGATCGCCGACACCTCGAGCCTTGCCACCCTGCCGGCGCGCGAATACGCCTCGGGGCTCGCCGAGGTCGTCAAATACGGGGCGATACGCGACCCCGCCTTCCTCGCGTGGATCGAGCGGGAAGCGGCAGCCCTGCTGGAGCGCGATCCGGCCGCGCTCGACCATGCGATCCTGCGCTCGTGCGAAATCAAGGCGCAGATCGTGGCCGCCGACGAGCACGAGCGAGGTGCGCGCGCGCTGCTGAACTTCGGCCACACCTTTGCCCATGCGATCGAATCGGCGACCGGCTACGGCAACTGGCTCCACGGTGAGGCAGTAGCTGCCGGCATGGCGCTCGCCGCGCGCCTCTCGGCGCGGCTCGGCCGCATCCCGATGGGGCAGGCCGATCGCTTGTCGGCGCTGCTCGAGCGCCTGGGATTACCCGTCGCGCCGCCGGAATTCCCGGTCGCGACGTGGCTCGAGTTCATGGGCCGCGACAAGAAAAATGAGGGCGGGCAGATCACGCTGATCCTGCTGGACGAGCTGGGCCGCGCGTCGGTCGTGAAGGACACGCCCGAGGCGGCATTGCGCGACCTGCTGGGCGCAGCCTAGGGCGCGGGCGCCGGGTCTGGCGGCTTGTCGAGCCTGCGCAGGAACACCGCCATCTCCTTCGCCGCCTGCTTGTCGCCCTTGCGATCGGCCGCCTCGATGCCGCGGCGATAGGCCTCGCGCGCCTCCTCGCGGGCGCCGACATCGCCAAGCGCCCGCCCGAGCAGCTTCCAGGCAGCCGAATAGTCGGGGTCATGGACCACTGCGGCGCGCAGGTGAGGGGCGGCGCGGGCGGGATCCGCCGCATTGAGGTAATGCAGCCCAAGGCTGAATCGCAGCAACGCGTTGTCCTTGCCCGAGGCGAGCAGGGCCTCGAAGCGTTCGGCGGGATTCATGGGGTCACGGTATCATTTCCTCACAATCCCAGGAGACCTCCCATGTTGCGCATGCTCCAGCTCGCCGTGGCGGCGATCGCCTTCGCCGCCGCCCTCCCGTACGCCCATGCCCAGAAGGAACGCGAGGTCGCCATCGGTCTGCAGGCCGCGATCACCTCGATCGACCCGCACTACCACAACCTGTCGCCGAACAACGCGCTGCTGCTCCACATCTTCGAGCCGCTCATCGCCCGCGACAACAACCAGAAGCTGGTGCCGGCGCTCGCCGCCTCGTGGAAGTCGATCGACGACCTCACTTGGGAATTCAAGCTGCGCAAGGGCGTGAAGTTCCACGACGGCAGCGCATTCACCGCCGACGACGTGGTCGCGACTTACAAGCGCGTACCCAACGTGCCCAACAGCCCCTCGTCGTTCGCCACCTTCACCAAGCCCGTGGTCGACGTGAAGGTCGTCGATTCCCACACCATCGTCTTCAAGACCGGCACGCCCCACGTCCTGCTTCCGAGCGACCTCGCATCGGTCTACATCCTTCCCCGTGCGATCGCGGAGAAAGCGACCACCGACGACTTCAATTCGGGCAAGGCCGCCATCGGCACGGGGCCCTACAAGTTCGCGGAGTACGTGCCGAACCAGCGCGTGGTGCTGAAGGCGAATTACGGCTATTGGGGTGGCGAGGAACCGTGGGACAAGATCACGTTCAAGATCCTGTCCAACTCTTCGGCGCGCGTGGCGGCACTCCTGTCCGGCGACGTGCAGATGATCGAGACGGTGCCCACCGCCGACATCTCCCGGCTGGCCACCGACAAGAAGTTCGCGCTCGCCGACAAGGTGTCGAACCGCGTGATCTACGTGCACCTGAACCAGTGGAACGACAAGACCGTTCCGTTCGTCACCTCCAAGGACGGCAAGCCCCTCGACAAGAACCCGTTCAAGGACGCGCGCGTCAGGAAGGCGCTCTCGATGGCGATCAACCGCGATGCGATCGCCGAGCGCGTCATGGAAAAGAAGTCGGTGCCCGCGGCGCAGCTGCTCCCCGACTTCTTCTACGGCACCAGCAAGAAGCTCAAGCCCACGAAATACGATCCGGAAGGCGCGAAGAAGCTCCTCGCCGAAGCGGGCTATCCGAATGGCTTCACCCTCACGCTGCACGGGCCCAACAATCGCTACATCAACGATGACAAGGTGGTGCAGGCGATCGCGCAGTTCTATTCGCGCGCCGGCATCGAGGCCAAGGTCGAGACCATGCCCTCGAGCGTCTACTTCACCCGCGCCACCAAGGGCGACTTCGGCTACATGGTGCTCGGCTGGGGGACGGAGTCGGGTGAGCAGGGCTCGAGCCTGCGTTCGTTGCTGGCGACTCACGATCCGGCGAAGGGCATGGGAGTCACCAACCGCGGGCGGTATTCCAACCCGGCGTTCGACAAGCAGGTCACCGACGCGCTGGTCACGATGGACGACAAGAAGCGCGAGTCGATGATCCAGCAGGCCGCGGAAACCGTGATGAACGACACCGGCCTCATCCCGATCCATTACGAGGTGAGCACCTGGGCGACCGCGAGGGGGTTCAGGTACACGCCACGGACGGATCAGTACACCCTTGCGACGGGGTTGAAGCCCGTCGCGCGCTAGTGTCCTGATCCTCCATGGCTTGAGGGCCGGACTCCAAGGAACTCCTTTGCTCGACTTCGCCATTCGCCGTTTCGGGCAGAGCCTCTTCGTACTCGTGGTGATGTCGTTCCTGGTGTTCCTGGGCGTCTACGCGATCGGCAATCCGATCGAGCTTCTGGTCAATCCCCAGGCCGATGCCGTCGAGCGCGCGCGCGCGACCGCCGCACTCGGCCTGGACAAGCCGATCCTCGAGCAGTACGGCACGTTCCTGGCGCGCGCCGCGAGTGGCGACCTCGGGCGCTCGTTCGTCTTCAACATACCCGCGATCCAGCTGATCCTCGAGCGCCTCCCTGCGACTCTCGAGCTGGCCGCGGCGGCGATGGTGATCGCCATCGCGATCGGCATCCCGCTCGGCCTCATCGCGGGGCTGCGTCCCCACTCGATCGCAGGGCGGGCGATCATGGCGGGCTCGATCCTCGGCTTCAGCCTGCCGACGTTCTGGGTGGGCCTGGTGATGATCATGCTGTTCTCCGTGCACCTGGGATGGCTGCCTCCCAACGGCCGCGGCGAGACCGTGATGCTGCTGGGGATTCCGGTGAGCTTCCTCACGTGGGATGGCCTGCAGCACCTCGCGATGCCGGCCCTGAACCTCGCGCTTTTCAAGCTCTCGCTCCTGATTCGGCTCACGCGCGCGAGCACGCGCGAGGCGGTGCTGCAGGACTATGTGAAGTTCGCGCGCGCCAAGGGGCTGGGCCCGGGGCGGGTTGTCGGCGTGCACGTGATGAAGAACATCCTCATCCCGATCGTCACGGTGATCGGGCTGGAGCTGGGTTCGGTGATCGCCTTCGCGATCATCACCGAGTCGATCTTCGCGTGGCCCGGTACCGGCAAGCTGCTGATCGACTCGATCAACCAGCTCGACCGGCCGGTGATCGTGGCCTACCTCCTGGTGATCGTCACGATCTTCATCGCCATCAATTTCCTGGTCGACATCCTGTACTCGATCCTGGACCCGCGCGTGCGCCTGGGCTCCGCCGCGGCGGCGCATTGACCATGGGCGTCATCGCCACCGAGCCGATCCGCAACCCGGCGCTTGCGCAAGCCGAGTCCCCGTGGCGCCGCTTCGCCGCCGAGTTTGCCGAGAGCAAGCTCGCCCTTCTGGGCCTCGCGATGCTGGTCGCGATCCTGGCGCTCGCCATCGCCGCGCCGCTGGTCTCGCCCCAGAATCCGTACGACCTCGCGCAGCTCGACGTGACCGACTCGAAGCTCGCACCCGGCGAGGTCTCTTCTACGACTGGCAAGCCCTATTGGCTGGGGACCGACGACCAGGGGCGCGACATGCTGTCGGGCATCTTCTACGGCATCCGCATCTCGCTTTTCGTGGGCGTGGCCAGCACCGTGATCGCCCTGGCGATCGGCCTCACACTGGGGCTCGCGGCGGCCTATTTCGGCGGCAAGGTCGATGCGATCATCATGCGCATCGCCGACATCCAGCTGTCGTTTCCAGCGATCCTTATCGCCCTGGTGCTGCTCGCGGTACTCGGCCAGGGCGTCGACAAGATCATCACCGCGCTGGTGACGGTGCAGTGGGCGTATTACGCGCGCACCGTGCGCTCCTCGGCCCTGGTCGAGCGCCAGAAGGAATACATCGAGGCGGCGCAGGTGCTGGCGCTGTCGCGCCCGCGGATCGTCCTGCGCCACCTGCTTCCCAACTGCCTGCCCCCGCTCATCGTGGTCGCGACGGTGCAGGTTGCCCACGCGATCCAGCTCGAGGCGGCATTGTCGTTCCTGGGCCTGGGACTGCCGATCACCGAGCCGTCGATCGGGCTGCTGATCTCCAACGGGTTCCAGTACCTTCTCTCCGGCAAGTACTGGATCAGCTTCTACCCGGGTCTCGCGCTGGTGCTCACCATCGTCGCGATCAACCTCGTGGCCGACCAGTTGCGCGACATCCTCAACCCACGGCTGAAGAAATGATGGCGCGCGCGCCCGAGACAGCGCCGCTGCTCGAGGTCTGCGGGCTGCGCATGCATTTCTTCACCAAGGCAGGCGTGGTGAAGGCAGTGGACGATGTGAGCTTCAGCGTCGGCCGCGGGCGCATCCTCGGACTGGTCGGCGAGTCGGGCTCGGGGAAGTCGATGACCGGCTACTCGATCATGGGCCTCATCGACGCACCCGGGCGAATCGTGGCTGGCAGGATCGCGTTGAATGGCCAGGAGCTCACGCGCCTCGAGGAGCCCGCCTGGAGAAAGCTCCGCGGCAACCGCATCGCGATGATCTTCCAGGATCCGATGATGACGCTGAACCCGGTGCTGCGCATCGACACACAGATGGTCGAGGCGGTCCAGGCGCACCACGCCGTGTCCCGGGAAAGCGCGCTCGCGCGTTGCCGCGAGGCGCTCACGCAGGTCGGCATCGCTTCGCCCGACGAGCGCCTGCGCGCTTATCCGCATCATTTCTCCGGCGGCATGCGCCAGCGCGTGGCCATCGCCATCGCACTCATCAACAAGCCCGACCTGATCATCGCCGACGAGCCCACCACCGCGCTCGACGTCACCATCCAGGGCCAGATCCTGTTCGAGATGCAGAAGCTCTGCCGCGAGAGCGGCGCGGGCCTCATCTGGATCACCCACGACCTCTCGGTGATCTCGGGCCTCGCCGACGAGGTCTGCGTGATGTACGCCGGCAGGATCGTCGAATCGGGCAGTGTCGACGACGTTCTCGAGCACCCGATGCATCCCTACACGCGCGGGCTGCTCGATTCGGTCCCGAGCCGCAACCTTCCCGGCCGGCCCCTCGCCCAGGTGCCGGGAATGACGCCCTCGCTCCTCGGCCTGGGGGAGGCGTGCGCCTTTCGCGATCGCTGCACCCGCGTAATCGAGGGCTGCCGCCTCGCGCCAGCCGAGCGCACCGTTTCAGCCGGGCGAATCCTGCGCTGCGTCAATCCCGCATGAGCTCCACCGCACCCGCGCTGCTGGAGCTCCGCGGCATTTCGAAGCGGTTCGTGAAGCGCCTCGATTTCGCCGGACGCATCGCCCGCAGGCTGGGCGCGCGTGTCTTCGAATCCACCGTGCACGCCGTCGACGACGTGAGCCTCGCGATTCGCGAACGCGAGGTCGTGGGCCTCGTGGGCGAATCGGGCTGCGGAAAATCGACGCTCGGGCGGATCGTCTCTCGCATCCTTCCGCCCACCGAGGGCGAGCGCTACTGGAAAGGCCGTCCTTACCAGGAGTACGATGCGCCCGCGGCACGCTCGGAGCGCCTCGCGGTGCAGATGATCTTCCAGGATCCCTACGCGTCGCTCAATCCGCGCATGCGCATCGTCGACATCGTGGGCGAAGCCCCGGTGGTCCACGGGCTGGTGACGGCGGCGGACCGCGAAGCCTACGTCGCCGACATCCTGCAGCGCGTTGGCATGGACGCCTCGCTCATGCGGCGCTTTCCGCACCAGTTTTCCGGCGGGCAGCGCAGCCGGATCGGGATCGCGCGCGCGCTCGCGGTCAAGCCGCGTTTCCTGGTCTGCGACGAGGCGGTCGCCGCACTCGACGTCTCGATCCAGGCGCAGGTCCTGAACCTCTTCATCCGCCTGCGCGAGGAGCTGGCCCTCACGTACCTGTTCATCAGCCACGACCTCGGCGTGATTCGGCACGTTTCGGATCGGGTGGTGGTGATGTACCTCGGGCGGATCGTGGAGGCGGCTCCCACGGCGGAACTTTACGCGCGCCCGAACCATCCCTATACGGAGGCGCTGATCGCCGAAGTGCCGAAGGTCGACGCGCGCCGCCGCCACTATGTGCCCATTCGTGGAGAGATCCCCTCGCCGCTCGCCCCGCCGCCGGGTTGCCATTTCCATCCGCGCTGCCCGAAGGCCTTCGCGCGATGCAGCGTGGAGGTCCCCTTGCTGCGCGAGATCGCGCCAGGCCGCATCTCCGCCTGCCACCTGAACGACGTGACATCGCCATGACCGCCCCGTTCGAATTGATAGCCGCCCGCGGCGCCAGCGTTCCCTTGGTGCTCGACTCGCCGCACAGCGGGACCGACTATCCCGAGGACTTCGGCGCGGCCGTCTCGCTCGAGCAATTGCGCCAGGCCGAGGACAGCTACGTCGATGAGCTCTACGCATCGGGCCCCGATGTCGGCGCGACCCTCATCACGGCGCGCTTTCCGCGCAGCTACATCGATCCGAACCGCTCCCTGCTCGACATCGACGCGACGTTGCTCGAGGCGCCGTGGCCAGGACCCGCGATTCCGAGCGCAAAGACCCAGAAGGGCATCGGCCTCATCTGGCGGGTGCTCGACTCGGGTGATCCCATCTATGCACGCAAGCTCGGGATCGACGAGGTAAAGGCGCGCATCGTGCGTTTCCACCAGCCCTACCAGCGCGCGGTCAAGGACGCGCTCGACCGGACGCACGAACACTTCGGCGCCGTCTGGCATCTCAACCTGCATTCGATGCCCGCGGTGAGCGGACGGATTTCGGAAGAGGGCCCCGGCAAGCCCCGCGCCGACTTTGTCCTCGGCGACCGCGATGGCAGCACCTGCGAGCCCGAGTTCACCGCCCACGTGGCCGAGGCACTGCGCGCCATGGGCTACGAGGTGCGCGTCAACGACCCCTACAAAGGCGTGGAGCTGGTGCGCGCATTTTCCGATCCGAAGGCCGGCCGGCACAGCCTGCAGATCGAGGTCAACCGCCGGCTCTACATGGATGAGCGCACGCGCGCGAAGACGGCTGGCTTCACGACGCTCAAGGGCCACCTCGATGCGCTTCTGGGGTCGGTGGCCGCCTACGCAGCGCAACGCGGCTCGCACCGGCACACGCATGCCGGCCATCACGATCATGATCACTCCCACGACCACGGCCATCCCCATGGCCACGACCATAAACGCTGAATCCCATGCCCCCCGTCGCCGTCGAACTGCAAGCACCCGACATCCGCGATCACCGCGCGTCGAATACCGGGACCGACTACATTCATACCTTCGACAGCCAGCGGTCCGGGCCCCACGTGATGGTGAACGCGCTCACGCATGGCAACGAGATCTGCGGTGCGATCGTGGTCGACCGCCTGCTGCGACAGCGCCTGCGGCCCTCACGCGGCAAGCTCACGCTCGCCTTCGCGAACGTCGAGGCATTTTCCCGCTTCGATCCGGCCAACCCGTACGCAACCCGCTTCGTCGACGAGGACTTCAACCGGGTGTGGTCCCCGGCAATCCTCGGCGGGAGCGGCGCCACGGTGGAGTTGCTGCGCGCTCGCGCCCTGAGGCCGTTCATCGAGGCGGCCGACTACCTGCTCGACATCCACTCGATGCTCGAGCCGAGTCCCCCCGTCATGATCTGCGGCCCGCTTGAAAAGGGCATTCGCCTCGCGTTCGACGTGGGTGTGCCCGAGCACATCGTGAGCGACACCGGCCATGCAAACGGCACCCGCATGCGCGACTTCGCCGGCTTCGGCGATCCCGCGAGCCCGAAGAACGCGCTGCTGATCGAGTGCGGCCAGCACTGGGAGAAAAGCTCTGAGCAGGTGGCGTGGCAGACCACGTGGCGATTCCTGGACCGCCTCGGGGTCGTGGACGCGGCGCACGCCGCGCGCGAGATCGACGCCGCCGTCCCGGCACAACGCCTGATCCGGGTCACCGAGGCGGTCATCGCCAGCTCGCCCGCATTCCGCTTCGCCAAGAGCTTTACGGGGCTCGAAGTCATCCCGCACCGCGGCGATGTCATCGCCTGGGACGGCGAGCAGCCCGTGCGCGCTCCCTACGACAACTGCGTTCTGATCATGCCGGTGCCCAACAATGTGAAGACCGGTCTGACGGCGGTACGCCTGGGCCGGCTCGAGACACGCTAGCTAGCTGCCCGCTGCGTCCTCGCTCTTGCCGGAGGGGCGGATGCCGAGCTGCTTGAGCTTTCGATAAAGGTGCGTGCGCTCGAGGCCCACGCGGTCGGCCACGCGCGACATGTTGCCTTCCTCGCGGCGGATGTGGTGCAGGAAGTACTGCTTCTCGAACTGCTCGCGCGCATCCCGCAGCGGAAGGTCGAGCGAGACTCCCACCTCGGTCGTCGGCTGCTCGCGCGGGCCGAGGTTGAACTCGCGCGCAACCCGGTTCACGTCATCGCCGTTGACGTCATTGGCGAGCGCGGTGAGCGCGAGCGTCTTGACCACGTTCTGCAGCACCGGAAGGTTGCCGGGCCAGTCGAGGTTGCGCATCACGTTGAGCGACCCCACGGTAAGCGTGCGCAGCGGCACCTCGTTCGCGTCGATGAGCTGCGTAAGCATCGTCGCGGCGATGTCCGGAATGTCCTCGGCATGGTCGGCGAGTGACGGCACGCGGATCGTGAGCCCGGAAAGCTGGTGGTAGAGCGCCGGATCGAAGCGCCCGTCCTCGACCATGGCGGGTAGAGGCCCGGTCGCCGCGCAAATGAGGCGAACGTTGAATTTCTCCAGCTTCCCGATGAGCTGCACCAGGCCCTTTTGCTCGGCCTTGCTGAGCAATGCGATCTCGGGCAGGAAAAGCGTGCCGTCCCGCGCCTCGTTGAGCGGCTCGAAGGGATTGCTTCCCAGCCATTCGGTTTCCTCCAGGACAATCCACGGCGTATTGGCGATGTGCAGGTGGCGCGCGCACAGCTCGAAGCCACAGCCCGGCTCGCCGATCAGCAGCACCGGGGTGCGCATCCGGCTCACCTGCTCGAGGCGCTGGCGTAACTCCTGGATCACCCGCGCGCGGCCGAGGTTCACCAGCGCGAGACCGGTCTTGGGCAGCGCCTTGCCGCCAGCCAGCGCCTTTCCGACCGTGGCCAGCAACTTCGGCAAGCTGATGGGTTTTTCGAGGAAGTCGAAGGCGCCGATGCGGGTCGCCTCCACCGCTGAGTCGATCGTTCCATGGCCGGACATCATCACCACGGGCATGGTGAGCAAGCCGCTGCCCGCCCATTCCTTCAGCAGCGTGATGCCGTCGGTATCGGGCATCCAGATGTCGAGCAAGACGAGGTCGGGGCGCATTTCCTTGCGCGCCGAGCGCGCCGTCTGCGCATTCTCGGCCAAGCGCACGCCGTACCCCTCGTCACGCAGGATCTCGAAGAGAAGTTCGCGGATGCCGACTTCGTCGTCGACGACGAGGATCTGGTTCGCGGGCATGGCGGCGGGCGTCGGCTACGCCGCGGCCCTGGAAGGCAGGACGATGCTCACGGTCGCGCCGTGCGGCTTCACGTTCTCAACGAGGATGCGCCCATGGTGTTCTTCGACGATCTTCTTGACGATCGCGAGTCCCAACCCGGTGCCCTTGGGCTTGGTGGTGACGTACGGCTCGAAGATGCGGCCCATCACGCCCTCGGCGATGCCGGTCCCGTTGTCACGCACCGTCAACAACACGCCACCCGTGCCGAGACTCGTCGAGACGAGGATCTTGGGAGCCTCCACGCCGGTGAGCGCGTCGATCGCGTTCTGGAAGAGGTTGTGCAGGACCTGGCGCAGCATCGCGGGATCCGCGTAGATTTGCGGCAGATCGTCGGCGAGCCGTGGCTCGATTGCGACGCCCATCGCCTCGTAGAGCACCAGCACTTCGCGAACCAGGTCGTTCAGGCCCAGCGCGCGCGCATTCATGCGCGACGCATGCGCGTACTGCGTGAAGTCGTCCACCATGCCCTTGAGCGCCGCGACATGGGAGACGATCGTGCCGGTGGCGCGCGCGAGCACCTCGGCCTCGTGCTGCGGCAGCTTGTCCTTCAGCTTCTGTTGCAGGCGCTCGGCCGACAGCTGGATTGGCGTGAGGGGGTTCTTGATCTCGTGGGCGAGGCGGCGCGCCACCTCGCCCCACGCGGCGTCGCGCTGCGCCTGGATGAGGTGGGTGATGTCATCGAACACCATGACATAGCCGGTCTCGCCGCGCTGAGCGAGCCGCGTGCCGCGCAGGAGCAGGGTTCGCTGGCCATCGGCGCGGCGATATTCCATCTGCTCTTCCCACTGGCGCATGCCGGACGCGGCAAAATGGCGCAGCGCGATCTCCGCGAACGGCGCCACCGACTGCAGGTGCCGCGGCCAATCCGAGAGCTTGAGTCCGTGGAAGGCGCCCGCCGGCACGTCGAGGATCTGGTGGGATGCCGCGTTCATCGTCTTTACATAGAGGCGCTCGTCGAACGTGAGCACCCCCGACGTGAGGTTCGAGAGAATGCTCTCGAGGTAGGTCTTCGCGTCCTCGAGCTGCTGCTGGTTGCGCTCCATCGCGTCAGTGGCGTCGGCGATCTGGCGCGTCATGGTGTTGAACGACTGCGT
>JALYSB010000224.1 GCA_030855025.1 Pseudomonadota bacterium
CCCAAGGGCATCGCCTATACCTACAGCTATCCGGAGCTTTACTACACCGATCCGGCCGAGAACAAGAAGTATGGATTCCTCCAGGACTCGCAGCAGAACCGGCTGATGCAGGTCTGGCACGGCACCCTGGAAGCGGGGCAGCAGCGGGGGAACTGGGCGAAATTTCCCGCGCCCCCCGCCAGCTCGAAGAAGATCACCGTTCACATTCCGCACTTCCCGCCGTTCGAGGACATCCCGGTCGCGGAATGAGGACGCAGCGCCCATGAATCCCTTCCTCCGCGTTCTTGCGCCGATGGCCGCGCTGTATGCGCTTGCGACGCCGCAGCCCGCGCTGGCGGTGGAGTACAAGCTCGAGGATCCGATCCCGGCCGATGCGAAGGGCCTGGTGCTCCCGATATCGGGCCAGGTCCTCGAGATCAGGGGCGTCGCCTCGGCGGTGGCCGGCAAGACCGAGGCGCTCCGGGCGGCGCTCAAGGACCTGGGTGCGCAGGTGACCGAGCAGGAGATTCGCATCGAGCTCGCCGCCGATGTGCTGTTCGATTTCGACAAGGCGAGCTTGCGCAAGGAGGCGACGCCCGCGCTCGACAAGGTGGTGGAAGTCCTCAAGTCCTATCCGAAAGCATCCGCGACGATCGAGGGCCACACTGACGGCAAGGGCGACGCGGCCTACAACCAGAAGCTCTCCGAACGACGCGCTGAATCGGTACGCGCGTGGCTCGCCGGAAATGGGGCGAGCCTCACCATGTCCACGCGGGGGTTGGGAAAGACGAAGCCGGTCGCGCCCAACGCCAAACCCGACGGCAAGGACGACCCAGAGGGCCGGCAGAAGAACCGGCGTGTCGAGATCGTGGTGAAGACGCGATGATGCGTCGTGCTTTCGTTGCCGTCCTCTTGGCGACGGCGTCGCTGGCCGCAGCCGCGGCCGCGCCGCGCCTCGATGCCGGCAACTGGCGCGTGCGCGTGACGAGTATCACCAATGGCGTCGCCGATCCCGCGCAAGATTTCGAGATCTGCCTGGGTGACGAGCTGAAGGACCTGGCCGCGTATTTCTCGCCGGCGTTGGAAGGCGTGAAGGCGCGGTGCACGACGACCCGAGTGCCCGACAAGGACACGCGAAACATTGCACGGCGCCTGCGGTGCACCGGTACCGGCTTCACCTATAACGCGGAAACGCGCGTCAGCATCGAGAAGCCGCAGCGCTTTACCCTCACGATGCGCAGCGAGGCGAAAACCGCGAAGGAGACGGGCATCGTCTCAGCGGCCGGAGAGGGCGACCTGCTGGGACCCTGCAAGGCCCCCTGATCGCTGGGGTATAATTTCGCTTCGCCGGAGAGATGCCCGAGTGGCCGAAGGGGGCGCCCTGCTAAGGCGTTATATGGGCTTAAACCCGTATCGAGGGTTCGAATCCCTCTCTCTCCGCCAGTACCCCTGAAAGCCCCGGAAAAGCACAACCGGGAAAACCCCCGAAACACCCGCCCCACGAGCTTGCGCTGCGGTACTCGATCGAGCTGGAAGTCTGGGTCAACGGCAATGTGCCGGGCGAGGTCGCCGATCTCGCGCGAGTCTTGGGTTGGTCGAGAGCCGATGTCGAAGCCGGGCTAACCGCTAGGGTTTTAACCTACTTCGAACGGAGGGGCGACACGATCACGTCGCCGGAGCTGGGCCCGCCCGCCGGATCTACTTCTTCTTGAGTTGTGGCTGGTCGAGGTAGCGCACGTCTTTGACCGGCAGAGGCAAGGGATTGACGTACTGATAGCCCTTCGCCTGCCAGTAAGCCAGCTCGGGAAATCCCGCAGGCACCACGGTAACAAACCCATGCATGTCCTCAGCCTGGAAGCCAGCCGCCCGCATGGCGTTGTTGCACATCTTGAACTCGACGCCCTCCTTCGCGAGTTCGGCCATCCTGTCGACGGCCCCCTGGTACTTCTCGTAGTTCTCCTTCGCGAAGGCCCGTAGCTCCGGTCCATGCGTGACCACGACTACGTTTCCGCGCGTCTCCTTTCGCGTGTTCTTCACGAACGCGTACAGGACGTTCAGCTTCTGCGGGTCCTCGTAATTCACGTCGAACACCACATTGGTCACCGGCATGGTGTGCATGTCGACCTTCGCGGTGCCGTAGGGGGCGAAATCGGCGGCGAGCGCCTCCCCGGAAAGGATGGTCCCAGCGGCAATAAGAACAGCGAGCGACAGGATGGCTCTTTTCATGGTGAACTTCCTCGCAATTTCGTTCGATTCCGGACCGCCAACGGTACCATGGGCAGGACGACTGACGCCACCCGCTTGCGGACTTTGCCAGGCGACTTCTGCCAGGTGACGACGCTCAGTACGCGGCATTCGCCGTGATTGCGTGTCGGCGACGGTCTCGTCCTCGGTGTCGTGAAGGCTGGCATTGTTGTGGAGGTCTAGCCCGGCGCTAGCCCGGCTCACATGAAAAAGGCTTGCATCATCGCGTGCCTCCGACGACGCGGTACTAGAGAGGGGGGATACGCTTGGGGATAGTTTTCACCCACAACTCGCTGACGCCCGGAGATAGTGCGGACTCTCTCCCCGCCAGAATATAACTGCGCACAGTCCTCTCTGGACTGTGCGTCAGGGACCCCCGACGCGGTCCGTTTCAATCCAGGCGAATTGTCCAGCCCCCTCATAGGTCCTGCGCCAACTGGTACCGCAGCTGGAGCACTCGAACCCGCCGAAGCGAGCCAGCAAGCGTTGCCGAACCTGTATGGTGGGCACCCATGCCCACCGACTTCGGCATCAATCTTGTTGCATCCGTCAGCGGCAATGCGGGGCTCGGCGTAACGGCGCGCAGTATCGCCCTCGCCTTGCAGCGCCACGAGGTTCCCTTTGTGATCGTTGACGTGCAGCATCCCTGGGGCGGGAAGCTGCCGCTCGAAGGGATCGACGCGCCCATCGCGGCCTCCCCTGAAGATCTGCGCCATCCGATCAACCTCTATGTGGTGCAGATCGTGGCGCTCGAGACGATGTTCCGCGACCTGCCGTGGCTGCTCTCGCCGCGCCGCTTCCACGCCGCCTCGCTCTGGTGGGAAGCCTCCGCGATTCCCCCGTCGTGGATCGAAAACCTCAGCCGCTTCGACGCCGTGCTCGCGGGCTCGGGATTCATCGGGCAGGTGATGGCCAACGGGCTGGTGCTCACGCCCGTGATCGAGGCTCCCCATCCCCTGGCCCTGCCGCAGGGCATAGCGCCCGATCGCGCGCGCTTCGGGTTGCCCGCCGGCGAGACCGTCTTCGCGGTGAGCTTCGACCCCAACAGCGATCCCGCGCGGAAGAACCCCTTCGGTGCCATCGAGGCGTTTCGCGCCGCCTTCGGCGCGCAGGAGAGCGGCGTTTGCCTCGCGGTGCGCATGAACCACGCGCGAACGCCTCCGGCGCAGGCGATCCTCGACAGCATGGTTTTGGCTGCTGGCGGCGACGCACGTATCCGCTTCCTGGTCGAGCCGATGGATTATCGCGAGGTGCTGTCGTTTTACGCGAGCAGCGACGTCTACGTGTCCCTGCATCGTGGCGAAGGCCTCGGCCTCGGATTGATCGAGTCGATGGCGCTCGGCAAGCCGGTGATCGCGACGGCGTGGTCCGGCAACATGAGTTTCATGGACTACCATTGCGGCGCGCCCGTGCGCTATCGCTTGGGACGAGTCTCGGGAAACCTGGGGTTTCTCAGGCCGGACTTCACGGGGCGGCACGCGCAATGGGCCGAGCCGCTGCTCGACGATGCGCTCCATTGGATGCGAACGCTGCACACCGACTCGCGGTTGCGCGCCGAGCTTGGCGCCGCGGCCAAGGCAGCGATCGAGGAGCATCAGGCGCGCGCCTGGAGCCGGCGGTGGATCGACGAGCTGGCCGCTCTGTGGCGCGCCCAGGCGTTCTTGCCCCCGATCGCGGGGAAGTTTTCGGCTGCGGCCTAGCGAGCGTTGCAGGTCTGGGTGGAGGTGAAGAGCCGAGGAATGCTCTTCTCGGAGAACAGCGGCGGAATCGACTTCATCGGGTCGAACTCGACTTGCAGCTCGACGGCGCGCTCGGCCGCTGCCGAGAAGTAGGCGAGCAGGTCGCGAATCGGCGATGTGGCATCGTCCCTGGCGGCACGGGAGCAGTACTCTCCCACCAGCTCGTCACGCCAGAAGAAGACGTCGTCCTCGCCCTTGATGCGTCCGGGACGGCACGCCTCAGGGAGCTGCGCCAACGCTTCGGGCGACCAACTTGCGAGGAACTCGCGACTGATTGCCAGCAGCTCGCTGACGGAACTTGCGCGCAGGATATGTTTTTGCCACGTATTCATTGACGAGAGCTTGCGCGCTCGCCCGCCACAAGCCCGCCAGACGCGTGCCGAAACTGCAGTGGGAGGAGAGGAGAGGCGAGGGGGACGTAGGTGTCGGACTACTTCCCGAGGATCGATTGTTTAAGCGCTTCAGTGCCCAAGGTTTCGGCCTCGGACTGGTACTGGGCACAGGCGCTGGCCACCACCTCGTCGGTGAGTTCGGCGAAGCACCAATCGGGATCGTCGCGGGCGCGATCGAGCGAATCGTAGGGCCGGGAATTCAGGAAATTCTCGAAGAACTGCATCACGCTGAACGACGAGAAGGGATGCTGCAGGGCGGCCTCGA
>JALYSB010000225.1 GCA_030855025.1 Pseudomonadota bacterium
ATGAGCACATCCTCGACCTCGGCCGGATCGACCTTCGCGCGCTCGACGGCGGCTTTCACCGCGTGGCCGCCCAGCGTCGCGCCGTGGGTCATGTTGAAGGCGCCGCGCCAGCTCCTGGCGAGCGCGGTGCGCGCGGTTGAAACGATGACGGCATCAGCCATGACGATTCCCCAGCAGGTTCACGCTTTCGGCGTAGTGCATCGGCCCGCCGCGAAACGCCGGGAAGCCGTAGCCGGTGAGATAGACCACGTCGATGTCGGAGGCGCGCGCGGCGATGCCTTCGTCGAGGATCTTCTTGCCTTCGCTCGCGAGCGCCGAGAGGCAGCGCTTCACGATCTCCTCATCCGCGATCTTGCGCGGCGTGATGCCCATCTCCTTGCGGACCGCGGCGATCACCTCGTCCACGACCGGATCCGGAATCGGGTCGCGCCGCCCCGGCTCGTAGCGGTACCAGCCCGCGCCGGTCTTCTGGCCGAAGCGGCCCATCTCGCACAGGCGATCCCCGATGGGCTGCTTGCGCGCCTTCGGGTCCTCGGCGTAGAGGCGCTTGCGGATGGCCCAGCCGATGTCGTTGCCCGCGAGGTCGCCCACGCGGAACGGGCCCATGGCCATGCCGTACTTCTCCATCGCGCGATCGACCTGCTGGGGCGTGGCCCCCTCCTCGACCAGCTCGTTCGCCTGCGCCTTGTAGTACTTGAGCATGCGATTGCCGATGAACCCGTCGCACACGCCAGAAACCACGGCGGTCTTGCGGATTTTCTTGCCGATGTCCATGACGGTGGCGAGCACGTCCTTGGCGGTGGCCTTGCCGCGCACCACCTCCAGCAGCTTCATCACGTTCGCCGGACTGAAGAAGTGCATGCCGACCACGTCCTGGGGGCGCTTCGTCGCGGCGGCGATGCGGTCCACGTCGAGGGTGGAGGTGTTGGTCGCGAGGATGGCGCCGGGCCTGGCGACCTCATCGAGCTTGCGGAACACCTGCTCCTTCACGCCCATCTCCTCGAACACCGCCTCGATCACCAGGTCGGCGTCCTTCAGGTCGTCGTAGGAAAGCGTGGGCTTGAGCAGCGCCAATCGACTCTCCATCTTGTCCGCCGTGAGCCGGCCCTTCTTGACCGTGCTCTCGTAGTTCTTGCGGATCGTGGCGAGCCCGCGGTCGAGCGCCTCCTGCCTGCTCTCGAGGATCGTCACCGGAATGCCGGCGTTGAGGAAGTTCATCGCGATCCCGCCCCCCATGGTGCCCGCGCCGATCACGGCCACCCGGGCGATCGCGCGCCGCGGCGTGTCCTCGGGCACGTCGGGAATCCTGGAGGCCGCGCGCTCGGCGAAGAACGCGTGCCGCAACGCCTTCGATTCGGAGCCTTCGAGCAGCGTCACGAAAAGCTCGCGCTCGATCGCCACGCCCCGCTCGAAGGGTTGGTCGACGCTGGCCGCCACGGCATCGATGCACTTGAGCGGCGCCGGCAGGTTCTTCGACATCGCGCCGACGGTGTTGCGCGCGAACTGCAGGAAGGCCTGGGGATTGTCGTGCCGCACCTTGCGGTCGCGGATCAGGGTGACGGAGCGCTTTTGCGCCGCGAACTTGACCGCCGCTTCCACCACATCTCCATCCACCACTTCATCGAACAGCCCGGCCAGGTTCTCCGCGGGCACGCTTGCCCCGGACACGATCATGTTCAGTGCCGGCTCCAGTCCTATCGCCCGCGGCAACCGTTGGGTTCCTCCTGCCCCCGGGAGCAAACCCAACTTCACTTCAGGAAGTGCTACCTGCGTGCCCTTCTGCGCGATGCGGAAATGGCAGCCGAGCGGCAGCTCGAGGCCGCCTCCCATCGCGGTGCCGTGCATCGCCGCGATCGTGGGCTTCGCGCTCGACTCGAACGCGGTGATGAGCGTGCGCAGCGTCGGCTCCGCCAGCATCCTGGGCGTGTTGAACTCGCGCACGTCCGCGCCGCCCGAGAACATCCGGCCCGCGCCGGCGAGCACGATGGCCTCGACCGCCGGGTCGTCGAGGGCGCGCTGCAGCCCTTCGAGCGTCGCAGTGCGTACTGCCTGGCTCATGCCGTTGACCGGCGGGTTGTCGAGGGTGATCACGGCGACCTTCCCGCGTGTTTCATAGCTCATTCAGACCTCCAATCTTTAGATCTGCAGCACCAGTTTCCCGGTGTTCTCGCCCTTGAAGAGCTTGAGGAGCGTCTCGTGGAACGCGGGGATCCCGCCCGGCACCACGTCTTCCTTCGCCTTGAGCTTGCCCGCGGCGATCCAGCCGGCCATCTCGCGCGCCGCCTCGCCGTAGCGGTCGGCGTAGTCGAAGACCACCATGCCGGTCATGCTCGCGCGGTTCACCAGCAGGGACATGTAGTTCGCCGGGCCCTTCATCCCGCTGGTGGCGTTGTACTGCGAGATCGCCCCGCAGATCACGATGCGGGCGCCGCGGGCGAGGCGGGCGAGCGCGGCGTCGAGGATGTCACCGCCCACGTTGTCGAAATAGACGTCGATGCCGCTCGGGCAGTGGGTTTTCAGTGCCGCCTTCACGTCCTCGTTCTTGTAGTCGATCGCGGCGTCGAAGCCGAGCTCCTCGACGAGCAGCCTGCATTTGTCCGCACCGCCCGCGATGCCGACCGCGCGACAACCCTTGATCTTCGCGATCTGGCCGACGACGGATCCGACCGCCCCTGCCGCGCCCGACACCACGACCGTCTGTCCTGGCTGCGGCTTGCCGACGTCGAGCAGGCCGAAGTACGCGGTCATGCCGGGCATGCCGAGCGTGCCGAGGTACGTCGTGAGGGGGACCCGCCGCGTATCCAGCTTGTTGACCCCTTTGCCATCGGAGATCGCGTACTCCTGCACGCCGAAAGCTCCCGCAACCACGTCACCTTCCTTGAATTTCTCGTGCCGGGACTTGACCACCTTTCCGGCCGCCCCCGCTCGCATGACCTCCCCGATCGCGACGGGACGGATGTACGACTTGGCGTCGTTCATCCAGCCTCGCATGGCGGGATCGAGCGAGATGTACTGGACCTGGACCAGGAGCTCGCCGTCCTTGGGCTCGGGGACCGCTTCCTCGGTGAATTGCCAGTCGGAAGGCTTGGGCAGGCCCACGGGGCGGGCGGCGAGACGGACTTGGTGATTGGTCATGGGGCCTGGACCTCGAGGGGACGGGAGACGTCGGTGGGGGTGCGCTCGGCGAGGATGTCGCCCATGCGCATCTCGATCGCGGCCTTGATCTTCGGGTGGGGCAGCACGTAGAAACGGTTGGCCTGCACGGCCTCGAGGGTGATGTCGGCCACCTGGCTTGCCGTCAACCGGCCCGCGGCGACCGCCTTGCGCATCGCGTCTTCGTACGGAGCGGACATCGGGTTCGTCGCGGCGAGCTCCTTCGGGCGGTTGCGCTCGGAGTGGGCGATTCCCGTATTCACGAACGCGGGGGCGAGCACGGAGACGCCGATCCTGGCTCCCGCCACGCGCAGGTCGTGCAGCAGGCACTCGGAGAGCGTCACCACCGCGTGCTTGCTCACGCAATACACCGCGCTTCCCGGCAGCGACAGGAAGCCCGCGACGGACGCGGTGTTCACGATGTGGGCTTCCTGTTTCTGCTCGAGCATCCGCGGGACGAAGGCCCGGATGCCGTGGACCACTCCCATCAAGTTGATGTCGAGCGCCCACTTCCAGTCTTCGAGGGTGGCGGTCCATGCGGGGCCGCACACCGCGACGCCGGCGTTGTTGAAGACGACGTGCGCGGCTCCGAAACGATCGTAGGTCTTCGCGGCGAGGTTTTCGAGCTGGTCGGGCCTGGAGACGTCACAGGTGACGACCAACGACCCTCTGCCCGGCTCCCCTCCATGGGCGAGGGAGGTTTCCATCTGCGAGACCGTCTCCGCCATGCCGCGCTCATCGATATCGGCGAGGACGACGCGGGCACCCTTCCTCGCGCAGGCCAACGCCAGCTCCCGGCCGATGCCGCTCGCCGCGCCGGTGATGACGGCGACCTTCCCGTTCAGTTCCATTTATCTCCTTGCATACAACGCCTCCACCCGGTCCTGGTACCGCTCGAGGATCTGGGCGCGCTTCGGCTTCATGGTCGAGGTGAGCAGGCCATTGTCCACGGTCCAGGGCTCGTCGAGAGTGGCGACGCGGCGAATCTGCGCGTAGCCTGGGAAGTGCTTGAGCTGCGCCGCGATGCGCGCGGCGATGGCCTTCTCGTCGAGCGTGCCGGCCCGGGCCCTCTCGGCCGCGCCGAGCACCACGAGGGCCGCGAGATAGGGCTTGCCCTCCCCGATCACCAGCGCCTGCTCGAAGAGCGGGTCGAGCTGGATGGCGAGCTCCATGTCCACCGGCGGCACCTTCTCGCCATTGCCGAGCACGATGATCTCCTTGATGCGCCCGGTGATGTAGAGGAAGCCGTCCTTCTGGCGCGCCTGGTCGCCGGTGTCGAGCCAACCCTCGGCGTTCAACACTTTCGCCGTGGCTTCGGGATGCTTCCAGTAGCCCTGCATGACGCTGGGGCCGCGCACCAGCAGCACGTCCTTCTCGCCGAATGCGATCTCGATGCCCGGCAGCGGCATGCCGATGCTCGCGGGATCGTTGCG
>JALYSB010000226.1:0-1003 GCA_030855025.1 Pseudomonadota bacterium
GAATCGAGCTACCCACGTATATTACTTCGATGGACACCACCACCCTGCTCGGCCTTGTGGCCGGATTGCTCACCACCCTCGCCTTCATTCCCCAGGTCACGAAAATCTGGAAGACGAAATCCGCCAAGGACGTGTCGCTCCCGACCTACGTGGCGTTTTCCCTGGGCGTGGCGCTGTGGGTGGTCTACGGGATTCTCAAGCACGAGTTTCCGATCATCCTGTGGAATGCGATTACGCTGGTCCTCGCCGCGGCGATCGTGGCGATGAAGCTCAAGTTCCGCTGACGTCGCGTCCATGACCGGCATCACCATCAGCGAGGAGCGCGGGGTGCGCTACCTGCATTTCGGCTCGCCGTGGGTGCAGGGAGCCATGCGCATCGCACGTCCCTGGGCCCTCGAGCTCGAGTACACCCGCGACCTGATGTTTCCGCTTCTCCTGCGCCCCGAGCCCGATTGGCCGGGGAGCGTGCTGCAAATCGGCCTCGGCTCCGCATCGGTCACCAAATACCTCTACCGCAACCGGTTGCAGGCGCGGATCACCGTGATCGAGATCCTGCCCGAAGTGGTCGCCACAGCCCGGCAGTATTTCAAGCTCCCCGAGGATTCGACGCGCGTCCATGTCGAGATCGCCGACGGTCACGACTATGTGGGCGGCAGCCGCGGAGGCCGCTTCGACCTGGTCGTGGTGGACGGCTACGACGACCGCGGCCGCCCGGGGATGCTCGACACGGCGCCGTTCTACCTGAACCTCCGTGAGCGACTCAAGAAGGGCGGGATGGTGTCGATGAACCTCCTCACGCGTCGTCGCGGCTCGGATCCGAGCGTCGGCCGAATCCGACAGGCGTTCGGAGAGCGGGTCCTGGTGATTCCGCCCTCCGACGCGGGGAATGCGGTCGCCCTCGCCACCCGCGGACCCCCGATACACGCGCCATTCGGTGCCCTTCGCAGCGCCGCACGCGCCCTTCACGCCTCGACCGGCCTGAATCTGATGCCGGCAGTGACGC
>JALYSB010000226.1:1013-4561 GCA_030855025.1 Pseudomonadota bacterium
GCCGCGGTGGCGATCGACTGGAGCTGTAGCTCAGCGGCTTCGGTTCCGGCCGATGTAGTCGTACACCTTGCCGGCGGTGTTGCCCACGGCTTCCACGGCGCGCTGCAACTCTTCCTTCGTCACGCCCAGCGATCGCGTCCAGTTGCGCACTTCGTCGGGGTCGTTCATGTCGATTCGATCGCGATCGGGGGATCCGGTGTTGGTCTTGTCGTCGCTCATGCTCTTCTCCAGGGTCGAGGGGTGATCGTTGGAGTCGTTCACCCTCGCTTGTTTCCCGGCGTAGTCCGAGCGGGGGGGATCGGGGCTGCGCGCTCAGGCAGGGGGAAGAGCGTCACGAAGCGCTTGATCGCGGACTTGTCCCCTTCGACCGGCGGTCAACGCCGATCCGGGAAAGCCATCCCATTGACACCGGTGCCGGGCCCTTGTAATTTACCGATTAGTTAAATACGAGCAGCCCATGTCTCCCGACCGCCTCAGTACCACCTTCGCAGCACTCTCCGACCCCACCCGCCGCGCAATCATCGCGCGGCTGGTCGCCGGCGAGGCTTCGGTGAACGAGCTGGCAGAGCCTTTCGCAATGAGCCTGCCCGCGGTCTCCAAGCATCTCAAGGTGCTCGAGAACGCCGGGCTCATCGCCAGGGGACGTGAAGCGCAGTGGCGCCCGTGCCGGCTCGAGGCGGCGCCGCTCAAGGATGCGGTCGATTGGCTCGAGCATTACCGCCGTTTCTGGGAGGAAAGACTCGATGGCCTGGGCGTTTATCTCCGTGACCTCCAACGGAAGGAGAAGAAGCATGTCCGCCGCAGGAGAAAGTGAGCTCGAGCGCTCGGCGAAAGACCTGGTCGTCACCCGCGTTTTCGACGCACCGGTCGGCCTCGTGTACGAGGCATGGACAGAACCGCGCCACGTCGTGCACTGGTGGAAGCCGCAGGGGTTCGCACAACCCCATGTCCTGGCGATGGACGTGCGCGTAGGCGGCGAGTGGCGCATCCGCATGCCGGCCCTCGACGGCACCCACTGCACGGCCTATGGGGTTTACCGCGAGGTCGTCCCGAACCGGCGCCTGGCGTGGGACGACTTCTGCGACGACAACGACGGCAAGTTCTTCCACAAGGCATTTGTGACCGTCTCATTCGAGGAACTCGGCGAGCGCAAGACGCGCGTGACCTTGCGCGCGAGGCTCGAGGGCGTGCCGGGCCGCGATCCGCGCTGGACTCTGGAATTCATGGAGAACGGCTGGACGGGCGGCTGGAAGGACAACCTGGAGCATCTCGCCGGCCAACTCGCAGCGATGGGAGCAAAGGCATGAGCAAGCGGCAGCTGCTGGCCCTCGTCGCTGCCTGGGCCTGCATGCCGGCGGCGGCCGACACCTATACGATCGACAAGGACCACACGTTTCCGAGCTTCGAGTTCTCGCACATGGGTATTTCGGTGTGGCGCGGCAAATTCACGCGAACTTCCGGCACCGTGACGCTGGACCGCGCAGCGCGTACCGGAGCCGCCCAGATCGTCGTCAACACGGCGAGCATCGATTTCGGCCACAAGGCGATGAACGAGTTCGCGCTCGGGGAAGACTGGCTCAATACGCAATGGCATCCCACGATGAGCTACCAGGGATCGCTGCGGTTCGAGGGTGACGTGCCTGCATCGGTCGACGGGCGCCTCACCCTGCTGGGCGTTAGCCGCCCCCTCACCCTGAAGATCAACAGCTTCAAGTGCATCGTGCACCCGATGTTCAAGAAGGAAGTCTGCGGCGCGGACGTCGAGGGCGAGCTCAATCGCGCCGACTACGGCATGAAGCTCTACAGCGAGGGCGAGGCCGGCAAGATCAGGCTGCGCATCCAGGTCGAAGCACTCAAGGACTAACCCAGGAGATTCCCATGGCCCAGTACGTCGATGGATATGTCGTTCCCGTCCCCAGGAAGAACCTGGCGGCCTACCGCCGCATGGCGATAAAGGCCGGCAAGGTCTGGATCGAACACGGGGCGCTCGAGTTCCGTGAAAACATCGCCGAGGACGTGAAGGTGGGCAAGCTCACGTCGTTCCCGCGCGCGGTGAAACTGAAACCGGGCGAAATCGCCGTGTTCTCGTGGATCGTGTTCAAATCCCGCGCCCAACGCGACCGCGTCAACGCGAAAGTGATGAAGGACCCGCGCCTGGCCGAAATGATGGACCCGACGCGGATGCCGTTCGACGGCAAGCGAATCATCTTCGGGGGGTTTACCCAGTTCGTGAAGCTCTAGGGGTCAATTACCCTTGTGGCTGCCGGGTTGCCGGCGGTTGCCCTGGTGGTCGTTCTGGCCGTCGTTCTTGTGCCGGCCGGCCACTTCCTGCTCCTGGGACTTGCGCTTCTGCTCGGCGACTTCATCCACCGCCGGAGGCTTCGAGTCCTGCTGCTGCGGGTTGAATTCCTTCTCACGCTTGGGCATGGCGATCTCCGGGCGGGTTGGCGTCCTTCTTTGAGCGGCGTTACCCGCACAAGGTTCAGGACTTGATCCATCCCGCCAGCGTGTCCAGCAGCTCGTTGCGGACCTCGGCATCCTTGCGCCCCGTGCGCGCCGGGACATGGAACGAATGGTCGGCCTCGTCGAAGAGCGCGAGGGTGGCGCGCGCTCCGAGTTTCTTCACCACCGGTTGCAGGAAATCGAGGCTGGCCAGGTCGTCGCGCGTTCCCTGCAGGAAAAGCATCGGCACCTGCACGTCGAACAGATGCTGCGCCCGCTCGTCCGACGGTTTGCCCGCGGGATGCAGCGGGAACCCGACGAACACGAGTCCCTGGACTCCCGGCAGCTTTTCAACCGCCTGCGCCTGCGAGGTCATGCGCCCGCCGAACGACTTGCCGCCCGCGAAAAGCGGTAGCCCCGGTCCTTTTTGCGCTGCGATCGCGACCGCGGCACGCACTGCAGTTTGCGCAACCTTCGGCGCGTCGGGCCGCTTCGATCCTCGCTCCATATAGGGAAACTGGTAACGCAGCGTGGCGATACGTCGCTCGGCGAGGCCTTCGGAGATCGCCGCCATGAAGGGATGCGTCATGCCCGCGCCCGCGCCATGCGCGAACACGTAGCACGCCCGCGCACCCGGGGTCGCCTGCCAGAGCCCGGAGACCTGCGTTGCATCGTCGAGGGCGATGGTGACGCGTTGCGCACTTGCGGCGCTCATCGTGACGTGGCAGTGAAACCCATCAGGGAATGCGCGTACGCGGGTGCGGTCGGCTCGTGCATGAAGTAGACGAAGGTCTCGCGCCAGCCGGTGGCCGCGAGGCGCTCGGCCCATGCGGCGAGATCGCCCTCGGAATACGTCTCGAGGCGAAGCCGCACGTAACCCCACGGCGCGGTTTCCACCAAGGGCGGCGGCGCATTGTCCTCGCGCTCGGACAGGACCAGCGCCGCTCCTGCGGCCTTGAGCGCGGCATAGACGTCGTCGTCGAACCACGTCTCATTGCGAAACTCGAACGCGCCGCCGTGCTCCTGCGGGAGGAGCGCGAGGAAGTCGACGAGCCGAGGCAAATCCTTTTTCAGGTTCGGGGGCAGCTGGAACAGCACGGCGCCGC
>JALYSB010000227.1 GCA_030855025.1 Pseudomonadota bacterium
GGGAGCCGGCTCCCGCTCGGAAACCGTGGTCTGTCCCCGGTTTTCCTCTACACCAGTTTTTCTGTGGAACAATGACGGCGGGCGAAAAGACCCACGGAGGAGAAAACATGGAAGCACTGAAGACGTCCTCGGACGTCCTGTTCATCCTGCTCGGCGCGATCATGGTGCTCGCGATGCACGCGGGCTTCGCGTTTCTCGAGTTGGGCACGGTCCGCAAGAAGAACCAGGTGAACGCGCTGATGAAGATCCTCGTGGACTTCTCGGTGTCCACGGTGGCCTACTTCTTCATCGGGTACTGGGTGGCCTACGGCGTGAGTTTCTTCGCCGGTGCCGAGACGCTCGTGGCGAAGAGCGGCTACGACCTGGTCAAGTTCTTCTTCCTGCTCACGTTCGCCGCGGCGATCCCGGCAATCGTGTCGGGCGGCATCGCGGAGCGCTTCCGCTTCAACCCGCAGATCGCGGCCACTTTCCTGCTGGTGGGATTCCTCTACCCCTTCTTCGAGTCCATCGCGTGGAACCAGGGGTTCGGGATCCAGGCGCGGATCAAGGGCGCCTTCGGCGAGGAGTTCCACGACTTCGCCGGCTCGGTCGTGGTGCACGCTCTCGGCGGATGGGTGGCGCTCGCTGCCGTGATCCTGCTCGGGCCGCGGCTGGGGCGCTACGCCAAGGATGGGCGCGTGATCGCCTTCCCGCCGTCGAGCATTCCGTTCCTTGCGCTCGGCGCATGGGTGCTGTCGGTGGGCTGGTTCGGGTTCAATGTGATGAGCGCCCAGACCATCGACAAGATCTCCGGCCTGGTCGCGATGAATTCGCTGATGGCGATGGCGGGCGGCACTATCGCGGGCCTCATCGTGGGCCGCAACGACCCGGGCTTCGTTCACAACGGCCCGCTCGCGGGGCTGGTGGCGATCTGCGCGGGCTCCGATGTGATGCACCCGCTGGGCGCGCTGACGACGGGGGCGGTCGCCGGCGCGATCTTCGTGTGGATGTTCAATTTCACCCAGGACAAGTGGAAGATCGACGACGTGCTGGGCGTGTGGCCGCTGCACGGGCTCTGTGGAACCTGGGGTGGGCTCGCGTGCGGGATCTTCGGCTCCAAGGCCCTCGGCGGCCTCGGCGGCGTCACGTTCATGAGCCAGCTGGTGGGCACCGCGCTCGGCGTGGCGATCGCACTCGCCGGCGGCTTCGTGATCTACGGGCTGCTCAAGGCGACGGTCGGCATTCGCCTGGATCCAGAGCAGGAGTTCGAAGGCGCCGACATTTCCGTCCACCGCATCAGCGCCACGGAGCGGGACGAATAAAAAAAGGTGTCAGAGACCAATTTCCGCACGCGGAAAAAATGGTCTCTGACACCTTTTTTCCAGGGTTTACGTCTTGGCCTTCGGTTTGGCTTTTTCCGCGACGGCGGGTTTCGCAGGGGGCACGAAGGCATCGCCCGTAAAGGCGATCTCCGGCTTCACTTTTTCGATCAGGTCCTTGGTAAACCCGGGAATCATCGCGAGCTCTTCGAAGTCGTCGATCGTGCCGTTCTGCGCGCGGTACTCGATGATCGCCTTGGCCTTGTGCTTGTCGAGGCCCTTGGTGCGCTGCAGGTCGCTTTGCTGGGCGGTATTGACGTTCACGATGGCGAGCGCCGAGAGGGGCAGCGCGGCTGCGAGGATTGCGGCGTATCGAAGCATAGGAGTCCTCCTACAAAACCAAACAAAACAAAACGATAGGCTCTTTATTCGACTGCCCCGAAGGGGTGGCGTTCGCCGATATGGTGCGAGTGGGGGCTCACAGCCCGGGCACAGGAATCCCTAGGCAGCGGGCTTCTCCGCCTCGCGGCGGCGGGCGCGCACGAAGTGCACCAACACCGCGACGATTCCGACCCCCACGATGCTCAGGGCCGCCCACATCTCGTAGCGCTTCATGTCGACCAGGATCGCCTCGAGCGCGCTGCCGAAGAGGTAGCCGATCCCCGCGATGAGCGGCGCCCAGATGGCGGCGCCGATGAAGTTGTAGACCATGAACTTCCACGCCGGAACGCGCCCCATGCCGAGCAAGATCGGCCCCACGATGCGAAAGCCGTACATGAAGCGGATGCCGATGATGAGCGGCGCGTGCCAGCGCGCAAGCATCGTGTCGAAGCGATGTGCCCGCTCCTGCCAGCTGGGAAAACGCGCGAGGATCGCGCTGCCCTTGTACCGGCCGAGGAAGAAATAGAACTGGTCGCCGAGGAAGCCCGCGACCATCGCGATCAGCACCACCCAGCGGAAATCGAGGTAGCCGCGATAGGCTGCGAGCCCGGCCAGCGCGAGGATGGTCTCGCCCTCGAGAAAGGCCCCGACGAAAACGGCCCAGTAGCCGTACGTGTCAACGAGACCGGGGATGTCCATGAAACCGCAGTGTGGCCCTCAGGGCAGGAGCGCCCCGCTCTGCCAAGAGACCCCAAGGGAGACGAAGCGTTCATCACGCGAGCCTCCCGGACGGGTCACCCAGGTGAGGTCGACGTCGAGCCGGTCCGTGATGGCGTTCCAGCGTCCGCCGATTCTGACGAAAGGTTTTTCCGAATTCTGGCCGTAGGCTTCGGTGAGCAGCGTGAGGTTGGAGCCCACTTGTGCCTCCAGCGCCGCGCCCCACAACGTGAGATCGCGCCGCGCCTCGCGGTCGCGTGCCCACCCGACATTCGCGTGGACGGTGAAAGGCGTATTGCAGATGAGCTGCGTGAATGGCACGAGGACGTACGGATTCTGCCAGCCGCGATGGGTCTCGTTGAGCGGGCGCTTGGTGACGCCCACCACCAGCCCCACGCTCCACGGTTCGGGGTCCGTCATCTCGCGCAGCACTCGCTTGGCCTGGAAGTACGCTTCCGAGAAGCGCGCCTCGCCCTCGGCGCGCGTGCGCGCAACACCCAGTTGCAACTCGGTATCGAGCCCGAAGTTGCAAGCGGGAACGAACCAGCCGGTGGTGGCAGCGTGACCGCGATCGATCCACGCTTCTGCCTGGCAGTGCTTCGCAGCGAGGATGGCGGCGTCTTCGGTGGTGAGCGGGCGGCCCGCGTGCACCGGCAGCGCAACCAGCAGGACCCAGAAAATGGTGTCAGAGACCATTTTTCGAAAACAGGTCTCTGACACCATTTTTTCTATTTGGCGGGCGTCGCGCGTGAGCGCATCTCGGCGATCCAGGAAACGGGCAGCGCGATATTCAAGCCGGCGCCGAAAGCGTGCGGCGCGGTTGCCACGCCCACCAGCTGGCCCTGCGGGTTGAAGATGCCGCTGCCGCTGCTGGCGGAGGCGATCGGCATCGAGAGCTCGAGCACCTTGCCGCGGGGAGTGGTGCGCACCTGGCTCACCGTGCCTTCCACCGCCGCGAGCTCGCCCTTGGCGTCCGTGGTGACCGCGAAGATCTTGTCGCCCGCCTTCGCATCCTCGCGCGCGAGCTTGAGCGGCGGCGTGGTGAAACCCGCGACCGAGAGCCGGCACAGGTCGAGCTCCTCGTCGGTGATGTTGAGGTCGGCAGGGTGCATCTGCGTGCCCACTTTCACCACCAGCTTCGATCCCGCGGGCAGGCCATGGCACGTCGTCACCATCTGGCCCGGCTCGATGGCGAGCGCGATGCCGACGGGGGTCGCCGCGCCGGACATCGAATAGCTCATCAGCGGTCCGCCCGAGGTCATTGCATCGGCAAGGACCTCGCTTGCGGTGCGCAGTTTCGGTGGCGGCGGCGGTGCGGGCTTCGGCGCTTCGGCCACGGGCGCGATCGGGGCTGGTGCGGGCGCTTTCGGGCGGATCGCGAGGAAGAGCACGACCAGGATGAGCGCCACCCCGCCGATCATGGCTCCGAGCCGCAGCTTGCGCTTGCGTTCATCGTCCTCGCCGGGTCCTTCGAGCTCGAGGTCGGGCGCGTGCGCCTGCTGGGCGGCGGCGTCCTTCTCGACGGCGGAGACGAGCGACACATCGTACGCAGCGCGGCGCGCGGGATTGCAAAGGATCTCGCGCGCGTGGTTCACGAGGGAGACCGCGTTGGGATCCGGCGGATTGGCGCGTTGCACTTCCGCGCTCTTCATCTCGTGAGCGAGGTCGATGTCGGCCTGGTTCGCATCGCGGGGAACGCCGAGGATCTGGTAAAGCGTCTTCTTGGGCTGCGCCATGGCGGCCATGATACGCAATAATCCTGATGGGTCGAACCCACACGGAACCCCATGACTCGCCTAGTTTTGCTCGCGCTATGCCTTGCCCTCGCCGGCTGCGCCACCCGGTTCGACGTGCAGGGTCACCGTGGCGCACGCGGGCTCGCTCCCGAGAATTCGCTTCCGGCGTTCGAACGCGCGCTGTCGCTCGGGGTGACCACGCTCGAGATGGACGTGGGCGTGACTCGCGATGGCGTGGTGGTGGTGGGGCACGATCCCTTGCTCAATCCGGACATCGTGCGCGGGCCCGACGGAAATTGGCTGGCCACCAAGGGGCCCGCGATCGCCGAGCTCACTTTCGCGGAGCTGTCGCGCTACGACATCGGGCGGTTGAAGCCCGACACTGCTTACGCCAAGCTCTATCCCGAGCAGG
>JALYSB010000228.1:0-3100 GCA_030855025.1 Pseudomonadota bacterium
CAGCCCGAAACTTCTCAAGGGCAAGCACCCACTGCGCGCGCCCGACGATTTGCGTTTCCACACCTTGCTGCACGACGATACGGTGGTGGAAGAGGGCGCGCGGCCGAGCTGGAGCGACTGGCTGCACGCCGTGGGCGTGAAGGGCATCGATGCCTCGCGTGGCCCGCACTTCAGCGACGCGTCGCTCGCCTTCGAGGCCGCGCTGGAGGGCATGGGCGTGGCGCTCGCCATGCGCCCGCTGGTGCGCACCGAGATCGAAGCCGGCCGCCTGGTGGTGCCCTTCGACATCGCCGCCCCGGCGAGCTACTCCTATTACCTGGTCACGCCCGAGGGCAGCTCCGAGGTCGGCAGCATCTCCGAATTCCGGAAATGGCTGCTTGCCGAAGCCGCGCCGGAGCGCGTCCTACAGCCAGCCCGCCTTGCGAAAGCGGCGCCATAGAAGGCCGTCGATGATGACCATCAACGCCATCGCGAACGGGTAGCCGAAGACCCATTTCACTTCAGGCATGTGCTCGAAGTTCATGCCGTAGACGCCGGCGATGAGGGTGGGCACGGCCACCAATGCCGCGTAGGAGGCGAGCCGCTTGGTGACCTCCCCAGTGCCCATGGTGATCATCGACAGGTTGACCGACATCGCGGTGATCACCATGTCGCGCAGGCCGTCGAGCTGCTGGCTCACGCGCAGAAGGTGGTCGTAGACGTCGCGAAAATACTCCTGCATGCCGACGCAGGCCTGCGGCACGCGTCCGCCGTAGAGCTTGTGGACCACCTCGATCAACGGCTCCACCGCGTGGCGCATGACCATCAGCTTGTGCTTGAGGGCATAGAGCTCCTTGATGCTCGCGCGCGGGGAATCTTCCGTGAAGATGCGCTCCTCGATGGCTTCGAGCTGCACCTCGAGCGCATCGACCAGCGGGAAATAGCGGTCCACCACGTTGTCGATGAGGGCGTAGAACACGAACCCCGAGCCATGTCGCAACAAATCGGGCTCGCTCTCGGCGCGTTCGCGCGCCGCCTGGAAACCGGGCTCGAAGTCGTGGCGCACCGACAGCACGTAGTTGCGTCCCACGAAGAGGTCGAGCTCACCCACCTCGAGGTCGTCGCCTTTCAGCTGCGGCACCTTGACCACCGCGAAGAGAGAGGCTCCGTACTCCTCGAGCTTGGGGCGCTGGTGGCCGGACATGGCGTCCTCGACCGCGAGCTCGTGCAACCCGAATTCGCCCTGCATCTCGAGGAGCTCGTGCGGATCGGGATCCTTCAGCGCGACCCAGACGAAGCACTCGGGGCGACTCACGTACGCGCTGATGTCGTCCTTGGAAATGTCGCCGAGGCGCTTGCCATCCTGGTAGGCGACGCAATTGACCAGCATTCGGAGCCTCTCCCTTGTCTCACCCGCCCCCGATTTCCAGCACTCGGGGGTGAACCCGGCGGGTGTCCGTCACCAGAGCGCAGTCGCGTCCATCGTCATCGTACCTGCGGCGTCGCGCGTCCAGAGCCTTGCGGAGCGCTTCGCCTCCTCGGGCATCCCGCAGGTGAGAAAGTTCGCGGTGTCGAAGAGCGGGCGCAGCGCCCGGAAGCGGTACCCCGTGAGGGTCGCCGACGGCAGGTTACGGCGCAGCAGGTCCACGAGCAGCGTCGCAATCAGCGGGCCGTGCACCACGAGTCCGGGATAGCCCTCGACCTGCGTCGCGTAGGGCTGGTCGTAGTGGATGCGGTGGCCGTTGAAGGTGACCGCGGAGTAGCGAAAGAGCAGCAGGGAATCGGGATGGATCTCGCGCTGCCAGGGTGCGTCCCGCGGCGCGGGGACGGGCTCGGCCGCAACCGAGGCCTCGCCCCGGTAGACGATGTCGTGCTCGTCGGTGAGGACCACGCCCTCACGGTCGCTCACCTCGTGACGGACGGTGACAAAGACCAGCGCGCCGCTGCGGCCCACCTTGGGCACGACGTCGCGAATCACCGAGGTGCGCGTCACGCGCGCGCCGACCACGAGCGGTCGCAGGAACTCCAGGCGGCTGCCGGCCCACATGCGCCGCGGGAGCGGCACCGGCGGCAGGAACTCGCCTCGCGCCGCGTGGCCATCGGGGCCGGCCTGCGACTGGCGATATGCGGGCAGGAAATAGAGCCAGTGGGCGAGCGGCGGTGCGGGGTCGCCCTCGCGCGGCGGCGGATCGTCGCGATCGAGGAGCGCCGCGAGCGCCACCAACGGTGCCGCGGTCACCACGTCGTGATGCTGCTCGGAGCGGCCGACCCACTCGCGGTATTGATCGAGCGAGGTGTCGATCGTCATGAGGTTGCTGGTTGCCAGGACCCGCCGAGCGCGCGGATCAACGCCACGGTGGCCGCGAGCCGGCGGCCGAGGAGCTGTACCGTGGAGCGCTCCTCCGCGAGCTGGGTCGCCTGCACCTGGACCAGGTTGAGGTAGCCGACGGTGCCCGCCTTGTACTGGTTCAACGTGAGCGCCACGCTTTCGCGGGCAAGGCGGGCGGCATCCTGCTGCACCTGGCCTTCCTCGGCGAGCCAGCGCACGGCGGCGAGGCTGTCCTCGACTTCCTGGAACGCCTCGAGCACCGACTGGCGATAGTTGGCGACGGCCTCGTCGTAGGCGGCGCGCGAGATGTCGACCTCCGCGCCCCGCGCGCCGAAGTCCAGCAGCGTGCCCGCGAGCCCGAGGCCGAGCGACCAGATGCGGCTCGGCGCCGAGAAGAGCGTCGAGAGCGAGCTGCTCGCGAACCCGCCGCTGCCCGAGAGCGCGAACGACGGAAAGTACGCGGCCTGGGCCACGCCGATGCGCGCATTCGCCGCCGCCATGCGCCGCTCGGCGGTGGCCACATCCGGGCGGCGCTCGACGAGCGTCGAAGGCACGCCCGGCGGAATGTCCGGAATGCGCGGCTGGAACTTCGTTGCCGCGAGCGCGAATGCGGCGGGCGGCTTCCCGATCAGCACTGCGATGGCGTGCTCGAGCTGCGCGCGGGTGATCCGCAGGTCGATCGCCTGGGCCTGCACGCTCTTCAGCTGCGATTCTGCTTGAACGACGTCGACCTTCGCCGACACGCCCGCGTTGTAGCGGTTGCGGGCGATCCTGAACGATTCCTCGAAAGCC
>JALYSB010000228.1:3110-4541 GCA_030855025.1 Pseudomonadota bacterium
GCCTTCACCGTGTCGTCGAACAGCTCGCGCTGCACGTCGGTCACGCGCAGCTGGAAGTAGTTGGTGGCAAGTTCCGCTTGAAGGGACAGGCGCACGTTCTCGAGGTCGGCGGCGCTCGCCTCCTCGCCCGCGCGGCTCGCCTCGATCAGCCGGCGCACGCGGCCCCACAGGTCGAGCTCCCAGCGCGCGTCGAGCGTGACCGAATAATTCTGGGTCCGGCCCGCTTCGCCACGGCGGCTGCGCCCGGCATCGGCCCCGCCGCCGATCGTGGGAAAGAGCCCCGAGCGCGCCGCGGCCACCGAGGAGCGTGACGAGGTGTAGCGCGCTTCCGCCGCGCGTAGCGTCTGGTTGGTGACGCTCACCTGCTCCATGAGCTCGTTGAGCACCGGGTCGCCGAAGACCTCCCACCACTTGCCCTTCGGCACCGCGTCCGCGGGCTTCGCCACCACCCAGTCGCCGGCTTCCTTGTACGCCGACGGCACCTCGGCCTCCGGCTTCGAATAATTCGGCCCGATGGCGCAGGCACCAAGGAGTGATGCGAGGCAAAAGGCTTTGAATCCGCCGATGAACGCCGATGAACGCCGATAACCCCAAAGAGCATGAGGGTTTTCGTGCCCATGGTTCGCGCCGGGCCACGACGAACGCGGTCCATTCTCCAAGGTTTTATCGGCGTTCATCGGCGTTCATCGGCGGATTCAAGGCCTTTTTCACAACGTAGCCACCGCCGTCTCCCCTTCGCGCATTCCAAGCTTGCGGCGGGTGTAGAGGCGGAAGCGGTCGAGATAGAGGTAGACAACGGGCGTCGTGAAAAGGGTCAACAGCTGGCTCACGATGAGCCAGCCCACGATCGCGATCCCGAGCGGCCGGCGCAGCTCGGCGCCGTCGCCGGTGCCCAGCGCGAGCGGTATCGCGCCAAGCAGCGCCGCCAGCGTGGTCATCATGATCGGTCGGAAGCGCAGCAGGGCCGCTTCGAAGATCGCGTCGCGCGGGCTCTTGCCCTCGCGGCGCTCGACGTCAAGCGCGAAGTCGATCATCAGGATGGCGTTCTTCTTGACGATGCCGATCAGCAGGATCACGCCGATGAGCGCGATGATCGAGAACTCGGTCTTGAAGAGGAGGAGGGCGAGCAGCGCGCCCACGCCGGCCGACGGCAGCGTCGACAGGATGGTGATCGGATGCACCGTGCTCTCGTAGAGGATGCCGAGCACGATGTACACGGTGAGGAGCGCGGCCAGGATCAGCCACGGCTGGTTGTCGAGCCCCTGCTGGAAGAGCCGCGCCGTGCCCTCGAACGACGCGTAGATCGAGGTCGGAACGCCGATGCGCGCCATCGCGTCGCGAATCAGCTCGGAAGCCTCCGACATCGCGACACCTTCGGCGAGGTTGAACGAGATCGTGGTCGCCGCGAAGGTGCCCTGGTGGCTCACCGAG
>JALYSB010000229.1 GCA_030855025.1 Pseudomonadota bacterium
AGGTAGAGGAAAGAGGCGTCCGATTCGTCGGCCTCGGCCACGAGGAACTCCCCCTTGCCGAGCTTCGCGTTGGTGCCGATGGAATTCAGGCGCCCGCCGATCACGAGCGTGGGATCGAGCCCGGCCTCGGCGAGCACCGCGGCAACCAGCGACGTGGTGGTGGTCTTGCCATGGGTACCCGCGATCGCGATGCCCTGCTTGAAGCGCATCAGCTCGGCCAGCATCATCGCGCGCGGCACCACCGGGATGTGCGCCTCGCGGGCGCGCAGCACCTCGGGGTTGTCCGCCTTCACCGCGGTCGACACCACGACTGCGTCAGCTTGTGCGACGTTGGCGGCGGCATGCCCGATGACGATCTTGATGCCCATCTGGCGCAGCCGCCGCACCGGCGGGCTTTCCGACAGGTCCGATCCGCTCACCGTGTATCCCAGGTTCGCGAGCACCTCGGCGATGCCCGACATGCCCGAGCCGCCGATGCCCACGAAGTGGATGCGCTTGACCTTATGCCGCATGGGCGAGCTCCATGCAGAGGTCGGCGCAGCGGCCGGTGGCGTCGGGTTTGCCGAGCGCGCGAGCATTGCGCGCCAGCGTGACGAGCCGAGCGCGATCGAGGGCGCGCAGGAGTAGCGCGAGATCGTCGGGCTTCGTCTCGAGCTGCTGCAGCAGGATCCCCGCGTCGCGATCCGCGAGGAAGCGCGCGTTGGCCGTCTGCTCGTCGGCGACGAACCAAGGCAGGGGAAAGAGGATTGCGGCGATGCCCGCGGCAGCGATCTCGGCCACGGTGATCGCGCCCGAGCGGCACACCAGCACGTCGCACCACTTGTAGCGCGCGGCCATGTCCTCGACAAAGGGCAGGACCTCGGCACGCACGCCGGCCTGGTCGTAACCCGCGCGCAACCCGGCGTAGAGCTTCTCGCCCGATTGGTGGACGATCTCGGGCCGCTCGGCGGGGCCCATCGACGCCACCGCGGCGAGCACCAGGTCGTTCAGCGTCTGCGCGCCGAGGCTGCCGCCGACGACGAGCAGGCGAAGCGCACCGCCACGCCCGGCGTAGCGCGCGCCCGGATCGGGGATCGCGGCGATCTCCTCGCGCACGGGAGTGCCCAGCCACTCGACGCGCCGCGGCCGCGGGATCGCATTCGCCCAGCGCTGCGCCACCGGCCGCTCGAAAGCGCCCTCCATGCCGACGATCACGCGATCGGCGACGGGGGCAAGCACGCGGTTGGTGATTCCGGCGACCGCCCCCGGCTCATGGACCACCAGGGGCTTGCCGACGAGCGCCGCCATCATCCCGCCGGGAAACGCGACGTAGCCGCCCATGGAAAGCACGACGTCGGGCGCGATGCGGCGGATCGCACGCAGCGCCTGCCAGAACGCCACGAGGATGCGCATCGGCAACACCGCCCATGCGACGAGGCCCTTGCCGCGGACGCCGGTCATGCTGACGGCTACGATGGGATAACCCGCTTGCGCGACGAGGCGATTTTCCATCCCCGCGGGCGTCCCCATCCAGTGGACCTTCCAGCCGCGCGCGACGAGCTCCTTCGCGATCGCAAGCCCGGGAAAGATGTGGCCGCCCGAGCCGGCCGCCATGATCAGGATCGTGCGGGAGCTCACAGCCGGCCCCCACGCATCAGGTACCTGTTCTCCCAATCGATGCGCATCAGGATCGCGAGCGCGAGGCAGTTCACCACGATGCCGGTGCCCCCGAACGACAGCAGCGGGAGCGTGAGGCCCTTGGTCGGCAGGAGCCCCATGTTCACGCCCATGTTGATGAAGGTCTGCGCCGCGAGCCATACGCCGATGCCCTGCGCAAGGAGTGCCGCGAAGTAGCGCTCGAGGCTCGCGGCCTGGCGGCCCACGGCGAACGCGCGGTGCACGAGGAAGAGGAACAACGTGATCACGGTGGCGACCCCGGCGAAGCCCAGCTCCTCGGCAATCACCGCGAGCAGGAAGTCGGTGTGCGCCTCCGGAAGGTAGAAGAGCTTCTCGATGCTGGCGCCCAGGCCCACGCCCAGCCATTCGCCGCGGCCGAAGGCGATGAGCGAGTGCGACAACTGGTAGCCCTTGCCGTAGGCGTCGGCCCACGGATCCATGAAGCCGAGGATGCGTTGGAACCGGTAGGGCGAGGAAAAGATGAGCACCACGAACGCCGCCGCCAGCAACACCGCGAGGCTCGCGAACAGGCGCCAGTTGAGGCCGCCAAGGAAGAGAATCGCCATCGCGATCGTGGTCACCACCACCAGCGCCCCGAAATCGGGCTCGCGCAGCAGCAGGAACGCGATGATGGTCATCACGCCGAACATCGGCAGGAAGCCCTTGCGGAAGTCGTCCATGAAGGCGGCCTTGCGCACCGTGTAGTCGGCGGCGTAGAGGACCACGAAGAGCTTCATCAGCTCCGAAGGCTGGAAGGTCCCGAAGCCGACCGCGATCCAGCGCCGGCTGCCGTTCACCTCGCGCCCGATGCCGGGAATGAGCACCGCGATCAGCAACACCACGCCAAAGAGGAAGAGCCAGGGGCTCGCCTTCTGCCACAACCACACCGGAACCTTGAAGAACGCGCACGCCACTGCGAGGCCCACCGCGAGGTAGGCTCCGTGACGCACCAGGAAGTAACCCGGTCGAAAGCCGGTGAAGCGCTCCGCCTCGGCCATCGCGATCGACGCCGAGTACACCATCACCAGCCCGACGGCCGCCAACAGCAGCGCCGACCAGAGCAGTGCCTGGTCGAGGCTCGAATCGCGGCGGGCGGGGTTGTAGAGCATCAGGGCTTCTTTGGGGGACCGAGCACATCCGGCTTCGCGCTGTGGTCTGTCCCCGTGCTGCGAGCGGCAAGGGTCCGCGCGGCTTCGGCGAACACGTCGCCGCGGTGGCCGTAGTTGCGGAACATGTCGAGGCTCGCGCAAGCGGGCGACAGCAGCACGGCATCGCCCGCTTGCGCGCGGTTGAAGGCGGCCTCGACCGCCTGGGGCATCGTCTCGACGCGCTCGATCGGCACGCCCGTGTCCTTGAGGGCCGCTTCGAGCACCGGCGCGTCGCGCCCGATCAGCACCACCGCTCGCGGTGGGCGCGCGGCGACCGCGGCTGCGAGCGGCGCGAAGTCCTGTCCCTTGCCGTCGCCTCCGGCGATGAGCACGAGCGGCGTACGAAACCCCGCCAGGGCCGCTACGGTGCTGCCCACGTTGGTGCCCTTGGAATCGTCGAAGAAGCGCACGCCGCGCGCCTCAGCCACCAGCTCGACGCGATGCGGCAGCCCGCGGAACTGGCGGATCGCCGTGGCCATCTGCCGCTCCGGCAGGCCGATCGCGGTGCCGAGGGCGTGCGCCGCCAGCGCGTTGGCGGCGTTGTGCAGGCCCTGCATCGCCATGTCGTCCACGGCGAGGAGGCTGCGCTCGCCGCGCCGAAGCTTCGAACGCGCGGGATCGAGGCCCCACTCGCGCTCGCCTTTCGGGACGTCCAGCCCGAAGGTGAGGGTGTCGGCGTGACTGCCCGCCATCGCCAACGTGCGGGGGTCCTCGCGGTTCACGACACGGGTGCGGCAGTGGTTGAAGATGCGCGCCTTCGCCGAGGCGTAACCCTCCATGCCGGCGTAGCGGTCGAGGTGATCCTGCGTCACGTTCAGCACCGCGGCGGCATCCAGATGCAGCGACGACGTCGTCTCGAGCTGGTAGCTGGAAAGCTCCACCACGATCACTTCCACGCGATCGAAGTCGGACGCTTCCATCATCTCCAGCACCGGCACGCCGATGTTGCCGATCGCGACCGCGCGGCGCGAGGCGGCCTGGGCCATCGCGGCGACGAGGGCGGTCACGGTCGACTTGCCGTTGGTGCCGGTCACGCCGATCACGCGCGCCTTTCCCCGTTGGGCGATTTCTCGCGCGAAGATCTCGACATCGCCCAGGATCTCGATGCCGCGGGCGGCGGCGGCACGCAGAACCGGCTCGCCGAGCGCAACGCCCGGACTCGCAACGACCGCGTCCACGCCCGCCAGGAGCGCTTCATCGAAGGGTCCGAGCGCGACGCCCACATCGGGGTGATCCGCGCTGACCGTTCCCAGGGACGGAGGCGCGGCTCGTGTATCGGCCGCACGCAGCCGCGAGCCGCGCCGCGCGAGCCAACGAACGACCGAAAGCCCCGTGTCACCCAGGCCGAGAACGAGAACGCTTTTGCCTTTCCATTCATCGCTCATCTCCTTATTTCTAGCTCTGTTTCAGACGACCAAAACTTGAAACACAGAGACCACAGAGACCACGGAGAAAACCCTTCCTTGCAGGTCGCAGCGGATCCGCGGGGCCACGAACATGACAAAGAAGCTCTTCTCTGTGGTCTCTGTGGTCTCTGTGTTTCACGTTTTTCTTGTGCTTGCCCATCAGCGCAGCTTCAGGGTGGAAAGGCCGACGAGGACCAGCATCATCGTGATGATCCAGAACCGGACCACGACCTGGTTCTCTTTCCAGCCCTTCAGTTCGTAGTGGTGATGCAGCGGCGCCATTCGAAAGACGCGCTTGCCGGTCAGCTTGAAGCTCGCC
>JALYSB010000230.1 GCA_030855025.1 Pseudomonadota bacterium
CTCACCACGTCACCGGGCTTCACCAACACTTCGATGACGGGCACGTCCTTGAAGTCCCCGATGTCGGGAACCTTCACTTCGATCGCGGCCAACGTCCTTCTCCTCGTTATTGATTTCTTGGTTGTGGATCAGACCGTCCAGGGGGCCGGCTTTTCCGCGTCGATGCCGTACTTCTTGATCGCCTCGGCGACCTTGGCCGCGGGAACCTCGCCGTCCTCGGCGAGCGCCTTCAGTGCCGCGACCGCGACGTAGAAACGGTTCACCTCGAAGAAGCGCCGCAGGTTCTCGCGCGAGTCGCTGCGACCGAAGCCGTCGGTGCCGAGCACCTTGTAGCGTCGCGGGACGAACTCACGGATCTGGTCGGCGAACGTGCGCATGTAGTCGGTCGAGGCGATCACGGGCCCTTGAGTGCCCGCGAGGCACTGCTCCACGTGGGAGGCGCGCGGCTTGTCCGTGGGATGCAGCAGGTTCCAGCGCGCGCACGCGACCCCATCGCGGCGCAATTCGTTGAAGCTCGGGCAGCTCCACACGTCGGCGGCCACACCCCAGTCCTTTTTCAGGAGCTCTGCTGCGGCCATCACCTCGCGCAGGATCGTGCCGCTGCCGAGAAGCTGCACGCGCGGGGACGATTTCTTGTCGGAGGCGACGGGGCCGGCGTCGCTGAGCCGGTACATCCCCTTGAGGATTCCCTCACGCGCGCCTTCGGGCATGCCGGGGTGCGGGTAGTTCTCGTTCATCAGGGTGATGTAGTAGAAGACATCCTCCTGGTTCTCGACCATGCGCCGCAGGCCGTCCTGCACGATCACCGCAACTTCGTACGAGAAGGTCGGATCGAAGGAGATGCAGTTCGGCACTACGGAAGACAGGATGTGGCTGTGGCCATCCTCGTGCTGCAGGCCCTCGCCGTTCAGGGTCGTGCGCCCCGCCGTGCCGCCCATCAGGAAGCCGCGCGAGCGCATGTCGCCGGCGGCCCACACCAGGTCGCCGACGCGCTGCATGCCAAACATCGAGTAGAAGATGAAAAACGGGATCATGGGCACGTTGTTGTTCGAATATGACGTGGCTGCGGCGATCCACGAGCACATGGCGCCCGCCTCGTTGATGCCTTCCTGCAGGATCTGGCCGTTCTTGTCCTCCTTGTAGAACATCAGCTGGTCGCTGTCCTCCGGCTCGTAGAGCTGGCCGACCTGCGAGTAGATGCCGAGCTGGCGGAAGAGTCCCTCCATGCCGAACGTGCGCGACTCATCGGGCACGATCGGAACCACGTTCTTGCCGATCGCCTTGTCCTTGACGAGCGCGGTCAGCATGCGCACGAAGGCCATCGTGGTGGAGATTTCGCGGCCATCGCCCGTGGCATCGAGCAGCGCCTTGAATGACTCCAGCTTGGGCACCTCCATCCGCGTGCTCTTGCGCCGGCGCTGCGTGAGCGCACCGCCGCGCTGGGCGCGCAGCTCCTTCAGGTACTTCATTTCCGGCGAATCGTCGGCCGGCTTGTAGTAGGGCAGGTCGGCGAGCTTGTCGTCGGGGATCGGGATGTTGAAGCGGTCGCGGAAGTGCTTGAGCGCCTCGATCGGCATTTTCTTCTGCTGGTGCGCGATGTTCTTGCCTTCCCCCACCGCACCCATGCCGTAGCCCTTCACCGTCTTGGCGAGGATCACGGTGGGCTGGCCCTTGTGCTTCACCGCCGCCGAATAGGCCGCGTACACCTTGCCCGGGTCATGCCCGCCCCGATTCAGGCGCCAGATGTCCTCGTCGGACATGTTGGCCACCATCGCCTTCAGCTCGGGATACTTTCCGAAGAAGTGCTCGCGCACGTACGCGCCGTCGCGGCTCTTGAACTTCTGGTACTCGCCGTCGACCGCTTCCTCCATGCGCTTCAGGAGGATGCCGTTCTTGTCGCGGGCGAGGAGGGGATCCCAGTAGGAGCCCCAGATCACCTTGATCACGTTCCAGCCCGCGCCGCGGAAGTCGGCTTCCAGCTCCTGGATGATCTTGCCGTTGCCACGCACCGGGCCGTCGAGGCGCTGCAGGTTGCAGTTGATGACGAAGACCAGGTTGTCGAGGTTCTCGCGCGAAGCCATGCCAATCGCACCGAGCGACTCGGGCTCGTCCATCTCGCCGTCGCCCATGAAAGCCCACACCTTGCGGCCCGTGGTCTTGGCGTGCCCGCGGTCGTTCAGGTAATGCTGGAACCGCGCCTGGTAGATCGCCTGGATCGGGCCCAGGCCCATCGAGACCGTCGGGAATTGCCAGAAATCGGGCATCAGCCACGGGTGCGGATAAGACGAGATTCCCTTGCCGTCGACCTCTTGACGGAAATTGTCGAGCTGCGCCTCGGTCAGGCGCCCCTCGAGGAATGCCCGCGCGTACACCCCCGGCGACGAGTGGCCCTGGATATAGACCAGGTCGCCCCCGTGCTTGTCGGTGGGCGCGTTCCAGAAATGATTGAAGCCGATGTCGTAGAGCGTCGCGGCGGAGGCGAAGCTCGCGATGTGCCCCCCGAGATCGAGGTCCTTCTTGCCGGCGCGCAGCACCATCGCCACCGCGTTCCAGCGCACGTACGAGCGCAGCCGGGCCTCGAGCGACAGGTCGCCCGGAATATGGTCCTCGAGATGCGTGGGGATGGAATTGATATAGGCCGTCTGGGCGGTGTACGGCAGGTAGGCGCCCGAGCGCCGCGCCTTGTCGACCAGCTGCTCCAGGATGAAGTGCGCGCGCTCCGGGCCTTCGATCTCGAGGACGGCTTCGAGCGAGTCGACCCACTCTCGGGTCTCCAGGGGATCGATGTCTTGCAGGCGTTCCATGGTCTGCCTCGGCGGGTTTTGCTGCGGACGGGAGCAGGGACGAGCGATACGGCGGGCCCGGTGGAAGCCCAATCGTATAATGATTGCGTTAGGGGCGGAAAGCGCCCCGGGAAAAGGAGTTCTGCCTTCCCGGACGAAAGGAAACCCGCCGAGAAATCATGGACATCGCGCAAGAAGCGGGATTGTTTCTTAAAAAAGCATTTTAAGTTACTATAAACGCGAGTTTTTGCGGGTTCAGGGACCGCGTCAAACAACAAGCCGGAAACGGGATGACACAACAGGCGCACGGCATGGGGCGGGGACGCCCATGAATCTCTCGCAGTCGCTCCAGTCGGCGAGCCTGACCGATCCGGGGCGCGTGCGCGACCACAACGAAGACTGCATCGAGTCGCGACCCGAGATCGGCCTGTTCGTCCTGGCCGACGGCATGGGCGGCTACAACGCGGGTGAAGTTGCCAGCGGCATGGCGACCTCCCTGATTGCCGACGGAATACAGGAGTCCTGGCTTCCCGCGGACGTGGCACGCCTCGGCCGCGATGAGTCGAAAGCGCTCTCGGAAAAGTTGCTCCGCGAGCATGTCGGACGCGCGAACGCCGCCATCTTCACGACGTCGCAGAACAACCCCGAGTGCGCGGGGATGGGCACCACGCTGGTGGTGTGTCTGTTCTTCGATAATTTCCTGAGTGTCGCGCACATCGGCGACTCGCGCCTGTACCGGCTGCGCGGCGACGCGATGGAGCAGGTGACCCGAGACCATTCGCTGTTGCAGGAGCAACTGGATTCGGGGCTGATCACCCCGGAAGAAGCCAAGCTTTCGCAGAACAAGAACCTGGTGACGCGCGCGCTCGGCATCGATCCCTCCGTGGACACGGAGATCCATGTGTACGAGACCCAGCCGGATGACACGTACCTGCTGTGCTCCGACGGGCTGAGCGACATGGTCGAGGACGAGGAGATCCGGCTCACGCTCATCACGTTGAAGACGAACCCGAGCCTCACGGTGCAGCAGCTGGTGCAGGCGGCCAACGACAACGGCGGCCGCGACAATATCTCCGCGATGCTGACACGCGTCGTGGAGCCTTACGGGGTGCCGCGCGGATTTCTCGCGAGGTTAAAGGCACTTTTCCGGTAATACCCAAGGACAAACACCATGGCCAAGCTGATTCTCAGCGTCGACGGACAAGTGCTCAAGGAGTTCAACCTCTCCAAGGAGCGCACCCTCATCGGACGCAAAGCCCACAACGACATCCAGATCGACAACCTCGCGGTAAGCGGCGAGCACGCGGCGATCATCACCATCCTCAACGATTCGTTCATCGAGGATCTGGGCAGCACCAACGGCACGATGGTGAACGGCAAGCCGATCAAGAAGCACTTCCTGCAGAACAACGACGTGGTCGAGATCGGCAAGCACAGGCTCAAGTACTTCAACGATGCGCCCACGGCGGCCACCGCGGCGGACTTCGAGAAGACGATGATCATCCGCAACCCCGCCAAGGCCGCACCGCCGCCGCCGAAGCCCGAGGCGAACCTGGGCGACACCCAGACGAACCTTCGTCCGACGGCACCCGAGGCGCCGAAGCCTGCGGCATCGCCCACGACGACCGCCACATCCTCGCCGATGCCGCCTGCCTCCCCGCCGCCGGCTTCCGCTCCGCCGGCGGCGATGCCCCCGCCGGTGCAGCCGTCGCGCGAGCACGCTCCCCCTCCGGC
>JALYSB010000062.1 GCA_030855025.1 Pseudomonadota bacterium
TGCTTACGCCCGCGCTGCGGCGCTTCGGCCTCGCCCGCACCGAGGTCGACCTCGAGCCCGAGGCGCGCCGCACCGGCACCGTCTCGCCGCTCGACATCGACGTGCACAAGCAAAAGGTCCAGGCCCTCTACGAGGACTGGAAGGAGACGCCCGGCGAGGACGCGCGCGCCAAGCTCGAGCGCGCCGTCGGCAACCTGCAGCGCGACGCAGCCGTGGTCGCGGATTCCGCGGTGGCGCAGCACACCGAGGCGGCGCTGCAAGTCATCAAGGAGGGATCGGCCCCGGACGAGACGGGGGTGTTCCGCGCCATTCAGGGCCTCGCGCCCGATAAGGCCCCCGAAGTCCCCGCCGCGCAGATGGTCCAGCTCGTCGATGCGCCCGGAGCCGAGGTCGACCGCGAGCTGCTCGAGATCTTCCTCGAGGAGGCGGCCGAAGTGGTCGCGACGATCGTCGCAAGCCTCGACGCGAGCCGCGCCTCGCCGCACGACCGCGAGGCCCTCACCGTCATCCGCCGCGGATTCCACACGCTCAAGGGAAGCGGGCGCATGGTGGGGCTCAACGAGCTGGGCGAGGTGGCCTGGCAGTGCGAGCAGGTGCTGAACAAGTGGTTGAAGGACGAGAAGCCGGCATCGGAGCCGCTCATCGCGTTCATCGACCACGCCCAGGCCGCTTTCGCGCGCTGGGTGCGAGAGCTCAAGGACGGCGCGTCTGCGCGCATCGAGGCTGCGGAGATTACGCAGCGCGCCGAGTCCCTGAAGAGCGACGCGGCCGAGCCGCTGGCGACGCCGCCGGTCACGGTCGACGAGAGGGCGCCAGCCGGACCCGCGCCCTTCGTGATGGAGCCCTCAGCCGCCCAGCCGGTGTTCGAGCTCGAGGAAGCCGAACCGCTGGCGGAAGAGACCGCGCAGCGCGCGGACTTCGTCGCCGAATTCGCCGCACCGCCCCCGGCCGCGAGCGAGGAAGCCCCCGTCGAGCCGTTCATGCAGTCGATCGACGATCCCGCCGCGCTGCAGCCGTTCGAGCCCGAAGCCGCGCCCGAGTCTGCCGCGACCTCGGCCGCGCGAGACGAGCCTTCGACGGCAGAGCCCGCATTCGAATTCCTCGATGCGGCGCCGGCCGCTTTCGAGCCGCCCGCGAGCCTCGTGGCGGCCGAGCCCGACGTGACCGTTGGCCCGGTGAGCCTCGCACCCGCGTTCTTCGCGATCTATGTGACCGAGGCCGAGCAGCACGTCGCCTCCATGGACGAGGAGATGGCGCGCATCGAAGCCGATCCGATGGTGCCGGTGAGCGCCGATTTCATGCGCGCGGCCCATACGCTCGCCTCCAATTCGCGCACTACCGGGTTCGAAGCGTTGGCCGACGTCGCCTCCGCCCTCGAGAAATGGCTGGCCGACGCGATGGACCTGCCGCCCGAATTCAATGCGCACCGCCTCGCGGCGACGCGAGCGGCGGTGGGCGCCGTGACCGCGATGGTGCAGTCGATCCGCGGGCGCGCGATGCCGTACCCTCGCGACGACATCGTGGCGCAGCTCGCGCAGTTGCGCGAGGGGCTGCGCGCCGCGCGAGTGACCGGCGAGGGCACCCACATCAAGATGCCCGGCATGGGGCGCGAGGGGACCGAGGCCGTTGAGGTGCAGCCGCCCGCGTCGATCGCTCCCATGGAGGTGCCCCAGCCGACGCGGTCGGTCGCGCCCGTCGAGCTGCCGCTCGCGAAGCTGCCCGAGGCGCCCGCCCCCGAGGCCGCGCCCGAGCCGCAGTTCGAGGCGGGCAAGGACCAGCGCAAGATCAAGGACGACGTCGACCGCGACCTACTGCCGGTCTTCCTCGACGAGGCGCGCGAGATCATCCCGGCGGTGGCCGAGGCGGTGCGCCGCTGGAAGCTCGCGCCATCGGACCACAAGCCGGCGGCGGAGCTGCAGCGCCACCTTCACACCCTGAAGGGCAGCGCCCGGATGAGCGGCCTCATGCGCCTGGGCGAGCTCGCCCACGTGCTCGAGGAGCGGGTCAACGCGATCGAGGCGGCCGCGGTGCCGCAGCCCGCGATGTTCGAAGAGGTCGAGGAGCGCATCGACCGGTTCTCGCTGTCACTCGAGCGCCTGGGGCGGGGCGAGGACATCCTCGAGGCGGACCGGATCGAAGTCCCGGTCGCCGCGATCTTCGAGCAGCAGAAGGACAAGCCCGCGGGGCTCGCGGTAATCGCCGCCGCCGCGCAGGAGCGCGCCGAGCGCGATGCCCTTCCGCCGGAGCTGCGCGAGGCGCGCACGGCGCTCTTGCGCGTGAACGCCGAGATGATCGACCGGTTCGTGAACGAGGCGGGCGAGCTTTCGATCGCGCGCTCGCGCATCGAGGGCGAGATGGTGGCGTTCAAGCGCGCCATGGTCGACTTGACCGAGAACATCGCCCGCATGCGCGCGCAGCTGCGCGAAGTCGAGATGGCCTCGGAATCGCAGATGCAGAGCTCGCTCAAGCTGAAGGAGGAGCTCGGCGAGACCTTCGATCCGCTCGAGCTGGACCGCTTCTCGCGGATGCAGGAGCTCACGCGCTTCCTGGCCGAGTCCCTGGGCGACGTGATCACCCTGCACCAGGGATTGCAGAAGAACATCGACGAGAGCGAGCTCGCGATCCACGCGCAGGCGCGCCTGAACCGCGATCTCCAGCAGGGCCTCATGAGCGTGCGCCTGGTGCCCCTCGGCAACCTCGCCGATCGCTTCTACCGGATCGTGCGCCAGACCGCCAAGGAGCTCGACAAGAAGGCCAACCTGGAGCTGAAGGGCACCCGCACGGAACTGGACCGTTCCGTCCTCGAAAAAATTACGGCGCCCTTCGAACACCTGCTGCGCAACGCCATCGCCCACGGGCTGGAGAAGCCCGCGGAGCGCGCCCGCGCGGGCAAGCCCGAGATCGGCGAGATCTCGATCGAGGCGGCGCAGCGCGGCAACGAGGTGGTGCTCACGGTCTCCGACGACGGCGCGGGCCTCAACTTCCCGCGCATCCGGCAGAAGGCGGTCGAGTCGGGGCTGCTCGCCCCCGACGTGGAGCTGCCCGAGCCGCAACTCGCCCAGTTCATCTTCATGTCCGGCTTCTCGACCGCCACCGAGGTAAGCGAGGTGGCCGGGCGAGGCGTCGGCATGGACGTGGTCAAGAACGAGATCACCTCGCTCGGCGGCCGCGTCGAGATTTCCTCGAACGCGGGTCGCGGCACCACGTTCACGATCTCGCTGCCGCTCACGCTGGCGGTCACGCAGGCGGTGATGCTGCGCGCGGGCACCACCGTCTACGCCGTGCCGTCGGTGATGATCGATCAGGTCCAGGAATACAAGGCGCAGCCCTATGCCGAGATCGCCGCCCGGGGCGAAGTCGACTGGAAGGGCAACCGCTACCCGCTGCGCTCGCTGCTGCCCCTGCTGGGCGAGATCGACACGCCGACGCCGCTGCGCCAGATTCCGGTGCTGCTGCTGAGGAGCGGGTTGCAGCACGCCGCGATCCGGGTCGACGAGATCATCGGCAACCGCGAGGTCGTGGTGAAGACCATCGGCCCGCAACTGTCGCGCCTGTCGGGCATCGCCGGTGCCACGGTGCTCGGCAACGGCCAGGTCGTGCTGATCCTGAACCCGGTGCAGCTGGTGCACCGCGACCAGCCCGCGTTCGATGCGTCGCGGCCGGTGCAACCCGCGCCCGAAAGCGCGCTGGTGGCTGAGGCCAAATCGGGCGCACCCCTGGTGATGGTGGTCGATGACTCGCTCACGGTGCGCAAGATCACGAGCCGCATGCTCACGCGCGAGGGGTTCGAAGTGGCGACGGCCAAGGACGGCGTGGATGCGCTCCAGCAGCTGCAGGAACTCAAGCCCGACTGCATCCTCCTCGACGTCGAGATGCCGCGCATGGATGGATTCGAGTTCGCGCGCAACCTGCGCGCCGACGCGGGCACGCGCGCGATTCCGATCATCATGATCACCTCGCGCACCGCCGAAAAGCATCGCAACCGCGCGCTCGAGCTCGGCGTGAACGAGTACATGGGCAAGCCCTACCAGGAAGACCAGCTTCTGGCGTTGATTCGGCGTTACACCGCGGAATCAGCCATGGCCTGAGGGCAAGACTCGAAGAAAGGCGTGCCGGGGCCTTTGGCTCGGCCTAGCTCCAGAAGTACGCCAGGACTACGACGCCGAGCACGATCCGGTACCACGCGAACGCGCGGAAGTCGTGATGCGCCACGTATCGGATCAGCGCGCGCACCGCGATCAGCGCCGCGACGAAGCTCACGGCGAAGCCGACGGCGAAGGGCGCCAGGTCCTCCGGGGTGAACAGCGCGCGGTACTTGAGCACCTGGTAGCCGGTCGCGGCGAACATGATCGGCACCGCGAGGAAGAACGAAAACTCGGTGGCGACCTGGCGCGAGAGGCCGAAAAGCATCCCGCCCATGATCGTGGCGCCGGAACGCGAGGTGCCCGGAATCAGCGAGAAGCACTGGGCGAGACCCACCTTGAGCGCGTCCTTCCAGGTCATCTCGTCGACGTTCGTCACGCGCGGCGCTCCGTGGCGCTCGTACCAGCGCTCGATGGCGAAGATCGCGATCGCGCCCACGATGAGCGCCACCGCCACGCTCACCGGATTGAAGAGGTACGCCTTGATCTGCGACTGGAAGGCGAGGCCGAGGATCGCGGCGGGCAGGAAAGCGACCGCCAGGTTCGACGCGAATCGCTGCTGCACCGGGTCGGAGCCGAGACCGGAGAATGCACGCGCGAAGCGGGCGCGATACTCCCAGCACACCGCCAGGATCGCCCCCAGCTGGATCACGATGTCGAAGACCTTGCCCTTCTCGTCGTTCAGGCCCAGCAGGTCCGAGACCAGGATCAGGTGACCGGTCGAGGAAATCGGCAGGAACTCGGTGAGGCCCTCGACCACTCCAAGCAGGAGCGCGTTGGCAAGCGCGTGAAGATCCATCGCGGCGTAGTCTATTGGAATTTGCGCAAAGGAGAGGACTCATGGACCGGAGGCGAGCGCTGGGGTTCCTCGCGGCGGCGTGCGCGGCAGGGACATTGCCCGCCCGGGCGCAAGCGCCCGCCCTCCATGCGCGCACCGTGGCGGCGAGCGGCGAGAAGATCCCGGTGGTGGGCCTGGGCACCTGGCTCACCTTCGATGTCGGGGGCGCGGACTCGGGCCCGCGCCGTGCCCGCGGCGAAATCCTGCAGGCCTTCTTCGCGAGCGGCGGGCGCCTGGTGGACTCCTCGCCCATGTACGGCAGCTCCGAGGAAGTCATCGGCGCCGAGCTCGCGCGCACTCCCGCGCCGCGGCTCTTCGCCGCCACCAAGGTGTGGACCGTAGGCGGCCTCGCCGGCCGGCGCCAGATGGAGCACTCGCGCGGCCTGTGGCGCGTGCCGCGCTTCGACCTCATGCAGGTGCACAACCTGCTCGATTGGGAATCCCACTGGCCCACGCTCAAGGCCTGGAAGGCCGAGGGACGCATGCGCCACATCGGCATGACTACTTCCCACGGTCGCCGTCACGACGACCTCGAAGGGCTGCTGCGGCGCGAGCGCATGGATTTCGTGCAGGTCACCTACAACCTGAACGACCGGGAGGTCGAACGCGTGCTGCTGCCGCTCGCCGCCGAGCGCGGCACGGCGGTGATCGTTAACCGTCCGTTCGATGGGGGCAGCCTCTTCGGCGCGAAAACCGCGCGGCCGCTGCCGGGATGGGCCGCCGAGATCGGCTGCAGGTCGTGGGCGGAGGCGTTCCTCAAGTGGGTCGCCGCGCACCCGGCGGTCACCTGCGCGATTCCTGCGACGTCCAGGCTCGCGCACCTCCACGAAAACATGAGGGCCCTCGCGGGCCCCCTGCCCGACGCGGCGCTCAGGCGCCGGATCGCGGACGACTACGCCCGCATGTAACTGGATCCCCGCCTGCGCGGGGATGACCGGGCCTTACTGCTTGCTGTAGATCTCGCCCCCCTGGCGCACGAATTCAATCGACTTCACTTCCATGCCCTTCTTGAGCGCTTCCTGGTCGGATACGCCGTGTTTCGCCGCGAACTCGCGCACGTCCTGGGTGATCTTCATCGAGCAGAAGTGCGGCCCGCACATCGAGCAGAAATGCGCGAGCTTGGCGCCTTCCTGGGGCAGCGTCTCGTCGTGGAACTGCTTCGCCTTGTCGGGATCGAGGCCGAGGTTGAACTGGTCGTCCCAGCGGAATTCGAAGCGCGCCTTCGACAACGCGTTGTCGCGGATCTGCGCGCCCGGATGGCCCTTGGCGAGGTCAGCCGCGTGCGCCGCGATCTTGTAGGTGATGATCCCGTCCTTGACGTCGTCCTTGTCGGGGAGTCCCAGGTGCTCCTTGGGCGTCACGTAGCAGAGCATCGCGGTGCCGTACCAGCCGATCTGGGCTGCGCCGATGCCGCTGGTGATGTGGTCGTAGCCAGGCGCGATGTCGGTGGTGAGCGGCCCGAGCGTGTAGAACGGCGCCTCGTGGCACTGCTCGAGCTCGAGGTCCATGTTCTCCTTGATGAGCTGCATCGGCACGTGGCCGGGACCCTCGATCATCACCTGGCAATCGTGCTTCCACGCGATCGTGGTGAGCTCGCCGAGGGTCTTCAATTCGGCGAGCTGCGCCGCGTCGTTGGCGTCGTAGATCGAGCCGGGCCGCAGCCCGTCGCCGAGCGAGAATGACACGTCGTACGCGGCCATGATGGCGCAGATGTCCTCGAAATGCTCGTAGAGGAAGCTCTCCCGGTGGTGCGACAGGCACCACTTCGCCATGATCGAGCCGCCGCGCGAGACGATGCCGGTCATGCGATTCGCCGTCATCGGGATGAACGGCAGGCGCACGCCCGCGTGGATGGTGAAGTAGTCGACCCCCTGTTCGGCCTGTTCGATCAAGGTGTCGCGGAAGATCTCCCAGGTGAGGTCCTCGGCCTTGCCGTCGACCTTCTCGAGGGCCTGGTAGATCGGCACCGTGCCGATGGGCACCGGCGAATTGCGCAGGATCCATTCGCGCGTCTCGTGGATATGCTTGCCGGTGGACAGGTCCATCACGGTGTCCCCACCCCAGCGGATCGCCCAGGTCATCTTGTCGACTTCCTCGGCAATCGAGGAGCCGAGCGCGGAATTGCCGATGTTGGCGTTGATCTTCACCAGGAAGTTGCGCCCGATGACCATGGGCTCCGATTCCGGATGGTTCACGTTGGCGGGAATGATGGCGCGCCCGCGCGCCACCTCGTCGCGCACGAACTGCGGCGTGACTTCCGCCGGGATCGAGGCACCGAAGGACTCGCCGCGGTGTTGCCGGCCCATGAGGTCGGCGAGTTTCCTGCCCATGGGGCCCGAGCCGCGCAGTTGCTCGAGGTATTCGGCGCGGCGCAGGTTTTCGCGGATCGCGATGTACTCCATCTCGGGGGTGACCTGCCCACGGCGCGCGTAATGCATCTGGGTCACGTTGGCGCCCTGCCTGGCGCGGCGCGGGCGGCGCTTCAGGTCGAAACGCATCTCGGCGAGCTTCGGGTCGGCGAGGCGCTCCAGGCCATAGAGCGAGGTGGGACCCGCGAGAAGCTCGGTGTCGCCGCGCTCCGCGATCCAGCCGTCGCGCAATGCCGGCAGCCCCGAGCGGATGTCGATGCGCGCGGCGGGGTCGGTATAGGGTCCGCTCGTGTCGTACACATAGACCGGGGGATTGGCTTCGGCCCCAAAGGCGGCCGGCGTGTCCGATTGGGTGATCTCGCGCATCGGCACGCGCAAGTCGGGGCGCGAGCCGGTGAAATAGACCTTGCGCGAGCTCGGCAGCGGCTGGATGGCGGCCGCGTCGACCTGGGCCGACGTGGCGATGAATTTGGGATGGGCGTTCATTGCGGCTCCTCGTGATGGCGCTGGGCGAAGGCCGGCGAATGGAGCGCGGATGGTGGTACCTCTCACGCTCCCTACGCCGGCATGACCCGGATCAGGTTCCAAGGGACTCTCTCACCAAGCGACCGATCGCCTGGACCCCTGCGTTTCGACCCCCAGTATAGCCCGTGCCCAAGGCGATCCTGGGCCGCGGAATCGGTCGCTCGAGCGGACTATCCGGCGCCCGCCTCGAGAAGCGCCGCCTCGAGCGCGGCGATCGGCTCGCGGCGCTCGAAGAGCGCCTCCCGGGCGTCCCGGATTCGGCTGCGCACGACGGCATTGCGGTCACGGTCGCGCGCGGTTTCCACGGCGATGCGCACGTAGTCCTCGGAGGTTGCCGCGACGAGCTCCGGCAAGCCGCACATCTCGAGCATCGCGGCGGTCTGGCGGCCCCGCATGAAACGCCCCGGCAGAGTCACGATCGGCGTGCCGGAAGCGAGCGCGTCCAGGCTCGTGTTGCCGCCGGACCAATGCACGGTATCCACCACCACGTCGGCGGTAGCGAGCACGCGCCGGAAATTCTCCGCCGACATCCGCGGCAGGAACTTGACCTGGCCACGCGGTGCGATGCCGTGGGCGGCGAGGGCTCGTTGCATCCGCTCTCCGAGCTGCGCGGTCACCGCGCGCGACGGCGCCTGGAACAACAGCAACACGCCGCCTTCGTCGGCGGCCAGAAGCCGCGCGAACAGCGCGTCCATGTCGGGATGCACCTTGAAGAGCGACTGTGGGCAGACGTAGAGGCGCCGCGCCTCCGGCAGTCCAAGGGCTGCGCGCGCCGCGGGCGAGGGGGTGGCGGGCATGGCGTAGTCCACCCCGGGACCGGGCAGCGCGATCAGGCGCTCGCTGTAGTGCTGCGCCGCGCCCGGCGGCTCCATCGCGGCGCAGGTGAGGTAATGGTCGACCTCCGCGCCGCCGGTGGTGACCGGATGGCCCCAGCCGGCCATTTGGACGGGGGCCAGGCGCAGCGCCGCCAGCAGGTAGGAGAGCGGCGTCATGCCGACCTCGGGCTGGACCAGCACGTCGAGATTGTCGGCGACGATATGCGCGGCTGCTGCGGCGTCGCCGCGCCGCAGCGTCGCGAAATGCTCGCAGCCGGCTGCGATGCGGCGCGTGAAGTCGTCCGAAACCGGCGCCGTGTGATAGACGAAGCGCTCGAAGCGGCGCGGGTCGAGCCCGGTGATCCAGCGCTCGAAGTAGCGCCCCGCGGTGCAGTCGCGGAAGATGCCGCTCGCGAATCCGACTCGCAGGCGCCTGCCACCGTCGAAGCGCACGCGGCGCTGCGCACACAGCTCGGGGCGCGCGGCGCGCGCAAGCCGCGCGAGGAACGCGGAATACGCGCGTTGCAGCGGCAGGTCGTCCTCGCCCTGATAGGCGAGCAGGAAATTGTGATGGTTGAGAGCGAACACCTGCGCCGCGCTTGCTGTCCAGCGGCCCGATTCGGCGGTGAGTTGCCCGAGCCCCGTGGCATAGCGCGCTCGCCAGCGTCGGAGGTCCTCCCGATCTGCATAGATCTGCGGCAGGAAAAGGCGCTCGTCGACGGCGGCGTTGAGGTGGGCGGGATCGCGCGCCACGCCACGCGCGAGTGCCTGCAGCGCCTGTGCGTTGTGTCCCACTTCCTGCTTGGCGTGCGCGAGCCGAAGCTCGATCTCGGGCTCGCCCGGATCGAGGGCTGACGCCTGTTCCAGCGCGCGCTCGGACTCGCTCCAGCGCCCGTACTCGGCAAAGTGTCCGCCGATCATCGCCCACGTAGTCGCATCGCGAGGCTGCGCGGCCTCGGCGTGCGCAATGCTCGCGAGCGAATCGCCCGCCTCACCCAGGTCGGCCTGGATGCGCGCAAGGCGTGCCCAAAGCGAGGCCTCCAGAGGCAGGACCGACACCGCCTGCGCCAGCGCGTCGCGCGCCTCGAGCATGCGCCCCGCCTGCCATAGGAGGAACGACAGATTTTTGTGCGCGGCGGTCACGGTCGGGTCAAGAGCCACCGCTTCCCGCAGGGCGGCGATGGCGCTTTCCACGTCCCCGCGGCGGTGCAGGTCCTGCGCCAGCGTCAGCTGGGCGAGCGCGTCGTTGGGCATACCGGATTCTAACCGCTTGACAGCGTAACTATACGGCCGTATAGTTTCGTCCACCATGCCTCGCCCTTCCCGAAACCTCGACCGCGCACTGCTTGCCGCAGGACGCGCACTCCTGCCGCAGCGCGGCTGCGCCGGACTGTCGATCCGCGAGGTCGCCGACGCCGCGGGGGTGAACCTCGGCATGTTCCACTACCACTTCAAGTCGCGCGAGGCGTTCCTGCGAACCCTCCTGCAGACGATGTACGAGGACATGTACTCGCAGCTGACCTTCGAGGCCGACGAGAAGCTCGGGCCGATGGAGGCGCTGCGTGCCGCCCTGCGCTTCATGGGCAGGTTCGTGCGCGCCAATCGCCCGGTGCTCGCGCGCGTCCTCGGCGATGCGCTTTGCGGCGAGCCGATCGCGGTCGAGTTCCTGCGCACCAATTTTCCGCGTCACCTCGGCATGATCATGCGGCTGATCGAAAGCGTCCAGGCCGCGGGACTGCTAAGGCCCATGCCGGTGCCCCAGGCCATGGGCATCTGCGCGGGCAGCCTGGCGATGCCCATCCTGGTCGGCGGTGCCGTGGTCGATAGCGGCGCATTGGGAGTCGCGGGCTCGCGCGCCATGACCGCGGCCTTGCTGTCCGACGCCGCCCTCGACCAGCGCATCGAGCTGGCGCTCGGCGCGATCTCCAACCCCGTTGCGCCCCCCCGACCCCGTGCTCGCAAGCGCGCCCCACGAGGCAAACCATGAGACACCCCACGCTCCTCCTGCCCATCGCGATCGTGCTTGCCGGCTGCGGCAACCCCGCGCCCCCGGCGCTGCAGGGATACATCGAGGGTGAATACGTGCGCATCGCCGCCCCCTTCGCCGGCACGCTGGTCGCCCTCGACGCGCAGCGCGGCAGCCAGGTCTCCGCGGGCAGCCCGCTCTTCGCCCTCGAGAGCGAGAACGAGGACTCCGCGCGGCGCGAGGCCGAGGAGCGCGTGAAGCGCGCCCAGGCCCAGGCCGAGGACCTGCGCAAGGGCCGCCGCCCCACGGAGATCACGGCCGCACGCGCGCAGCTCACCCAGGCCCAGGCCGCGGCCGGCCTCTCGGAGCGCGATTACGCGCGCCAGCAGGACCTCGTCTCGAAGGGCTTCGTGAGCCAGAGCCGCGCCGACGAGGCACGCGCCGCCCGCGACCGCGATCGCGGCAAGCTCGCCGAGATCAACGCCGAGTTGCAGACGGTGCTGGCGGGCACGCGCCCCGACGAGATCCGCGCGGCCGAAGCCGAGGTCGCTGCCGCGCGCGAATCGCTCAAGCAGGCCGATTGGCGCCTGCGCCAGAAGAGCGTTGCGGCGACCGTCGGTGGCACGGTCACCGACACGCTGTTCGTGCGCGGCGAATGGGTGCCCGCGGGTGCGCCGGTGGTCGCGATGCTGCCGCCGGGCAACGTGAAGGTGCGTTTCTTCGTGCCCGAGCCGCGCCTCGGGGCGCTAAAGGTGGGCCAGAAGGTGGCGCTCGCCTGCGATGCATGCGGGCCCGGCCTCGAAGCGACGGTCGCGTACATCTCCTCCCAGGCCGAATTCACGCCACCCGTCATCTACAGCAAGGACAACCGCGCCAAGATGGTCTTCCTGGTCGAGGCACGCCCGGCCGCCGAGCAAGCGGCCCGGTTGCACCCCGGACAGCCGGTGGATGTCACGCTGCCATGAGCGACCTTGCGATCGATGTGGAGGGCCTCACCAAGCGCTTCGGCGACAAGGTCGCCGTCGACCATTTCTCGATGCAGGTGCCGCGCGGCCAGATCTACGGCTTCCTCGGCCCCAACGGCAGCGGCAAGACCACGACGATCCGGATGATCTGCGGGCTGCTCACCCCGGACGAAGGCAGCGGGCTGGTGCTGGGGCACGACATCGCGCGCGAGGCCGAGCTGATCAAGCGCGAGGTGGGCTACATGACGCAGAAATTCAGCCTCTACGAGGACCTCTCGATCCAGGAGAACCTCGACTTCGTCGCGCGCATGTACGCGGTTCCCGACCGCAAGCGGCGCGTGGCCAAGGCGCTCGACGACCTGGGCCTCGCGTCGCGCAAGGGACAGCTCGCCGGAACGCTTTCGGGGGGCTGGAAGCAACGCCTCGCGCTGGCGGCGTGCCTCATTCACGAGCCCAAGCTGCTGCTGCTCGACGAGCCGACCGCGGGAGTCGATCCCGGCGCGCGGCGCGATTTCTGGGAGCACATCCACGACCTCGCCCACGCCGGGATCACCGTCCTGGTGAGCACCCATTACATGGACGAGGCGGAGCGTTGCCACGCCCTCGCCTACATCGCCTACGGCAAGCTGCTCGCCCACGGCACCATCAAGGAGGTGATCGAGCAGGCGCGGCTTGCCACCTGGGAGATCGAGGGACCGAACCTCATGGGCCTCATCGAGGAGCTGCGCGCGCTTCCCGCGGTCGAGATGGTCGCGCCATTCGGCAACGTGCTGCACGTGAGCGGCACCGACGCCACCGGCCTCGCGGCCTCGCTCGCGCCTTATGGCGAGCGCCCCGGAATGGCGGTGAGCGAAGTCGCTCCCAGCCTCGAGGACGTCTTCATCCACCTCATGCGCGGATTGGGCGAATCCGCGAAGCCCGCCGCGCAGCCGGTCCACTAGGGAGCCCGCGATGTTCGCCCTGCACCGTTTCCTCGCCGTCCTGATGAAGGAATTCGTCCAGATGCGGCGCGACCGCCTCACCTTCGCGATGATGATCGGCGTGCCGGTGATGCAGCTCGTGCTGTTCGGCTTCGCGATCAACATGGACCCGAAGGCGCTACCGGCGGCGATGGTGAGCGCCGAGTCGAGCGTCTTTTCGCGCTCGCTCGCCCGCGCGCTCGAGAACACCGGCTATTTCCGCATCGTGGCCACGCCCGCGACGGTCGCCGAGGGCGAACGGCTACTGGCCCTGGGCAAGGTGCAATTCCTGCTCCAGATCCCCGAGGATTTCTCGCGCCGGTTGATGCGCGGCGAACACGCCGTGGTCCTGGTCGAGGCCGATGCCACCGACCCTGCCGCCACCAGCAACGCGCTCGCCGCGCTGCAGCAAGTCAATCGCACCGCGCTGGACCACGATCTCACCGGCCCGCTCGCGCAGCGGCGCGGCGGCGAGCCCGCATTCGAGGTGCGCGTTCACCGGCGCTACAACCCCGAGGGCGTCACGCAGTACAACATCGTGCCGGGGCTCATGGGCGTGGTGCTCACAATGACCATGGTGATGATGACCTCGGTGGCGATGACCCGCGAGCGCGAGCGCGGCACCATGGAGAATCTGCTCGCCACGCCGGTCAAGCCGCTCGAAGTGATGCTCGGCAAGATCGTGCCCTACATTCTGATCGGCTATGTCCAAGTGGTCGTGATCCTCATCGCCGCGAGATATCTCTTCCATGTGCCGATGGCGGGCAGCCTCTGGCTCCTCACCACGGTGCTGGTGCTCTTCATCGCCACCAACCTCGCGATCGGCTTCACTTTCTCCACCCTCGCCAAGAGCCAGATGCAGGCGATGCAGATGACGATGTTCTTCTTCCTGCCCTCGATGCTGCTGTCGGGATTCATGTTCCCGTTCCGCGGCATGCCGGACTGGGCGCAGGCTCTCGGCGAGGTGCTGCCCCTCACCCACTTCCTGCGCATCGTGCGCGGCATCCTGCTGAAAGGCAGCACCCTGGGCGACATCTACGCGCACCTCTGGCCGCTTGCCCTCATCCTGCTGGTGGTGTCGGCGGCCGCCCTCAAGCGCTACCAGCGCACCCTGGATTAAGAGCGTCCGAGCGACCCCCTTTGCTACAATCCGCATTCTTTTCGCCGCACCCGCATGCCCCCCGATGAACATCGAGCAAGCGCGCTTCAACATGATCGAGCAACAGATCCGCACCTGGGAGGTGCTCGATCCGGTCGTGCTCGAGCTGCTGTTCGAGGTGAAGCGCGAACGCTTCGTGCCGCCGGAGCACGCGCGCCTCGCCTTCGCCGACCTCGAGGTGCCGCTCGCCGAGGGCGAGGCGATGATGCAGCCCAAGGTCGAGGCGCGCATCGTCCAGGAGCTCGCCATCCAGCCCCACGAGACGGTCTACGAAGTGGGAACCGGGTCGGGCTACCTTACGGCCCTCATGGCACGGCGCGCGCGTCACGTGACGAGCGCCGAGATCCACGGCGGGCTGCGCGCGCGCGCGGCCGAGAGCCTGAAGGCTGCGGGGAGCGCCAACGTGACCCTCCTCGAGGGCGATAGCGCACTGCGCCCGCTCGCGGAGTCCGCGTTCGACGTGATCGTCCTCACCGGCTCCACGCCGATCCTGCCGCGGGCCTTCCTGGATCGCCTCTCGCCCGGCGGGCGCCTCTTCGCGGTGGTGGGCGACGCCCCCGTCATGAAGGCGGTGCTGGTGCGCCACCCCGTCGCGGGATCGTTCCAGCACCTCGAGCTCTTCGAGACCCTGGTTAAGCCCCTCATCAACGCCGCGCAGCCGCCGCGTTTTCGCTTCTAGCGAATCCGCGGCTCCCGCACGGCGCGTCACAGGACCGGACTGCCGAAGGGCAGAGAAACGACAACGGAAAACACTCGATGAAATTCACCCGAATCGCCCTCGCCCTGGCCGCTGCCCTTGCCGCGGCACCGGTCTCAAGCGCGGACCTCGTCACCCTCTACCGCGATGCGCGCGTGAGCGACCCCGTCTACCAAGCGGCGCGCAGTCAATACCAGGCCACGAGCGAGCGCCTGCCACAGGCGCGCTCGGGTTACCTGCCGCAGATTGCGGCGACCGGCGGGATCTTCCGCAACCACGCCGAGCGCGACGGGGTCGGCGACCGCGACTACAGCACCAAGACGATCGCGGTGACGCTGTCGCAGCCGATCTTCCGCCTGCAGAACTGGATCGCGATCGGCCAGGCGCAGAACCTGGTGCTACAGGCCGAGGTGATACTCGCCGCCTCGCTGCAGGACCTGGCGCTGCGCCTCGCCCAGGCCTACTTCGACGTGCTGCTGGCACAGGACAACGTGGCGCTGTCCGAAACGCAGAAGGCCGCGATCGACCAGCAACTCGCCCAGGCCAAGCGCAATTTCGAGGTGGGCACGGCAACCATCGTCGACACGCTGGAAGCCCAGGCGCGTTATGACCAGTCGGTCGCCAAGGCGATCGCGGACCTGAACGACCTCGAGGTCAAGCGCCGCGCGCTCCAGGTCCTGCTCGGCAAGACGCCCGATGGCCTGACGCCGCTGCGCGAGCCGCTGCCGCTCGCCCCGCCGACCCCCGACGACATCGAGGCCTGGGTCAAGGTGGCGATCGAGTCGAGCTTCAACGTGATCTCGGCCCGCGCGAACCTCGAGATCGCGCAGCAGGAAGTCAGGCGCCAGCGCGCCGGCCACCTGCCGACGCTCGACCTCTCGGGCAGCCTCGCGCGCGTCGACGACCCCAACTCGGCGCTGCCTCCGGTAAGCCCGGTGAGCAACGTCGGCAGCATCGGTTTGACGCTCTCGGTGCCGATCTTCTCGGGCGGGCTCACGCAGTCCCGCGTCCGCGAGGCGGTGGCGTTGCGCGACCGCGCCGAGCAGGACTACGAAAACGTCCAGAGGAACGTGGCCCAGCAGGTGCGCACGAGCTTCCTCAACGTGACAAGCGGCATCGCCCAGGTGCGCGCGCTCGAGCAGGCGCTGGTGTCCACCCAAAGCCAGCTCGATTCCACTATCCTCGGCCGCGACGTGGGCGTGCGCACCAGCGTGGACGTGCTGAACGCGCAGCAGCAGGTCATCCAGACGCGCCGCGACCTGCTGCAGGGGCGCTACAACTACCTGCTGAACACGCTGCGGCTCAAGGCTGCCGCGGGCCAGCTCGCCGAGCCCGACATCGAGGAAGTCAACCGCGCTCTCGCGCGCGGCTAGCGTCCGCGCGCGCGGACGCGAGCCACGCCATCAGACGGTCCACTGCGCCGCGGTGGGCCGCGACGAACGCCGCCGCTTTCTCTCCCATCGCCG
>JALYSB010000231.1 GCA_030855025.1 Pseudomonadota bacterium
GCTCTCGAAGTTCCAGGATGCGATCCTGCCAATAGCGCGCCGTGTTGAACCAGGGAAAGGCCCGGGGAAAGGCCGGATCGTCCCAGCGGCGCGCGAGCCACGCCGCGTAGTGGATAAGGCGCAGCGTGCGCAAGGCCTCCACCAGCTGCAGCTCGCGGTCGTCGAACTCGGCGAAATCCTCATAGCCCTTGAGGATCCTGCCGAGCTGGCGCCCCATGGCGTCGCGGTCGCCCGAGATGAGCATCCACAGGTCCTGCACCGCGGGGCCCATGCGTGCGTCATCGAGATCTACGAAGTGCGGGCCCCCCGGCGAGTTACCGGAGGAGGGAGTCCACAACACGTTGCCAGCATGGCAGTCGCCGTGCAGCCGGATGCTTTTCACGGCGCCCGCGCGGGCGAAGGCGTGGCGCACCGCCTCGAGGGCGAGGTCGGCGGCCTGCTTCCACGGGGCCGCAAGATCGGGCGGGATGAGGCCGCTCGCGAGCAGGAAGGCGCGGGGCTCGTCCCCGAGGCTCTCGATGTCGAGCGTCGGCCGATGCACGAACGCGCTCGTGCCTCCGACCGCGTGGATGCGTCCGATGAATCGGCCGATCCATTCCAGGGTCGAGGCGTCGTCGAGCTCGGGTGCGCGTCCGCCGCGGCGCGGGAACACCGCGACGCGGAAGCCTTCGGCGTCGAGCAGGGTGCGGCCGTCGAAGGCCAGCGGCGCGACTACCGGAATCTCGGCGGCGTCGAGCTCAGTGGCGAACGCGTGCTCCTCGAGGATCTGCGCATCGGTCCAGCGCGCGGGCCGGTAGAACTTCGCGACGACGAGGGCGCCCTTCGCCTGGGGATCCCCGTCGCGCGGCGCCTCGAGGCCTACCTGGTAGACGCGGTTCTCGTAGCTGTTGAGCGCGAGCAAGCGGCCATCGCATTGCAGCCCCACGCTGTCGAGCGAGTTGAGGACCACATCGGGGGTGAGGCGCGCATAGGGATGGGGGTCATTCACCCGCCGGATTCTACGTGCCACTCGCGGCGCGCCCCCGATTGGCGTTGACGCGCTGCAACATTGCACCCTTCGAGCGCATCGGGAAATGAGGGTCCGTCCCTGGTTTCTCTTCATGGCACGCGCGTGCCTCTACGCCGTGGGCAGCGCTCCCGACTTCAGCCAGGCCAAGGCGATCGCCGCCCTGCAGGCCGCCCGACTTGCCGCGTGAGGTGCGCATAACCCCTTAATCCATAGGGGTTTTCAGCGCGTGCTAGAATCCGCTCGTTGGGGCTGTCACCCACAAAATTCCGGAGCACAACCATGAAAAATCCGTTGGATTCGCTTTGGGGCACCGTCATTTCGGGTTTGATCCTGACGGTGGTTCTCTTCTACCTCGCCCGCGCGATGGGAGCCTGACATGACCATGGACTTCATCCAGTACGGGCTCGGGCGCTGGCTTCACATCATGGCGGGCGTGATGTGGATCGGACTTCTCTACTACTTCAACTTCGTGCAGGTCGACGCGCTCAAGGCCGCGGCCGGCGACAACCCGCCGACCGGCGCGGGGATCACCAAGCACGTGGCGCCGCGCGCGTTGTTCTTCTTCCGCTGGGCGGCGCTCGTGACCGTGCTGATGGGGGCGTTCATGCTCGGCGGCAAGATCGACGAGGCGCTTCTCTTCAAGGAGCGCGCCTACATCCCCATCGGGATCGGCGCGTGGCTCGGCCTCATCATGTTCTTCAACGTGTGGGTGCTGATCTGGCCCAACCAGAAGAAGATCCTCGGCATCGTCCCCGCGACCGACGAGGAGAAAGCCAAGGCGCGCCGCGTGGCTTTCCTGGCTTCACGCACCAACGTGATGTTGTCGATGCCGATGCTGTTCTTCATGGTGGCTTCGGGCGGCATCTTCCGCCGCGCCATCTTCGGCGCCTGACTAGCGCTTCGGAAGGCCGGTGACCTTGTCGCCGGCCTTTACTTTCTTGCCTGCGAACCACCCCTTGTTGGTCTCGATCGCGTAGATCGACGGCCCCGCCGACATGTGGGAGTCGAGCGTCTCCGGCTCCATGTCGAGGATGTTGAGGATGGTGCCCTGGGCGTCGACGAACGCCACGGAAAGCGGGATCAGCGTGTTCTTCATCCACATGCTGTGATAGGCGGGCTCGTCGAAGACGAAGAGCATGCCGTCGTCCCGACCGAGCTTCTGGCGAAACATGAGGCCGCGGGAGCGCTCCTCGTCGGATTGCACGACCTCGACCTTGAGCGGGTGGGGGCCGACCTTGACGGTAGTGGTCTTGAGGCGAGCGTCGCCCACGGCGTGCGTGGCCGCGGCCAGCAGGACCGCGATGGCGAGAACCCTTCGCGGGGTAGATGGGTCCAACCGGTACGTTTTCATTGGGCAAAATACTAACGCATGAAGAACGATCTTCGCCGACTGCTGTTTCTCGCGCCCGCCATCGTTGCCGCCGGCTGCGCGGTCCGCCCGGTGATCAACCTGCCTGCGCCCGACCGGCCGGAGTCCCCGGGCCAGGCGCTCGAGCGGCGCAGCAAGGCGTCACGCCCGACCTACAACCTCACCGGCTATCCGCCCGCGGTTCGCGACGGTTACATCGACGGCTGCGAAACGGCCAAGCGCTCCGAGTACGCACGCAAGGATGCGCAGCGCTTCGCCGCCGACGCCCAGTACTCGATGGGGTGGAACGACGGCTTCGGCATCTGCAAGAAATGAAAAATGGTGTCAGAGACCATTTCTCGCCGGAAATGGTCTCTGACACCATTTTTCATTCGGACCGGTCGAGGATCCAGCGCGCGATCGCGTCGATGATCTCGGGGACATCGCCGATCGCAGATTCGAGGGAGATCGGGATGTGGGGGTGCGCGCCTCGCAGGTCCTCGAGGATCAGCGGAAGGTCTTTTTTCAGGTGCCCGCCCTGGGCCATGAAGAGCGGGAATACGGTGATCGCGGAGGCGCCCTTGCCCGCGAGCGCATCGACGGCCTGGTCGAGCGTAGGCGACATCATCTCGAGGTAGGCGAGCTCGATCGGATACTCGGGGCGTTGCTTGCGTACGCTGTCGCGGATCGCCTCGAAGGGCCGCGCCCATCCGGGATCGCGCGCTCCGTGGGCGAAGAGGACGATCCCCCTCACTCAGTGCTTGCCCGTGGAGCCGAACCCGCCGGCGCCGCGCGCGCTTTCCTCGAACGTCTCGACGATGTTGAGCGCGACCTGGACGACGGGAATGATCACCAACTGCGCGATGCGCTCGAGCGGATTCACCACGAACGGCTCGCGTCCCCGGTTCCAGCACGAAACCATCAGCTGGCCCTGGTAGTCGGAATCGATCAGGCCCACCAGGTTTCCCAGCACGATGCCGTGCTTATGGCCGAGCCCCGAGCGCGGGATGATGATCGCGGCAAGGCCCGGATCGCCGAGATGGATCGCGAGGCCCGTCGGAACGAGCGCGCTATCGCCCGGGCGCAGGGTGAGGGGCGCGTCGATGCAAGCGCGCAGGTCGAGCCCCGCGGAGCCCTCGGTGGCGTAGGCGGGCAGGTGCGGGCGGATCTTCTCGTCGAGGACCTTTATGGCGAGCTTCTTCATCTTCCCTTCCGGATGGAAAACTGGTGTCAGAGACCATTTCCCCGCGGAAATGGTCTCTGACACCTTTTTTTCAGGAGACTTGTTTTAGCGCGGTGACGCTGGCGCCGACGGGCCGCGCGTCGCGCAGGGCCAGCGCATGCGCAATGATGCCGTGCGCGATCTTCGACTTGGGCGCGCGCGCGAGCGGATGGGCGCCATGGTCGTCGTAGATCGTGACCTCGTTCTCTTCCTTGCCGATGGTGTGCTGCACCAGGTTCGCCACGATCATCGGGATCTTCTTGCGCGCGCGCTTGGCCTGCGCATATTCGGCGAGGTTCTCGCTCTCGGCGGCGAAACCCACGCAGAACGGGCCACTCGGGAGCGACGCCACGTAGGCCAGGATGTCCTCCGTGGGCTTGAGCTTCAGCTCCATCGGCTCCGCGCTTTTCTTCAGCTTGCGGCTCGAGGTCGCCACCGGCGTGTAGTCGGCCACCGCGGCCACGCCGAAGAAGTAGTCGGCTCCGGCGACGTGCGCCTTTACCGCAATCGCCATCTCCGCCGCGCTGGTCACGTAGACGAAGTGCGCCGGGGATGGCGGCGTGAGCGCCGTCGGGCCGCTGATGAGCGTCACCTCGGCGCCGAGCGCCGCGGCGGCATCGGCGATCGCGTAGCCCATCTTGCCCGACGAGAGGTTGGTGATGCCCCGCACCGTATCGATCGCTTCGAACGTGGGGCCCGCGGTCACGATCACCTTGCGACCGGCGAGCTTCTTGGGCGCGAGCAGGGCCAGCACCGCCTCGAGCAACTCCTCGGGCTCGAGCATCCGGCCCATGCCCACCTCGCCGCATGCCTGGTCGCCCGCGGCGGGGCCCAGGATCGCGATGCCATCGGCACGAAGCGTGGCCACGTTGCGCAACGTCGCCGGGTGGTCCCACATCTCGCGGT
>JALYSB010000232.1 GCA_030855025.1 Pseudomonadota bacterium
CCGTGGCTTCGGGATGCTTCCAGTAGCCCTGCATGACGCTGGGGCCGCGCACCAGCAGCACGTCCTTCTCGCCGAATGCGATCTCGATGCCCGGCAGCGGCATGCCGATGCTCGCGGGATCGTTGCGGTCGAGGAGGTTCACGCTCACGACCGGCGACGCTTCGGTCAGCCCGTACCCCTGGCAGATCGGCAGCCCGAGCCCGATGAAGGTGTGCGCGATCTGCGGGTTGAGGGCCGCGCCGCCGCTGATGCAGATTCGCAGCCGCCCGCCGAGGCGCTCGAGCAGCTTGGCGGCCACCAGCTTCCTCAAGACCGGCCACAGCAGGAACGACGGCTTCCACGGCCCGCGCTTCTGCTTCCACTGGAAGACATCCCAGCCGACGGTCGACGCGAGCTCGAAGAGCCGGCGCTTCGCGGGCGGCGCGGACTGCAGGGTCGATTGCACCTGGGCGTGCAGCTTCTCGAAGATGCGCGGCACCGAGACGATGATCGTGGGCCGCACCATCTTGAAGTCCTCGCCGAGCTGCTGAATCGAGCGCGCGAAGGCGACGATCGAGCCGGCGATCATCGTGAGGTAGTAGCCGACCGTGCGTTCCAGCATGTGCGACAGCGGCAGGAACGACAGGAAGACATCATCGGGAAAGATGTCGTAGACCGCGAGCCCCGCCTTGGCGTTCTGCAACATGTTCTGGTGCGTAAGCATCACGCCCTTGGGCTTGCCGGTCGTGCCCGACGTGTAGACGATGGTGGCGAGCGCGCTGCCGTCCACCTTGACCGGCGGGCGCGCCTGCGCGGTCGGGGGCAGCCAGGCACCGAGCTCCTTCACCGACACGATGCGCTTCACCTCGGGAATGCGATCGGCCACCTCCTTCAGCTTGGCGATCTGCTCGGGGCCATCGACCAGGACCACCTTCACGTTGGAATCGTTGAGGCAGTAGGCGACGTTGTCGGGGCGGTCGTCAACGAAGATCGGCACGACGACCAGCCCCAACGCGTGCGCCGCCTGGTCGAAGAACACCCATTCCGGGCAGTTCTTCGCCATGATGGCGACGCGCTCTCCCACGGCCAGTCCCTCGCGCTCGAGGGCCGCGCGCATGCGCGCCACCATTTCGCCCGACTGGCGCCACGTGTGTTCCTTCCACACGGCCGACTGCGGATCGTGGAACCGGTACGCGGCGGCGTCGGGCGTAGCGGCCACGCGCCTGGCGAAGCAGTCGGCGATGGAGTCGGTGTCGGTGACGGGGATCATCACTTCGGGAGAGGGAGGCCTAGATCGACGCCCAACCGCTGTCCGGCTCGAATCGCAGCCCGTGGTGGGCCTTGAGCTCCTCGAGGATTCGCAGCCAGTCCTGCTTGCCGCGCGCGCGGATCGTGGCAATGGGGCCGCCGCGATGGGGCGCGAAGCCGGCGCCGAAGATCATGCCGACGTCGACCAGGTCCTCATCAGCCACAATCTTTTCGCGCAGGCACGCGACGGCTTCGTTCAGCGCCGGCGCCACCAGGCGATCGGCGAGTGCCTTCAAATCCACGGTGCCGGGCCCCGTCGCGGACTTCTGCGGCTTGCCCTTCACCCAGGTGTAGAAGCCGCGGCCCGTCTTCATGCCGAAGTTCCTGGCTTCCACGAGCGCCTGCAGCTTCTTCGGGATCGGCGTGCCGGGCTTGGCGAGCTCCTGCCCCACGGCCCAGCCGATGTCGAGCCCGACCATGTCGGCCAGCTCGATCGGCCCCATCGGCATGCCGAAATCCTTGGCCGCCGCGTCGATGGTCTCGGGCGGGATCCCTTCATCCACCATCAGCATCGCCTCGAGAAGGTAGGGAGACAGCACGCGGTTGACGAGGAAGCCGGGCGCCGACTTGCACGGCAGCGGCAGCTTGTCGATCTGGCGGGTGAAGGACTGCGCGGCCTGCATCACTTCCTCCGACGTCTGCGGCCCGCGGACGATCTCGACCAGCTGCATCTGCGCCACGGGATTGAAGAAATGGATCCCGACCAGGCGCTCGGGGCGCTTCAGGCCGCCCGCCAGCTCCTGCAGCGGGATGCTCGAGGTGTTGGAGGCGAGGATCGCGGTGGGCTTCATCCTCGGCTCGACCTGTGCGTACACCTTGCGCTTCACCTCGGCATTCTCGACGATCGCCTCGATGACGAGATCGGCGCGCGCAACACCGTTGCCCGCGACATCGGGCACCAGCCGGTCCATGGCGCCCTGGATCAGGTGAGGCTGCTTGAGGCGCTTCTTGAAAAGCTCGGCGGCGCGCTTGATCGCAGGCGAGATCTTGTCGGGCGTGAGGTCCTGCAGGGTGACGGTGACCCCGCGGAGGGCGCACCACGCCGCGATGTCGCCGCCCATGGCGCCAGCGCCGATGACGTGAACATGGCGAATTGTCACCCCGGGCGATGCCGTCGCATCGTGGCGAATCGTCACCCCGGGCGATGCCGTCGCATCGTAGCGAATCGTCACCCCGGGCGATGCAGTTGCATCGTTGGACCGGGGCCCAATTTCCTTCCCCAACGCTTTCAGCCGGTCCTGCAGGAGAAACACCCGGATCAGGTTCTTCGTGGTCGGGCTGAAGAAAAGGCTCGCCGTGGACGCGGGGTGTTCCCGCGGCACATTGCGCACATCGCCGCCGAAATCCTTCCACAGGTCGATGACGGCGTACGGCGCCGGGTAATGGTCGCGGCGCGCCTTCTCGGCGACCTGCTTCCCGGCCTTCTTCGCGACGAGGTTGCGCACGCCGGGCCAGCTGGTCACGGCCGCGGCAAACGCGGGCTTGGCGACAGCCGGCGGGTTGAGAAGGATCTGGCGCGCCGCGTTCTCGAAATGGCGCTTGGGCGTCACGGCATCGACCAGGCGCAGCGCCTTCGCGCGCCGGCCGTCGACCGCTCGGCCGGTGAGCATCAGGTCGAGGGCGGGCGCGGCACCGATCAACTCGGGCATGCGCTTGGCGCCCCCCCACCCCGGGACGATGCCGATCAACACTTCCGGCAGCCCCATGCGGGTCTTGGGCCCGTCGTCCATCACGCGGTAGCGGCAAGCGAGCGCCAGCTCGGTCCCGCCGCCCATGCAGAAGCCGTGCACCATCGCGACCGTCGGGAAAGGCAGCGCCGCAACCTTGTCGAACACCTCGTTGCCGAGCACGCTGAAGGCGATCGCCTGGTCGGCATCGCGCAGCGTCGTGAACTCCTGGATGTCCGCACCGGCCGCGAACCCGTTCTCCTTGGCCGACAGGATCGCGAGCCCGCGCGGCGGCATCGCTCTCAGGTGATCGATCACCTGAGCGAGCTCGCGCAGCGCCTCGCTCGAGAACGTGTTGGTCGCACTCCCCTCGCGGTCGAACCACAGCCACGCGAGGCTATCGGCGTCGGTTTCCAGCTTCCAGTGCTTGAGGTCCATTGGTCTTCTTTGTCTGGTTTCCCGCCTACGCGGGAATGACGGCAGGTCTTCGCGCTGTCACCGTTCCCTGACTTGTCCCACACGATGAAACTCGGAGCGTGAGAGAAATCCTTGCCCGCTCATTGATCCCTTTGGTAAAAAGAGCCTCCTAAGGAGGTGCTCGAAATCCGGTTTTCAGCTTTTGTGATCCATTGGAGCACTGGTGATCCAACGGATCACTTTCTAAAAAATCCTATCGTCATTCCCGCGAAGGCGGGAATCCAGCCCGTTGAGGTCGAGGTTCCCTCTCGGGAGCTCGGCTGGGTTCCCGCCTTCGCGGGAATGACGAAAGGGTCGCGGGAATGACGGGAATGACGATCACGCGCGCTCGACCAGCATCGCGCCGCCCTGCCCGCCGCCGATGCATAGCGACGCCACGCCGCGGCGCCCGCCGGTGCGTTCGAGCACCTTCAGCACGTGCAGCACGACGCGCGCGCCCGAGGCGCCGATCGGATGGCCGAGGGCGATCGCACCGCCGTCGACGTTGAGCTTGGCGCGATCGAGCTTGCCCAGCGGCTTGTCGAGGCCGAAGTGCTCCTTCATGTAGCCGGGGTCCTCCCACGCGGCGAGGCAGCCGAGCACCTGGGCGGCGAACGCCTCGTTCACCTCGGCGGCGTCGATGTCGTCCCAGGTGAGCCCGTGGCGCTGCATGAGCGGCGTGATCGCGTGCACGGGGCCAAGACCCATTTCGGCGGGGTCGAGCGCGCCCCAGTGCGTATCGACGATTCGCCCGAGCGGCGTCAAGCCGTACTCGCGCACCACGTCCTCGGAAGCGAGGACCAGCATCGCCGCGCCATCGGTCACCTGCGAGCTGTTGCCGGCGGTGACATTGCCGTAGGTGCGGTCGAAGACCGGCTTCAGCTTGGCGAGCTTGTCGACCGAGGAGTCGCGCCGCACGCCGTCGTCGAGGGAATAGACGGCCCCGTCGGGCCCGAACATCGGCTCGACCTCAGGCAACCGGCCGTTGTCCTGGGCGAAGGCCACGCGGCGGTGCGATTCCACCGCGTACTCGTCCATCATCTGGCGCGTGATGCCGAAGCGCTCGGCCACGA
>JALYSB010000233.1 GCA_030855025.1 Pseudomonadota bacterium
CTTGCCCCAGTAGCCCGCGAACACCTGGGGACCGCTGGAGACGATCTCGCCCACCTCGCCCATCGCCACTTCCTCGAGCGTCGCCGGGTCCACGACCATCGACACGGTGTCGAAGATCGGGATGCCGAGGCACTGCTTCTTGGGCCGGTCAGGCGGATTGACGTGCGTGGGCGCCATGGTCTCGGTGAGCCCGTAGCCCTCGACGAACGAGATCCCCCAGAGATCCTTCAACCGCGTCGCCACGGCCTCGGGCATCGCCGCGCCACCGCCGGTCATGCGCTGCACGCTCGACAGGTCGAAGCTCGCCGCATCGGGGCTCGCAAGCAAGTCCACCACCATCGTCGGGATCAGCGTCCACGCCTGCACCCGGTAGCGCTTGATCAGCGCGCCCGCCGCCTCGCGATCCCACCGGGGCAGCATCACCACGGTGGCGCCGATGTAGATCGGCGTGTTCATGCTGTTCTGCATGCCGGTCACGTGGAAAAGCGGCAGGACGCCGAGGAAGGTCGTCTCGGGCAGCGTGCGGAACCACGAGGCGGCGCCCACCGCGGTATGCATCACCGAGCGGTGCGTATGCATGCAGCCTTTCGGCTCGCCGGTGGTGCCGGACGTATAGGGCAGCACGGCGAGATCGTCCGGCCCGGTGGTGTGCTCGCCCGGGCGCAGGTTCTTCGCGAGGGCGTCGCGCCACAGCGTCACGTTGGCGGCCTCGATCGGCTGGCGCGGCAGCTTGAAGGCGTCGGGCACCTTGAGGTCGGTGGGCTGGTCGAGGTAGTCGGCGTACGCCGCCACGATCGCATGCGATAACGTGCCGTCCGCCACCAGGGGGGCTGCCTGCGGCCACAGCTCCTGGGCCACGACCGCCACCTTGGCGCCGCAGTCCTTCACGTACCGGCGCAGCTCCCCGGCGAGGTTCATCGGGTTGATCGGCACCACGACCGCGTCGGCGCGCAGGCTCGCGTAGTAGGCGATGACGAACTGGAAGCTGTTCTGCGCGAAGAGCAGCACCCGGTCCCCCTTGCCGACGCCGCACGCCCCCTGCAGGAAGCCCGCGAGCTTCTCCGCCTCGGCCTTCAGCTCGCGGAACGTCATCACGCTGTCGTAGCAGATGAACGCGGGCTTCTGCGGGTAGCGGCGCGCCGAAACCTCGAGGTTGTCCCAGAGGGTGGTTTCCGGCGGGGTCAGGCCACGCGGCAGGAACGCCGGCCACACCCTGGGCTCATGCATGCCGCGCGAGCTCCAGCGCGCCAATCTGGTTGCGGTGCACTTCGTCGGGCCCGTCGGCCAGGCGCAGGGTGCGCGCCTTGGCGTACATCGAGGCGAGGACGAAGTCCTCCGAGACGCCCGCCGCCCCGTGGGCCTGGATCGCCCAGTCGATCACCTGCAGCGCCATGTTGGGCGCGATCACCTTGATCATCGCGATCTCCTTGCGCGCGACCTTGTTGCCGGCGGTATCCATCATCCACGCGGCGTTCAGCACCAGGAGCCGCGCCTGATCGATGAGGATACGCGCGTTGGCGATGCGCTCGAGCGTCACGGTGCGCTCGGAGACGGGCTTGCCGAAGGTCACGCGCGACTTCACGCGCCGGCACATCATCTCGAGCGCGCGCTCCGCCATGCCGATCACGCGCATGCAATGGTGGATGCGCCCCGGCCCGAGGCGGCCCTGGGCGATCTCGAAGCCGCGGCCCTCGCCCAGCAGCATGTTCGCGGCGGGCACGCGCACGTCGGTGAACTCGATCTCGGCGTGGCCGTGGGGCGCGTCGTCGTCGCCGAAGACCGTGAGCTTGCGCAGCAGCTTCACGCCCGGCGTATCCATCGGCACCAGGATCATCGACTGCTGCTTGTGGCGGTTCGGATCGCCGGGCGAGCTCTTGCCCATGAAGATGAGGATCTTGCAGCGCGGGTCGGGCGCGCCGGTGGTCCACCACTTGCGCCCGTTGATCACGTAGTCGCCGCCGTCGCGCACGATGCGCGACTCGATGTTGGTCGCATCCGACGAAGCCACCGCGGGCTCGGTCATCGCGAAGGCCGAGCGGATCTTCCCGGCGAGAAGGGGCTCCAGCCACTGCTTCTGCTGCTCGGGCGTGCCGTAGCGCGCCAGCACTTCCATGTTGCCGGTATCGGGCGCGCTGCAGTTGAACGATTCAGGGCCGATCGCCGAACGCCCCATGATTTCGCACAACGGGGCATATTCAAGATTCGACAGGGTCTTGAAAAGATTCCACAGCCCCTGCCCCTGCGCCCTGGACTTCAGGTCGTCGATCACCTTCGTCGCCTTCCACGGATCCCCGGCCCGGCGATTCGCGGCCACCTCCTCGTGGAACGCCGCCTCGGCCGGATACACGTGCGCCTGCATGAAGGCGAGGAGCCGCGCCTGGAGGTCCTTCGTGGCCTGCGAGTATGCGAAATCCATGGTTACTTGATCCTTTCGACCTGCCGCCAGCCTTCTTCCCCGATCGACCGCGTCCGCTTCCCCGCCGCCAGCGCATCGGCGCTCGCCGCGTTGCCCTGCAGCGCCCGGGCCATCACGCCCTGCAGGATCGCCGCCAGCCGAAACATGTTGAAGGCGAGGTAGTACTCGAAGTTCGCAACCCCCTCGCGCCCGGTGCGCTTGCAATACATCGCGATGTACTCGCGCTCCGTGGGAATCCCCAGCGCCGCGTGATCGATTCCCGCCAGCCCGCGGCCGTGCGGCCCCTCGGGCATGCGCCACGTCATGCAGTGGTAGGCGAAGTCGGCGAGCGGATGGCCGAGCGTCGAGAGCTCCCAATCGAGCACCGCGAGGATGCGCGGCTCGGTCGGGTGGAAGATAGCGTTGTCGATGCGATAGTCGCCGTGGACGATGGAGGTTTCCTCTCCGGGCGGCACGTTCGCGGGCAGCCATTCGATGAGGTTGTCCATCGCCACGATGCGCTCGGTCTCGGAGGCGCGGTACTGGCGGCTCCAGCGGTCGATCTGGCGCGCGAGGTAGTTGCCGGGCTTGCCGTAATCGCCCAGGCCCACGGCCTCGAGGTCCACCTCATGCAGCGCCGCGATCACGCGGTTCAGCTCCTCGTAGTGCGCGGCACGCTGCTCATTCGCCAGGTCGCCGAGCGTCGGATCCCACAGCACGCGGCCCTCGACGTAATCCATGACGAAGAACGGGGTGCCGATCACCTCCGGGTCCTCGCAGAGCGCGTAGGTCTTCGGGACCGGCACGTCGGTGCCGGCGAGCGCGGTCATCACGCGGTACTCGCGATCCACCGCGTGCGCCGAGGGGAGCAGCTTGCCCGGCGGCTTGCGGCGCAATGCGTAGCGCCTGCCGCCCGCCTTCACGAGATAGGTCGGATTCGATTGCCCGCCCTTGAACTGCAGCACCTCGAGCGCGCCGGTGCCCTCATCGACGTGTTCCCGCATCCATGCCGTCAGGCGCTGCGCATCGAACGCATGCTGTGGCGCGACCTCCCGGGTGCCGCTGAACTTCTCGAAGCTCATGCGATGCTCGCGCCGCCGTCGACCGCGATGTACTGGCCGGTGATGTGGCGGGCGGCCTCCGAGGCCAGGAACACCACGACGCCCTGGAGGTCCCGCTCTCCCCCCAGGCGCTTCAGGGGCGTGGCGGCCGTGATGCGCTCGCCGACCCGCTCGAGGATTCCCTGCGCCATCCGGGTCGGGAAGAACCCGGGGCAGACCGCATTCACATTGATGTTGTACTTGCCCCACTCCGACGCCAGCGCGCGCGTGAAATTCACCGCAGCGCCCTTGGACGTGTTGTACGCGATGGTGTGCATGTCGGGCGGGCCGCCGTACAGGCCCGCGACCGAGGCGATGTTCACGATCTTGCCCGCGCGGCGCGCAATCATGCTGCGGCGGCCGACCTCGCGCGACAGGAAGAACATCGCATCGATGTTGAGCGTCATCACCTTGCGCCACGCCGCGTCGGGATACTCCTCCGCGGGCGCGCCCCAAGTGGCGCCGGCGTTGTTCACCAGGATGTCGATGTTGCCGAAACGCTGCATCACCTCATCGACCATCGCCGGGATGCCCTCGAGCTTCGACAGGTCGTTCGTAATCGTCAGTACCTCGATCCCCTTCAATTGCTCCTTCGCGTCGGCCAGCTCGTCGGCCTTGCGGGCGGTGATGGCGACCTTGCAGCCCATCTCTCCCAGCCCCTGGGCGATCTTCAGCCCCAGTCCCCGGGAGCCGCCCGTCACCAACGCCACTTTCCCCTCGAGATCGAACAGGTCCCGAGTCGACATCACGCCACCTCGAAGAGGCCCGCAGCCCCCATGCCGCCGCCGATGCACATCGTGACGACCACGTGCTTCACGCCGCGCCGCTTGCCCTCGATGAGCGCATGCCCCATGAGCACATCCTCGACCTCGGCCGGATCGACCTTCGCGCGCTCGACGGCGGCTTTCACCGCGTGGCCGCCCAGCGTCGCGCCGTGGGTCATGTTGAAGGCGCCGCGCCAGCTCCTGGCGAGCGCGG
>JALYSB010000063.1 GCA_030855025.1 Pseudomonadota bacterium
TTCGGTAGAGGATGTCGCGGGCCTCGCCATCGGCGAGCTTGCGATCCTGCCAGCGATCCCAGAGCTCGCGCGACAGCGCCATCCGGCGCTTGGCGAACACCAGCGGATCGCGTCCCAGGTCGCGCTGATTCACCTCGGGGTCGGCGGACTCGATGCCGATGCCGGTCTCCTCGTCCGTGGCGAAGGCGAACTGCGGCTCGTTGCTGCGCGCGGCGATGCGGGCGAGCTCCTTCGCTTCCTCGGCGGGGGCGAGCTCACGGTAGGCGTACTCGACCGCCCAGTAGTCGTAGGGCCCGAGCGTGCTCATCACGTATTCGCCCTGCTTTTCCTTGTCGAGGGCGATGTTCCAGGCGTTGTAGTCCATGACCGATCCCCCGATGCCATGCACGCGAGTGAACTCGGGGTCGGCGATCTGTGCCTCGGTGTAGATCGTGGAGGCGCGGAAGTTGTGGCGCAGGCCGAGCGTATGCCCCACCTCGTGGGTGACCACGTCCTTGAGCGTCGCCTTCACGATGGAATCCGCGTCGGGACCGAAAGGATCCAGGTCGCCGCGCGCCTCGAGCAATCCCGCGGCGAACGCGGCCTCGCTGAAGGCCTCGGAGCCGTATGCGCACAGGCTTGCGTCGTCGTGGGCGTGGGCGTGGCGGCCGGGCATCGGTTTCGGGAATTGCTCGCCGGCCAACCGGCGCGGCAGGCGCGTCCATCCCTGCGAGATGGCGATGTCGGCATCGAAGATCTCCCCGGTTCGCGGGTCCACGCGGCGCGGGCCGATCGCGAGCGCGCCGTCGCTCGTATCCAGGTACCAGCGAATCGAGGCATGGCGCAGGTCGGCGGTGTCGAAATCGGCATCGTCGGGCTGCATCTCCACGCGGATCGCATCCTTGAAGCCGATCTTTTCGAACGCCTTGTTCCACTCGAGCACGCCGGCCTTCACGGTATCGCGGTACTCGAGGGGGATGTTGCGGTCCATCCAGAAGACCACCGGCTGCTTCGGCTCCGACATCGGCGCGTCCGGCTCCTTTTTCTCGAGGCGCCAGCGATTCACGAAGTACTGCCGCGGCGAGGGCGCCACGTCGTTGGTGAACTCATGGTGCCGCGTCATGAAATGGCCGACGCGCGCGTCGGCCTTGCGCGCGCGCATCGGGGCGTCGGGCAGCTTGGCGAGGCTGTAGTGATAGCCGAGGAACATGCTGCGCGCGTCCTCGAGCGTGCCCGGCAGGCTGGGCCCGTTGGGAGTATTGCTCGCGACCGGCAGCTTGGGCATCGCGAAGTGCGCGGAGACGCTGAAGGTCGCCATGTCGGGCGAAGCGCGCACCTTGGTGAAGCTGGAGTTGCGCTGATCGAACGCGTAGGACGTGCGATACGTGGCCTCGAGCTCGGTGGCGGTACCCGCGATGTCGGCGAGGAACAACGGGTTCGCCTCGATCAGCACCGCCTTGGTCTCGGGATGCGGCTCGCTCGCGACGGTGGCGCTTCCCAGCAGGCTGTCGGTAAAGCTTTGCTGAGCAGCGAGCGCGAGCGGCGTGCCCGCCTTCGCGCTATAACGCGAGTTTTTCGCGATCATCTGCACCAGGCCCCCGACCTTGCGGAACTCCACCAGGTATCCGCGCATCATGAAGGGGTAGATGAAGTTCTCGCCGAGTCCGCGCGTGCGGTTGATCGACAGGTAATAGGGCGTGTTGAACTGCTCCGGCTTCAGCTCGATGAAAACTTTCTCTTCTTTCTCGTAGAGCGTGAAGAATCCGGGGAGCGCCTTCGCATCGCGGATGACGGAGGCAAACGCGCGCGGGCTGGGCAGCGGCGGCGAGCTCTGCGGCGTGCCGGGCAGCGTCGTGGGAAGCGCAACCGTCGAGGTCGCCGCGGGTGCTTGGGGGGCCGAGGGTTGCGGCGGAGACGAGGGCGGCGGCGTCTGTGCGGGCCTCTGCGCGAGCGCGGCACTCGTTCCAAACGCGAGCAGGAGGGCCGGGAGAAGTCGGACGTGGAGGCGGGACAGTTTCATTGACGCTCCTCTAAGGCAGGGACTCGCGCCCCCTGGAAATCCGTGGTGACGGCGCGCCCCCGCAGGCTGTGGGGAAGAGCGACGGTGATCTCGACCTCGACGTAGCGCCCGACGAGCTGAGAAGGGCCCGCGAAGTTGACGACGCGATTGTTTTCGGTGCGCGCGGCGAGCTCGGCCGCGCTCTTGCGTGACGGGCCCTCGACCAGCACCCGCTGGCGGGTACCCACCATGGCCTGCGAATATTCCGCGGCGAGCTCCTGGATGCGGCTCTGCAGGCGCAGCAGGCGCTCGAGTTTCACGGCGTGCGGCGTGTCGTCCGGGAGGTTTGCGGCCGGCGTTCCGGGGCGGGCGCTGTAGATGAAGCTGAAGGCGCCGTCGAATCGCACTTCCTCGACCAGCTTCAGGGTCTGCGCGAAATCGGCTTCGGTCTCGCCGGGGAAGCCGATGATGAAGTCGCTCGAGATCGAGATGTCGGGGCGCGCAACTCGCAGCCGCCGGACGATCGAGCGGTACTCCATCGCCGTGTAGTTGCGCTTCATCGCGGCCAGCACGCGATCCGAGCCCGACTGCACGGGAAGGTGCAGCTGCGAGACCAGCTTGGGCAGCTTCGCGTAGGCGTCGATCAGCCGCTGGGTGAACTCCAGCGGGTGCGAGGTCGTATAACGGATGCGCTCGACGCCTTCGACCCTGGCGACGTGCGACAGAAGCAGGGCGAAATCGGCTGCCTCGCCCCCGGGAAGCTCGCCTCGATACGCATTCACGTTCTGCCCGAGGAGCGTGACTTCCATGACGCCGCGGCCCGCGAGGTGGCGGACCTCGGCCAGGATGTCGTCGAGCGGGCGCGAGACTTCCTCGCCGCGGGTGTAGGGGACGACGCAGAAACTGCAGTACTTGCTGCAGCCTTCCATGATCGTGACGAATGCGCTCGAGCCCTCGACACGGGCCGGTGGCAGGTGGTCGAATTTCTCGATCTCGGGAAACGAGATGTCCACCTGCGGCTGGCCCGTCGCACGCCTTGCTTCGATGAGCTCGGGCAAGCGATGCAGGGTCTGCGGCCCGAACACCAGGTCCACGTAAGGCGCGCGGCGCACGATCTGCGCCCCCTCCTGGCTCGCCACGCAGCCGCCGACGCCGATCAGGAGCCCGGGCTTCGCCGCCTTGAGGCCGCGAACCCGGCCCAGGTCGGCAAATACCTTCTCCTGTGCCTTCTCGCGCACGGAACAGGTGTTGAAGAGGATGAGGTCCGCTTCGGCAGGATCCGAGGTTTTCTCGAAGCCTTCGGCGGCGGCGAGCACGTCGGCCATCTTGTCCGAGTCGTACTCGTTCATCTGGCAGCCGAACGTGCGGATGAAGACCTTCTTGGGGTTCATGGCGTCCTGGTTCGCGGAGTTGATTCCGGGCAGGTGAGCTACGGAGTTGCAGGACAAATCCTACAACAAAGCACTACGGATGTCGGACGCCATGCGTGACAAATGTAGGGTTTGGACTACAAAACCGGTCCGATTGGACCATGCGCAGGCCGCAGCTGCCGTCCGGGTGTGGACGCTCAGCCGATTCCACGTCGGCCGCAGCCGGAACTTGCGCCTTCGAGGCAAAAAAACACGACCACCGGTGATCAGTCGCTTAGCACCAACACCACGACCACCACCGGTGACCAGTCGCTCAGCAGCACCACCAGCGCCTCGACGGGTGAGCAGTCACTGAGCAGCAGCACCAACGCGACCCCCAATGGAGCGCCCACGGACGCCACCACGGCGGCGGAGCCTACCGAGAACGCCAGGAAGAAGCAGTAGCCTCGACGGGGAGGGAAACGACAAAGCGGGCCGCAAGGCCCGCTTTTCTTTGGCCCGTCTGGGCAGGAGATCCTCGCATAGGCTAGGCCAAGCGAAAGCAACTGACCGGCATCTCTACGTTCTTGAATGTCTTCTCACCCAGCGATTGCGCCTGGGCGGCGAGTCCCGAGCGCTCCAGCGCGGCATGGCTGGCGATGATGTCGTCCGCGCCCGCCGCGCCCAACAGCCGCGCCGCGAGGTTCACCGTCGCGCCGAACACGTCGCCGGAGGGAGCCTCCACGACCTCACCGCGATGGATCGCGGCGTGGATCAGGAGGGGCGCCATGGACATCATCTCGACGTGTACCCGGAACACGCGCTTCAGCTCGCTCAGCGCGCGGAAGGCCTCGTCGACCTCCGCAAAGCGCAGCATGACCGCGTCGCCCATCGTCTTGATGAGGACGCCGCGATGCTTCTTCGCCAGCTCCTGCGCATCGCGGTGGAAGATCGCCGCCATGATGAGGGCTTCACGCTCGTTGCGCTCGGTGAGCGCCGTATAGCCGGTCAGGTCGGCGAACACGATCACGGCTTCGCGGCGAACGCCGTCGGCAATGGCATGCGAGGAATTCCAGCGCTCGAGAAGGGACTTGATCGCGCGCTCCAGCCAGGAGCGCAACGGCAGGATCAGGGTCGCCGTGATCACGGTCACGATCGTGAGCGCGTCCACCGCCGAAATGTCGAGCCCACTCGCGACCACTCCCGCGACCACCCGCTCGATCACGACGAACAGGACCCCGGAGACGAGGCCGAACGCGGCGAGGCTCCACGTGCGGCGGATCATCAGGTCCGGATCCAGCGTGCCGTGGTACAGGATCGAAAAGGCCAGCGTCAGCATGAGCACGATGACGAAGCCCGCGTAGAAGAAGCCCACGAATGCCCGCGTGAACTGCTCGGAATCATTCCAGTTGGGGAAGGCGAGCACGCCCGAGGCTCGCAGCGCGTAAAGAAACACGATGCCGCCGAGAAAAAGCACGAGCCAGATCGCTTGCCCCAGGACGACCCATCGGATCGAGCGCCGGTCATCGTCGTTCAGCCGGTCCTGCTTGGCGCTGATGGCCGCGAAGGGCATCCAGCACACAAAGTAGGTCATGGCGTCGGACCAACGCTCGGAGGGGAGCCGGTCTGCCTGCACGTCGAGCACCATGATCAATGCGATGCCCACGGCCAGGGCGATGAACTGCGAGGACCCCAACCATCGCCAGCCGGCCTTCGTCTTGGGGCGATGCCAACCGCGCGCGTAGTGCGCCGCAGGGTCCAGGTCGAGAATCTTGACCGGCTTGGGAAAGAACAGGAAGAACTTCGCCGTGGCGAACATCCACAAGGACATAAACAGGATGGCGAGGAGGAGAACGAGCGCAAAGAATGCCTCGACATGGTTCTCGCGCATCGACTTCATCGCTACGGGCGCCGTGACCCGCACGAGGAAGAACAGGCCGAGGCCCGCAGAAATGGCCGCGCATGACAAAGCCAGCAATCGCGTGAGCGCCCTACGATGCCCGCGAATCGAAAGATAAAGGCCGAGGGCGCCACCCACCAGCACCAGTGCGACCTGCATGGCGAGCAGCAACCACTCCATGGCCATCGCCAGCGCGGCAGCGCTGATGAGGCGGGGCAAGCTTGCGCCGCCGACCAGCGCAACGACAATACCGACGGCGCAGGCCACGCCGATGCTCGAGAGCAGCAACGCGGATACGCGCTGGAACCCCGGGTGGGAAAGCAGCCTCTCGAGCGTGCCGGCGACGGGAATGTCGAGGGGCGTCGGAGTCTGGTCAGGTGTGGGCATATTCGCGGTCACCGCAAATTCTATCCAGTGCAGTTCCCGAATGCCACTTCTTGATCGACGCCATTTCCAGTTCCTTTCTCTCGGTTGTGGCTGCCACGCCAGACGCGCAAGGAACTGGGGAACCGCCGGAGAAAACCCCTCAAGCCGTATAGATTCTGATGGTGCCTAACGGCTTGAAAAATATGGTGGCGAGTCAGGCCACCACACTCAAGCGTTAAAACGCAGGTGAAACCGGGCTAGTTGCCCCCATAGTTGCCCCCACGCTGGCCGGGGTGCCCCCTTCTTGGTATCGCTCAAGCCAACCGGCCGAAGGAGGCCCGATGCTCGGCACACCCCCTAAAGTGGAGCGACAGAGCAACTGATTCGTAATCAGCGGGTCGAAGGAACCAGACATGACCGTCGGGCGGCTCTTTCACGCTTTCCCGGCCCCGACTTTGGGGAGGATGCACGCTTGAAGATGAAGATACTCGAGAGCGAGCCACGTCCCGATCCGCCAACGCCGATCGCGATCGCCATGCGCGCCTGGGAACACATGCAATCGCGACTCGTCCCCGCCCTCGGAAAAGACGGGTTTTGCATCCTGTTTGCGCGCAGCCTGCATTTGACGCGCCGGGACTTCCCGTGGCTGGGGAGCGTCCCACAGTCCACTGGCCGGCAAGTGGAAGACCTCCAGGCGAGCCTCGAAGCCGAGACGACCTCGAAAGCGCTGGAAGGCAACGCCGCGCTGCTCGCGACCTTTACTGGTTTGCTGCACGCGTTGATCGGCGAAGCCCTCGCGAGCCGCCTGCTCAAGCCCGCGGAGCCCGGCTCCGCCGCAGGACCATGAACAGGAGATCCGCATGACAAACAAGACGGTCCCCATCCACCTCTTCGAAACCGGAGTTCCAGGCCTGGACACGATCCTCGGAGGGGGGCTGCCGGAATTCTCCTTCAACCTGATCACGGGGTTGCCCGGATCGGGCAAGACGACCCTCGCGCACCAGATCATGTTCGGTCTCGCGACGCTCCGGCATCGGGCGCTGTATTTCACGGTGCTGGGCGAGCCGGCCGTCAAGATGCTGCGCTACCAGCAGAAGTTCGCGTTCTACGATATGGACAAGATCGGGGCATCCATCCGTTTCGTGAGCCTCGCCGACGAGGCGCAGAAGGGGAAGCTGAGCGCGGTCCTCGCGAAGATCAAGAAGGAGGTGGAGGCCTATTCGCCCGCGTTGGTGTTCGTCGATTCGTTCCGCTCGATCCGCGCGGCCGCCCGGAGCCAATCCAGCGCGCACGGCGAGCTGCGGAACTTGGGCCAGGAGCTGGCGGTGTACCTGACGGGATGGGAGGCGACCACCTTCCTGGTGGGCGAGTACGACACCGCCGAGAGCGAATCCAATCCGATATTCACCCTGGCCGACGGCGTGATCTGTTTGCATCAGGAAAAGTACCAGGGGTCGATGGTGCGCAAGATGGAGGTGATGAAGATGCGCGGCCAGGCGACGCTACCCGGCATGCACACGTTTCAAATGAGCGTGCAAGGCGTGCGGGCGTTTCCGCGCAAGATCTTGGAGGCGCGGGCGAAGGCCGGACCCCGGAGCGCACGCATCGCTCTGAAGCGAATCAGCACTGGAGTCGAGCGCCTCGACGAGCTGCTCGGGGGCGGATTGCCGCGGGGATACTCGCTGCTGGTCGCCGGGCCGAGCGGCTCTGGCAAGACCATTCTGGCGACCGAGTTCCTGGCCGAAGGCGTCCGCCGGGGCGAGAACGGTGTTATCGCCGCATTCGAGAAGAGTCCCGGAATGGATCTGAGCCCCCGCCTCGAGCCCATGGTGCGATCGGGCAAGGTAGGCATCATCAGCACGCGCTCGCTCGACCTCTCCATCGACGAGACCTTGTACGATCTGACGGAAAGCGTCCATCGCCTGAAGGCGAAGCGCGTGGTGATCGACTCGCTTTCGGGCTTCGAGCTTGGTCTCGCGCCCACATCCCAGGATTTCCGCGACTCGCTCTATCGCATGATCTCGACGCTCACCGGCCTGGGGGTCACGGTGCTGGCGACCTCGGAACTCGAGGACCGTTACTTCGACCTGCGTTTCAGCCCCTACGGCGCCGCATTTATGACCGACGCGATCGTCGTGCAGCGCTACGTCGAGATAGATGGCGAGTTGAAGCGCTGCCTGGCGGTCGTCAAAGTGCGCAGCAGCGACCACATCAAGGTGCTGCACGAGTTCAAGATCGTCAAGGGGCGCTTCGTCGTCGGCGAGCCGGTCCGGGGATACGAGGGGCTGCTCAGCGGTCGTCCGACAGTCGGGGACAAGCTGCCGAAAGCGGGCAGTGTCCGATCCCCGGGACGCTGACGTTAGAAACGACACCAAGCCCGTGCCGCAGGGCTGCAGCTCGCGCAATTCATGCGCAATAACTACTCGGTGAGTGCGCTGGCATTCGTTGTCCCAATAGATTATCCGCCGCCTGCAATTGAGGCATTAGGTGCCCACGAGCCGCCATCAAGGGCGGCTTTTTTTGACCCAACCTGCTATTGCCCGCGCCGTTGACACGGCGCGGGCGTTGGCGCACCGTCGCAGTTTCTCCTCTACTGGAGTGGGAATCGACGATGAGAAATTCTTTCCTGGCCGCGGCCCTTGCGCTCTCCCTTGCGCCCGTCGCCTACGCCCACGACGACCACAAACTCGGAACGATCAAGTTCCCGGTCTCGTGCAACGCCGAGGCCGGTCGCCATTTCACGACCGGCATGCTGCTGCAGTACAACTACCACTGGGGCCCCGCGCGCAAGGCGTTCGAGAACGCCGCGGCCGCCGATGCCGCGTGCGGCATGGCGCACTACGGCATCGCCGTGACCTACATGGACAACATCCTCGGTGGCGCGCCTTCGCCCAAGCAGCTCGCCGACGGCAGGGCCGCGCTCGCCAAGGCACGATCCTCGGGGCTGCCCACCGCGCGTGAGCAGGACTACGTGGCCGCCGCCGAGGCGTTCTTCGCCGGCGACGAGAAGCAGGCGCCGCCGCAGCGCATGGAGACTTTCGAAGGCGCGATGGCGAAGGTGGCGGCCGCCCATCCGGCGGACAGCGAGGCCTCTGTCATTCACGCGTGGTCCCTGCTCGCCGCCTCCTCGCTCACCGACAAGACCTACTCGAAGCAGCTCAAGGCCGCGGGCATCCTCGAGAAGATCGCCAAGGACCAGCCCGACCATCCGGGCGTGGTGCACTTCCTCGTGCACGCCTACGACTACCCGGCGATCGCGCACCGGGGAGTGGGCTCGGCGCGCAAGTACTCGAAGCTCGCCGCCGCCGCGCCGCACGCGCTGCACATGCCCTCGCACATCTTCACGCGCATGGGCTACTGGCAGGACTCGGTCGACACCAACATCGCTTCCGCGAAGGCATGCGGAGAGGTGGACTGGTGCAAGATGCACGCCTACGACTACATGGTCTATGCCTACCTGCAGATGGGCAAGGTGGACGAGGCTGCCAAGATCGTGGCGCCGATGCGCGACTACGTGGCCAAGGTGTCCAACGAGGGCCGCTTCGTCGCCGCCTACGCCCTCGCCGCCGCGCCGCTGCGCCTCGCCCTTGAGACTGGGCAATGGAAGACGGCGGCCGAGTTCGCGCTGCCGGCCGCGACCCAGGAAGCCTGGAGCAAGGTGGGCTCGCCGGAGATGATCTATTCCTTCGGGCGGGGACTGGGCGCTGCGCGCGCCGGCAACGTCGCCATCGCGAAGGCGGAGATCGAGCGCCTGAACGGTCTGGAGAAGCGCATGACCGAGCGCGGCGACAAGTACTGGGCCGGGCAGTCGGTGATCCACGCGAAGACGATCGAGGCCTGGGTGGCGAAGGCCGAGGGCCGCAGCGACGCGATCCGCCTGATGCGCGAGGCCGCCGACATGGAGGACGCGACCGAGAAGCACATCGTGACGCCGGGGCCGCTTGCGCCCGCGCGCGAGATGTTGGGCGAGATGCTGCTCGACCTCGGCGAGGATCGGGCCGCCTACGGTGAGTTCGTGAAGACCCTCGAGCGCGAGCCGGGGCGGCGTCGCACGCTGCAAGGTGCCGCGATGGCGGCCGAGCGCACCGGCGATGGCGGCAACGCGAAGAAGTATCGTGAGATGGTGGACCCGAAGGCCGAGGCGCCCGGGATGACGCAGGTCTCTGCCAAGGACGAAGAGCCGAATCCCTGCCCCTGCCGCTTCTGCCGCGAGACCTGAAAAAAGGTTCTTCACGGATTTCCGGGGAAGGCGGCCCGGATCTTGAGGAAGAAGTAGTGGTAATCGCGTAAGCCATAAGCCAGGGACGTTATTGCCCCCTGCCGGAACTGCCTCAGGAGTGAAAAAGCCCGCGCGAGGCGGGCTTTAGGATGCTGCTGGACGGCTCTAAGAGAATTGGTGGCGAGTCAGGGATTTGAACCCCGGACCAACGGATTATGATTCCGCTGCTCTAACCGCTGAGCTAACTCGCCGAAGGAACTCGATATTTTCCGGGCTTTGCACTCCCCGGTCAAGGTAAAGGGCCGGGCTCATTTGAGCGTCATGGGCTCGTCAATGGCGCGCGTCGCGGCGTCGAAAAGCAGGTCGCGGCGCTCCGCGGGAATCTCGAGCGCGCGCGCGGCGCGGGCGACGAAGGCCTCGTCGAACTCCTGGGGTCCGGCGGGAAATAGCGTGAGATACATCGTGAGCACCGCGAGATCCCCGCCCAGGGAGGCCGGGTGGATCGTGTCGCTGTAGAGTCGCAGCCGCTTGTCGACCGAGATCGCGCGCAGCCACGCTTCCCCCACCGGCAGCAGGATCCCGTCCACCGCAGTCGCGGCCTCGCGATAAGCGCCGATCGCTCCGGGGAAATCGCGCATCCGTTCGACGGACGGCCAGACCATGTAGAGCGCGGGCCTGGCGCCCGCCTCCCGGATCGGCTTGGCAAAGCGCTTCGAGTAGTCGAGCAGTTGCGCGCGGCTATCGGCCTGCGAGGATGGCCCTTGCTGAAGCACCACCACGTCCCAGCCCTTGCGGATCGCAGCCAGCGCCCGCCCGTCGCGCCAATGGTCCTCGAGGCTGAGATCCGAGAACGCGACAGCCTCCACGGTCGCCTTGCGGCCCATGGCGGTCGCAAGCTTCGCCAGCCGTCCCGGGATGTCACCGGTATAGGTGAGGCTGTTGCCGATGAAGAGCACGCGCAGCGGCTTGGGCGTCGGCGCCTGCGCCGCCGCGCAGGTGGCGAAGGCCAGAAGGCACGCGAGGAAGGCGCGCCGAATCATCAGACGTTGAAGCGGAAGTGCATCACGTCGCCGTCCTTCACGATGTAGTCCTTGCCCTCGAGGCGCATCTTGCCCGCTTCCTTGGACTTCGCCTCGCCGCCGAGCCGAACATAGTCGTCATAGGCAATCACTTCGGCGCGAATGAAGCCCTTCTCGAAGTCGGTGTGGATCACGCCCGCGGCTTGCGGTGCCGTGGCGCCTTTCCTCACCGTCCAGGCGCGCACTTCCTTGTCGCCCGCCGTGAAGTAGGTCTGCAAGCCGAGGAGATCGTGCGTGGCGTGGACCAGGCGGTCCAGGCCGGGCTCGGTCATGCCCATGTCGGCGAGGAAGATCTGCTTCTCCTCGTCGGAAAGCTCGGCGATCTCGGCCTCGAGCTTGGCGCTGATGGCGACTACCGGCGCGCCTTCCTTGGCGGCGTATTCCTTGACACGCTCGAGCAGGGGATTTCCCTCGAAGCCGTGCTCGCCGACGTTGGCGATGTAAAGCGCCGGCTTCGCGGTGAGCAGCTGGAGCGGTTGCAGGAGGGCCATCTCGTCAGCGCTGAGACCCATGGCGCGCACCGGATGGAAGCCGTCGAGCGCCTTCTCGACCCGCTCGAGCAGGGGCACGATCTTCATCGCTTCCTTGTCGCCTGCGCGCAGCGTCTTGCCGAAGCGGTGCTTCGCCTTCTCGATCGACTGCATGTCGGCGAGCGCCAGCTCGGTGTGGATCACCTCGATGTCGGAGATCGGGTCCACCTTGTTGTTCACGTGGATCACGTTGCCGTCCTCGAAGCAGCGCACCACGTTCGCGATGGCGTGGGTCTCGCGGATGTTCGCGAGGAACTGGTTGCCGAGCCCCTCGCCCTTCGAGGCCCCGGCGACGAGCCCCGCGATGTCGACGAACTCCACGATCGCCGGGATCACCTTGAGCGGCTTGTCGATCGCGGCGAGCTGCTGCAGCCGGGGATCTGGCACTTCCACGATCCCGACGTTGGGCTCGATGGTGCAGAACGGGTAGTTCTCGGCCGCGATGCCGGCTTTCGTGAGCGCGTTGAAGAGGGTGGACTTGCCGACGTTGGGCAGGCCGACGATGCCGCATTGCAAACTCATTTCTCGTCTTTCGGTGACTGGATCCCCGTCTGCACGGGGACGACATCAGAGCTAGCCTGCCCCCGAACGCCTTTGTCGGGGGCGCCGGTGGCGCCCGCTTCAGGTGTCGCTTTGGGTTGCGTGTGCAGCCACGTCATCGCGTCGGTCATCCTGGCCTTCGCGAGCCATGGCAGCAGGTCGTAGCTGCGTTCGAGGGGCGGTTCGATCGCTTCCAGTTCGATCCTGCGCGGCTTGTCGAGCACATAGTCGGAGACCAGGTCCTTGTGGCCGGGGTGCCCGATGCCGACCCGCAGCCGCCAGAAATCCTTGGTGCCGAGCACCTCCGCGATGTCGGTCAAGCCATTGTGCCCGCCGGTGCCGCCGCCGCGCTTCAGCTTTACCGTGCCCGGCGGCAGGTCGAGCTCGTCGTGCACTACCAGCATGGCGGCCGGCTCGATGCGGAAAAATCGCAGGTACGCGGCCACGCTGCGGCCGCTTTCGTTCATGTAGGTCGAGGGCTTGAGGAGCGCGAACTGCGTGCCGCCTTCGTCGACCTTCGCGGTCCAACCGGAGAACTTCGTCTCCCTCTTCCAGGTGGCGCGCTTCGCCTCGACGATGGCGTCGACCCACCAGAAGCCCGCGTTGTGGCGCGTGCTCTCGTATTCCCTTCCGGGGTTGCCGAGTCCGACGATGAGCTTGATTTCATCCATGTCAATGAAAACGCCCGCCGGATTTCCCGGCGGGCGTCCTTCCCGCTTGCTGGTGTTACTTCTTCGCTTCCTTCATGTTTTTCTTGTCGTCCTTCACGGTCGGCTTGCTGCCGGCTCCGCCGCCGCTCGCCGCCGCCTCGTCCTCCTTCGCCTTCTGGGCCGTGGTCGGCACTTCCGCCGCCGACGGCGCCGCGGTGAGGGCGGCTTCCGCCAGCTCCTCTTCCGCCGTCATCACCTTCGGGATCACGATGGTGGCCACCGTCGGGTCCTCGCCTTTGGGCACCAGCGCTTCCACGCCGGCGGGCAAGGTAATGCCCGAGAGGTGGAGCGAATGGCCCGCCTGCAACTGCGCGAGATCCACCTCGATGAACTCCGGCAGGTCCTTCGGCAGGCACGACACCTCGAGCTCGTTCAGCACGTGCTGCACCAATCCGCCCGTGACCTTCACGCCGGGCGAGATCTCCGCGTTCACGAAGTGCAACGGCACCTTCATGTGGATTTTCTTGTTGGCGGCCACGCGCTGGAAATCGATGTGCAGGATGAGCGGGCGGAACGGATGCATCTGGTAGTCCCGCAGCAGGACCTGCGACTTCTCACCCGCGACTTCGAGATCGAGGATGGACGCGTGGAACGCCTCCATCTTCAGCTTGAACCACAGGTCCTTGTGGTCGACCTCGATGGGCAACGCGTCCTTGCCCGCCCCATACAGCACTCCGGGGACCTTCGACTCGCGGCGCAGGCGGCGGCTCGCACCCGTGCCCTGAACGCTCCGCTTGTCGGCTTTGATTTCGATCTTCATGTCTTCTCCAGACTCCAGGTTATGGCGACGGCCCGCGACCAGGCCGGCACCGGTTCACTCGACAAACAAAGAACTCACCGAGCTTTCTTCACAGATGCGCCGCATCGTCTCGGCCATCAGCTCGGCCACGCTCACGACGCGAATCTTGGTGCACGCCTCGGCCTCGGGCTTGAGCGGGATGGTGTCGGTCACCACCAGCTCGTCGATCACCGAGCCCTCGATGCGGCTCACCGCCGGCCCCGAGAGCACCGGATGGGTGCAATACGCGACCACCTTCACGGCTCCCTGCTCCTTCAACGCCCTCGCGGCCTCGCACAGCGTGTTCGCCGTGTCGACCATGTCGTCCATGATCACGCAAGTGCGCCCGTTCACGTCGCCGATGATGTTCATCACCGTGGCTACATTCGGCCGCGGGCGCCGCTTGTCGATGATCGCGAGGTCGCTCTCCAGCCTCTTTGCGATCGCCCTCGCCCGCACCACCCCGCCCACGTCGGGCGAGACCACCACCTGGTTCTTGTACCCGTGCTTCCACAGGTCGCCCAGCAGGATCGGCGTCGCGTAGACGTTGTCCACCGGGATGTCGAAGAACCCCTGGATCTGGTCGGCGTGCAGATCCATCGTCAGCAGCCGGTTCACGCCGGCCACGGTCAACATGTTCGCAACCACCTTGGCCGAAATCGCCACGCGCGCGCTGCGCGGCCTGCGGTCCTGGCGCGCGTAGCCGAAGTACGGCAGCGCCGCCGTGATGCGAGCGGCACTCGAGCGGCGCAGCGCGTCCACCATGATCATCATCTCCATCAGATGATCGTTGGTCGGCGCGCACGTCGACTGCAGCACGAAGACGTCCTTGCCGCGGACGTTCTCGAGCAGCTCCACCATGATCTCGCCGTCGCTGAACTTCGAGACCGTTGCCTTGCCGAGCTGGACATTCAGGTGCTTCGCCACCTTCTGCGCGAGCTTCGGGTTGGCGCTGCCCGTGAACACCATCAGGTTGTCGAAGGCCATCTCGGGTCTCTCGGGCGACTGCATCCAATGTGGCAGGGGAGGAAGGATTCGAACCTTCGAATGCTGGAATCAAAATCCAGTGCCTTAACCAACTTGGCGACTCCCCTTCGGTACTTCCCTACTGCATGCGCAAGGGATGGTGACTGAGCCCCTGCGCGACGAATCCCTTCATCGATCCGGGCAGCGCGTCGAGGACCCGCTGTGCCGCCTCGCGGTCGTCGAAGGCCGCGAACACGCAGCTACCCGATCCCGTCATCCGCGCATCGCCGTGCTGCCGCAACCACTCGAGATACTGGCCGACGACCGGATAACGGGCGATCACGACGGCTTCCAGGTCATTGCGAAAACCGGCGCTGCTGGCGAAAGCGCACGAACCCGGGGGCTGCGCCGAAAAGTCTTCCATTTTAAGGGCTTCCGTGTCGCGGGTCAATTCCGGGGCGGCAAAAATGACGCCCGTGGGAACGACGACCGGCGGGGTCAGGACCAGGTACCAGCGCCGTGGCACCTGCATCGGCCGCAACCGCTCGCCAATCCCCTCCACCCACGCCGCCGACCCCTGCAGGAAAAACGGGATGTCGGCCCCCAGGGCCGCGCCCAGCTCGGAAAGGACGTCCGGCCCGAAGCCCGTGCCCCACATTCGGTCGAGCGAAAGGAGCACGGTGGCCGCGTCGGAGCTGCCTCCACCCAGGCCCCCGCCCATCGGGATGCGCTTTTCCACCTCGATGTCGACGCCCTTGTCGGTGCCGCTCGCCTCCTTGAGGAGCAACGCCGCGCGCACGGCCAGGTCCTCCTGCGCTGGCACGCCCGCCAACTCGCTCACTCGTCGGATCTCGCCATCCTCGCGGACCTGCAGGCGCACGCTGTCGCACCTGTCGATGAGCGTGAAGACGCTTTGCAGGAGGTGATAGCCGTCGTCGCGCCGGCCCACCACGTGCAGGAAAAGGTTCAGCTTGGCGGGAGCGGGATAGTTCACGCCGGGCAGGGACATGGGCGACTAGTTCTCGAGGGCGCGATATTCGTCGACCACCAGCCGCACAGTGACGTCGCCACGCTGCGCGCTCATGCGCCGCGCGATGTCGATGGAGCCGGCGCGTTGCCGTTCGTCGATGGTCACGCGCCAGGCCGAATCCATTTCCTGGGGGGCGGAGCCATGCAGCCATCGCGCGAGGGTCTCTGGAGCCAGGGCCACGCCCAGCACTCGCTCGGTGAGGTCGGCGAAGCTATCGGCCGGCACGCCCGAGCCATCGGCTTGCGTGAGTGTCGCACCCTGCGCGCCGCTCTCGATGCGCGCGACCTCGTTGCCGAGCGGGGAGGAGATCACCCACAGGTCGCGGCCGGGCCGGTGCGTCCAGCGCAG
>JALYSB010000234.1 GCA_030855025.1 Pseudomonadota bacterium
ATCTTCGCCATGCGGATCTCGGTGTAGCGCATGGCGGCGGCGTTATCACCATCAACAGAACCGAAGTTGCCCTGCCCGTCGACGAGCGGGTAGCGCAGGCTGAACTCCTGGGCCATGCGCACGATCGTGTCGTAGATCGCGGTGTCGCCGTGCGGGTGGTACTTGCCCATCACGTCGCCGACGATGCGCGCTGACTTCTTATAGGCCCGGTTCCAGTCGTTGGAAACCTCGTGCATGGCGAAGAGCGCGCGGCGATGCACTGGCTTGAGTCCATCGCGCACATCGGGGAGCGCCCGGCCCACGATTACGCTCATCGCGTAGTCGAGGTAGGAGCGGCGCATCTCGCGCTCGAGGCTGATCGGGTGGGTTTCCTTGGCGAACTGTTCCATGGGCAGCTAGGGGGCTCCTGGGGCAAGCTCGCCCCCTTGCGGGGGGAGCATAAGTGCTTGTTTTAACTTATTAATAATGGCGCGGCGAAAGTGAAATTCTACCACATCCGCGCGGCACTTTCCAACCTTGGGGAGGGTCCTAACCCTGCCGGTTCCGTGTGGTGAAAATACAACCCGAACCACCCCCACTGTTGCGAAAAGACCCACTTTCGGTTGTGGACCTCAAGGCCCTTTGTGTATGATGTGGCGAGCAGTTTTCGGGCGTGAGCCTCAGAGAAAAAAAGTAAGCAGCAGACAAATCATTCAAACCTCTTGGGAGTTCCGAACATGAAGATTTTCAAGCTGACGCTCGGTTGCGCGATGGCGCTATTTGCGGGCTCGTCGTTCGCCAACGTCACACCCAACCTGACGGACGGCTCCGGCAATCCGGTCAAGGACGGCTCCGGCGCGTGCGTTGTCACCTCCGGCATCGTCCATCCCGATTGCGCGGGCGTGAGGGCTGCACCCGCACCCGCCCGTCCGGCGGAACCCGCCCCTCCCGCTGCGCCGGCGGCTCCCGTCGCACCCGCCGCCCCGGCACCGGCCGCGCGTCCTGCCCCGGCTTCGGTGCGCCAGGCCGTGGTCATCCAGGCGGACGCGCTGTTCGACTTCGACAAGTCCGTGCTCCGCCCCGACGGCCGCAAGAGCCTCGATGACGCGGCTGCCAAGCTGCGCGGCGTCGACCTCGAAATGGTGATCGCCACGGGCCACACCGACTCCGTCGGCACCGACGCCTACAACCAGCGCCTCTCCGAGCGCCGCGCCGCGGCCGTCAAGGAGTACCTGGTGAGCAAGGGCATCGCAGCCTCGAAGATCACCACCATCGGCAAGGGCGAGTCGCAACCGGTCGCTACCAACAAGACCGCGGAAGGCCGCCAGAAGAACCGCCGCGTGGACATCGAGTTCAAGGGCGTGCGTCAGTAAGCACCCAAGACCCGGCAGAAAACCCCGCTTCGGCGGGGTTTTTTGTTGGGGCTTTCCATCCCTCACAATGTCGGCAACATGCAACGCGTTGACACCCTGATTTGTGCAGCCCACGTGGTCCCGGTGGCGCCGCGCGCGGTGCTGGCAGATCACGCGGTGGCGATCGAGAGCGGGCGCATTGTCGCGGTGATGCCGACGAAGGAGGCGCTCGCGCGCTTCGAGGCGCGCAGTCTGGTACGGCTCGAACGCCACGCGCTCATCCCGGGCCTGGTGAACCTGCATTGCCACGCGGCGATGACGCTGATGCGCGGGCTGGCCGACGACCAGCCGCTGATGGCCTGGCTCAATGACCACGTCTGGCCCGCGGAGGCCAAGCACGTGAGCGACGAGTTCGCCCACGACGGCAGCTTGCTCGCGATGGCGGAGATGCTGCGCGCCGGCGTGACCTGCGTGAACGACATGTACTTCTTCCCGGAGGCGACGGCGCGCGCGGCATTGCGCGCCGGGATGCGCGCCTCGCTCGGCGTGATCGCGATCGAGTTCCCGAGCACCTACGCCCCCGACATGAATGGCTACCTCGCCAAGGGGCTCGCCACGCGCGACGCTTACCAGGGCGAGGCGCTCCTCACGTTCACCCTCGCCCCCCACGCGCCGTACACCGTGGGCGACGATGCCTTGAGGCGCATCGCGGTGCTCGCCGAGGAGCTCGACGTGCCGATCCACACGCACGTGCACGAGACGCGCGCCGAGATCGAGCAGGGCATCGCGCAGCACGGCGTTCGCCCGCTCGAGCGCCTGCGGCGCCTGGGCGTGGTCGGCCCGCGGCTCATCGCCGTGCACGCGGTGCACCTCGAGGACTTCGAGCTCGACCTCATGGCGCGGGAAGGCGTGAGCGTTGCGCACTGCCCGTCGTCGAACCTGAAGCTCGCGAGTGGCATCGCCAACCTGCCGGGCATGCGCGCGCGCGGCATTTGCGCGGGCCTGGGCACCGACGGCGCGGCCAGCAACAACCGGCTCGACATGTGGACCGAGATGCGCACCGCGGCCCTCCTCGCCAAGGCCGCGAGCGGCAACGCGGCGATGGTAACCGCCGCCGAGGCGCTCGAGATGGCGACCCTCGATGGGGCGCGCGCGCTCGGTCTCGATGGCGAGATCGGATCGATCGAGCCGGGCAAGGCCGCCGATCTCACCGCCGTGGAGCTTTCGTCCCTGGAGACCCTCCCCTGCTTCGATCCAGTATCGCAGCTGGTCTATGCCGCAGGCCGCGAGCACGTGAGCCATGTCTGGGTGGCGGGCGAGCCGCGCCTGGAGGAGCGCCGCCTTCTCACCCTCGATGCCCAGGACCTGCACGACAAGGCCTTGTGGTGGCAGAGTCGTCTTTCATGAACGCCAACGTCGATCCGTCCGAGCTGGCCAAATTCAGCGCCCTCGCGCACCGCTGGTGGGACCCCACGAGCGAATTTCGCCCGCTGCACGAGATCAACCCGCTGCGTCTCTCGCACCTCGATCGCCTGGCGGGCGGCCTCGCGGGCAAGCGCGTGCTCGACGTGGGCTGCGGCGGGGGGATCCTCACGGAGTCCATGGCCGGCCTTGGCGCGCAGGTCACCGGCATCGACCTGGCCGACAAGCCTTTGAAAGTCGCGATGCTGCATGCGTTCGAGACCCAGAGCAGCGTCGACTACCGCTTGGTGTCGGCCGAGGCGCTCGCCGCCGAGTCCCCGGGCACGTTCGACGTGGTCACCTGCATGGAGATGCTCGAGCACGTGCCGGATCCCGCCAGCACGGTCGCGGCGTGCGCGCGCCTGGCCAAGCCGGGGGGCTGGGTGTTTTTCTCCACCATCAACCGCAACGCCAAGTCGTTCCTGTTCGCGATAGTGGGCGCGGAATACGTGCTGCGGCTCCTGCCACGCGGCACCCACGAATACGCGCGCTTCATCCGGCCGTCCGAGCTCAGCGCGCACTGCCGTGCCGCGGGCCTCGCAATGGCCGATCTCACCGGCATGACCTACAACCCGATCACGAAGGTCTATGCGCTCGGCCGGGATGTCGACGTGAATTACCTGCTGGGATGCCGAAAATGATCGAAGCGGTGCTGTTCGACCTCGATGGCACCCTCGCCGATACCGCGCCCGACATGGCGCGCACCGTGAACCTCATGCGGTTGCGCCGTGGCCTCGCGTCCGTGCCCCTGGACCAGGTGCGGCCCCACGTTTCCAAGGGCGCTCGTGGCATGATTTGCTCAGCGTTCGAGATCACCCCCGACCACCCTGATTTCATGGCCATGCGCGAGGAATTCCTGGAGCTCTACGGCGGCAACCTGTGCGTCGACACCCGGCTTTTCCCGGGCATGCCGGAGCTGCTGGACGGGCTCGAGGCGCGCGCCATCCCATGGGGCGTGGTCACCAACAAGTTCGAGCGTTTCGCGCACCCCATCATGGAAGGCCTGGGCCTCGCCCAACGCGCGGCCGTGGTGGTCGGGGGCGATACCTGTGCGCGTTCCAAGCCGTTTCCGGATCCGCTGCTGTTTGCCGCGGCGGCGATCGGCATCGCGCCCCCGCGCACGCTCTACGTGGGCGACGACGAGCGCGACGTGCAGGCCGCGCGCGCCGCGGGAATGCCGGTCCTGGCAGCGGGCTATGGATACCTCGGCGACGGTCCGCAGCCACCGGCGTGGAATGCCGACGGCATCGTGCAATCCGCCGGAGAAATCGGAAAATGGATCGCCGCAGCCTCCTGAAGGCGCTGGCCGCCGCGCCGCTCGCGGCAACGCTTCCCGCGTGGGCCTCGCCTTCGCGGGGCGAGGCCCACTTGCTGGTGCTGGTCTTCCTCTACGGGGGTAACGACAGTTTCAATACCTGGGTTCCGTACACCAACGAAACCTACTATCGCGTTCGGCCCACGCTTGCGGTGCCGCGCGACGCGGTCCTGAAGATTACCGACACGCACGGCTTCCACCCCTCGCTCGCCGGACTGATGCCTGCGTGGCAGGCGAAGGACTTGGCGCTTTTGCAGGGCGTGGGTTACGCGAACGCCACCCAGCAGCACTATCGCGACATCGAGATCGCCTTCACCGGCGCCGACGAGGCGCTCATCAAGGA
>JALYSB010000064.1 GCA_030855025.1 Pseudomonadota bacterium
CTGGAGCGCAAGGCGGGCTTCGAGCGCGCGCAGCTGCTGGTGCGCGCGCGCGCGCGCGCCGACCTGCAGCCCTTCCTGCGGGCCTGGCGCGACGCCCTCATCACCCGCGGCGAGCGGCGCGTGCGCTGGTCGCTCGACGTCGATCCCCAGGAAGTGTGACCCGTATAATGTTGGCTCTGGAATCAAGCCTTTTCCCCGTGTCCTCCCCCGATCCCAAACAGAGCCTTCGCGACCGCGTCCAGCAGGTCGTGCGCGAGAAATTTCCCGAAGCCGGGGCGTTCGAGGTCGACATCGAGCGGCCCAAGAATCCCGAGCACGGCGATTTCACCACCAACGTGGCGCTGCAACTCGCCAAGCGCGTCGGCAAGAAGCCGCGCGAGGTGGCCGAGACCATCAAGGCGGCCTTCGACAATGCGGCCGACGGCTCGCAGACCTCGGTCGCGGGCCCGGGCTTCATCAACTTCACGCTGCCCGCCGATTCGCGCTTCGGCGTCGTGCGCAACATCCTCGCCGCCGGCGCGGCATTCGGCCGGTCCACGGAGCATCGGGACGGCAAGATCATGGTCGAGTTCGTCTCGGCCAACCCGACCGGCCCGCTGCACGTGGGCCACGGCCGGCAGGCGGCGCTGGGCGACGTGATCTCGACGCTCCTCGAGCGGCAGGGCTGGCGCGTGACGCGCGAGTTCTACTATAACGACGCCGGCAACCAGATCGCCAACCTCGCGACCTCGGTGCAGGCGCGCGTGAAGGAAGCCCGCGGCGAGGCGATCGAGATGCCGAAGGATGGCTACCTGGGCGACTACATCCGCGACATCGCGCGCGAGTACGTGGCCACCCATTTCGGCGACGCCGCCGGCAACAACCTCGAGCAGATCCGCCAGTTCTCCGTGGATTACCTGAGGCGCGAGCAGGACATCGACCTGCACGCCTTCGGGGTCAAGTTCGATTCGTACTTCCTCGAGAGCTCGCTCTATGCCGACGGCAAGGTCGAGGAGACCGTGAAGCTGCTGGGGCGCGCCGGGCACACCTACGAGTTCGAAGGCGCGCTGTGGCTGAAGACCACCGACTTCGGCGACGACAAGGACCGCGTGATGCGCAAGTCCGACGGCACGTACACGTATTTCGTTCCGGACGTGGCCTACCACCTCACCAAGTTCAACCGCGGTTATGCCAGCGTGGTGAATGTGCAGGGCGCCGACCACCACTCGACCGTGACCCGCGTGCGCGCGGGCCTGCAAGCGCTCGAGTCGGGCATACCCAAGGGTTACCCCGACTACGTGCTGCACCAGATGGTGACGGTGATGAAGGGCGGCGAGGAGATGAAGATCTCCAAGCGCGCGGGCTCCTACGTGACGGTGCGCGACTTGATCGACGAGGTCGGCCGCGACGGGGTGCGCTACTTTTTCCTCATGCGCCGCGTCGACTCGCACCTGGTGTTCGACATCGACCTCGCCAAGAGCAACACCGACGACAACCCGGTGTACTACGTGCAGTACGCGCATGCGCGCGTGTGCAGCGTGCTGCGCGAGTGGGGCGGCGACGTGGCCGCGCTTGCCAAGGCGGACCTCTCGCGCCTCACGTCGCCGTACGAATCCGTCCTCGCGCAGCAACTCGCCGAGTTTCCGGCATTGCTCGCGCGCGCCGCGGGCGATTTCGCGCCCCACCTGCTCACGTATTACCTGCACGACGACGTGGCGGCGCGCCTGCATACCTACTACAATGCCGAGCGTTTCCTGGTCGAGGACGAGCCGCTGAAGCTCGCCCGCCTCGCGCTCGTCGCCGCCACGCGACAAGTCCTCGCCAACGGCCTCGCCGTCCTGGGCGTGAGCGCTCCCGAAAGAATGTGATGCCCAAGGATTACAAGGACTCCCCGAGCCCCCGCGCCGAGAGCCGCCTGAACCATCCGCTGCTGCTCGGGATGATCATCGGCGTGCTGCTCGGCATCGTGATCTCGCTCGCGGTGGCGCTCTGGCTCAACCGGCTGTCCAGCCCGTTCATCGACAAGGGGCGCGCGGTCGAGCCCGTCTCGAAGATCGCGCCGGCGCAACCGCAGCCCCCGGCCGATGCCGCGCGCGCGGCGGAGCAGGCTGCGAAAGGCAAGGCGGGCGCGCCGGAAAAGGCCGAGAAACCCGAGAAAGCCGCCAAGGGCGGCGAGCGCCCGCGCTTCGAGTTCTACAACATCCTTCCCGGCGACAAGGAAGTCACCGAGAAGGAAGTGAAGGCGGCGGCGCCCAAAGCGGCCGCGGCCAGACCCGGCTCTTCACCCGCATCGCCCAAGCCCCATTCGGGCGAAATCTACTGGCTACAGGCCGGCGCCTTTTCGGAAGAGCGCGAGGCTGACAACCTAAAGGCGAGGATTGCGTTAACAGGGCTGGAGGCTTCCGTGCGCCCGGTGAGCATCCCGGACAAGGGGACGCTCTTCCGAGTGCGCCTGGGCCCCTACCAGAGCCTGGACGACGCGAATCGCATCAAGACCACGCTGTCCCAGAACGGCGTCGGCGCCGCCATCATCCGCACCGCCGACGAATCACGCAAACCGTAGAAGGAATAATCATGTCATTACGCAAACTCCTGGCCCTCGCGGCCACCACGCTCGCCTTCGCCGCCCCGTCCGCGCTCGCGCAGAACCCGTACGCCACCCTCAGCCCGCCGCAGCCTCCCGATGGCGGCGGCAAGATCGAGGTGATCGAGTTCTTCTGGTATGGATGCGCGCATTGCTACAGCCTCGAGCCCGCGGTGACCAGCTGGCTGAAGAACGCCCCGAAGGACGTCGTGTTCAAGCGCGTCCCGGCGGTGCCGAGCGACTCCTGGGGAGAGCTCGCCAGGGTGTTCTACACGCTCGAGGCCATGGGCAACCTCGACAAGTACCACCAGAAGGTGTTCGACGCGATTCACCAGGACAAGGCCAACCTCGGGAACAAGAAGATCCGCGAGGAATGGCTCGCGAAGAACGGCATCGACGTGGCGAAGTACAACGAGACGGAGAAGTCCTTCTCGGTAGTCACCAAGTTGCAGCGCGCGAAGCAGCTGACCTACGCCTACAAGGTCGACAGCGTGCCGCGCCTGGTGGTCAACGGCAAGTACTACACTTCGGCCGAGCAGGCGGGCGGTGCACAGAACATGTTTCCGGTCGTCGACCAGCTGATCGGCATGTCGCGCAAAGAAAAGTCGTGATTTGAAGGTCTTCCTCACCGGAGCCTCGAGCGGCATCGGTGAGGCGCTCGCCAGCCACTACGCGCGCGGGGGGGCGACACTCGGCCTCGTCGCGCGTCGCGCCGACCTCCTGGAGGCGTTGAAGGCCCGGCTGGGCACGCCGTGCGAGATCTACGCCTGCGACGTGCGCGACGCGCTCGCCATGAACCAGGCGGCCGCGCAGTTCATCGCGCGCCATGGCACGCCCGACATCGTGATCGCCAATGCCGGCATCTCCATCGGCAACCTCACCGAGTTCGGCGAAGATCTCGCGGTGTTCCGCGAGATCCTCGAGACCAACGTGCTGGGGCTCGCCACCACGTTCCACCCCTTCCTCGCGCCCATGCGCGCGCGGGGAGGCGGCTCGCTCGCGGGCATCGCTTCGGTCGCTGGCCTGCGCGGGTTGCCGGGCGCCACCGCGTACAGCGCGTCGAAGGCCGCTGCGATCCGTTTCCTCGAGGGCCTGCGCGTGGAGCTGCGTGGGAGCGGCGTGCGCGTGACGACGATCGTCCCGGGCTACATCGAGACTGCGATGACCCGCCGCAATCCCTATCGCATGCCGTTCATCATCCCCGCCGATGAGGCGGCGCGCCGATTCGCGCGCGCGATCGCCGCGGGCACGAGCTACGCGATCATTCCCTGGCAGATGGCGGTCGTTGGACGCATCCTCGGCGTGCTGCCGAACTGGGTATACGACCGCTTCGCAGCCAGGGCCGGGCGCAAGCCGCGCCGCGGCGCCTAGCAGCCGCGCTCGGGGTGGGGGTGGATGTTGTCCACCCAGTAGACCTGCTCGGGCCGCTCGACCATCGGGATGTCGAGGTTCACCACCACCGGCTCCTGGCCGCTGCGCAGCAGGACGCACTCGAGGGGCTCGTCGGGGCTCGCGTTGATCTCCTGGTGCGGCACGAAGGGCGGCACCCAGATGAAGTCGCCGGGTCCCGCTTCGGCGGTGTACTCGAGCTTGTCGCCCCAGCGCATCCGCGCCTTGCCTCGCACCACGTAGATCACGCTCTCCACCGGCCCATGATGGTGGGCGCCGGTCTTCGCGTTGGCGTGGATCTTCACCGTGCCCGCCCAGATCTTCTCGGCGCCCACGCGCGCGAAGTTGATCGCGGCGGCGCGCGACATGCCCTGCGTCTGCGGAACGTTCGAGTCGAGCTCGCCGCCCTTCACCACCCGCACCCCGCGCAGCTTCCACAGCTCCCCGCGCAGGATCGCTCCCGGTTCGGGCTCGTCGCTCATAGCTTCTCCGTCACGCTCTGGGTCGGCCGCCACACCAGCAGTCGCCTCTCCGCCAGGCCCACGAGGAGGTCGAGCACGAGCGCGAACGCCGTGAGCACGAGAATCCCCGCGAACACCGTGTTGATGTCGAAGGCGCCTTCGGCCTGCTGGATGAGGTAGCCCACGCCGCGCGCCGAGCCGAGGTACTCGCCCACCACGGCGCCCACGAACGCCATGCCCACCGCGGTATGCAGGCTGGAGAAGACCCACGACGTGGCCGAGGGCAGATACACGTAGCGCAGCAGCTGGCGCCGGTTGGCGCCCAGCATCACCGCGTTGTTGAGCACCACGGGGCTGACTTCCTTCACCCCTTGGTAGACGTTGAAGAACACGATGAAGAACACCAGCGTCACGCCGAGGGCCACCTTCGACCAGATGCCGAGGCCGAACCACACCATGAAGATGGGTGCCAGCACCACGCGCGGCATCGCGTTCATCGCGGTGATGTACGGGTCGAAGAGGGCCGAGGCTCCGGGCGACAGCCCTAGCCACAACCCCACCACGAGCCCGAGCACCGAGCCGATCACGAAGGCGAGCGCGGTCTCCTGCAGCGTGACCCACAGGTGCTGGTAGATCGCGCCCTCGGAGAACCACACCCAGATCACCTTGAACATCTTCACCGGCTCGCCGAAGAAGAAGGCGGCGCGGTGGGGGTTGTCCCACACGACCGGCGGGAGGATGTCCGGGCTCGCCAGCAGCTGCCACAGCGCGAAGATCGCGAAGAGGAGGAGCGCTTGCCAGAAGCGCAGGTAGCGCATCAGCCGGCCATCCGGTTCTTCGTCTGCGCGTAGCCCTTCAGCACCTCTTCCTTCATCGAATGCCAGATGCGGTCGTGCAGCTCGATGAAGCGCGGAGCGTGGCGCACTTCGGACACGTCGCGCGGGCGCGGCAAGTCCACGCTGAATTCCCCGATGGGATGGGTGGCCGGGCCCGCGGAAAGCACCACGACGCGGTCGGAGAGCGAGATCGCCTCCTCGAGGTCGTGGGTGATGAAGATCACGCTCTTGCGGTTGGCGCTCCACAGCTCGAGCAGCTCGTTCTCCATCATCTGGCGCGTCTGGATGTCGAGCGCCGAGAACGGCTCGTCCATCAGCATGATCTGCGGATCGAGGACCAGCATCTGCGCGAGCGCCGTGCGCTTGCGCATGCCTCCCGAAAGCTCGTGGGGATAACGGTCGCCGAAGCCCGCGAGACCGACGCGCTCGAGCCAGTCTTCCCCGCGCCGGCGGGCCTCGTCCGCGGCAACCCCGCGAAATTCCAGCCCCGCGGTCACATTGGCGAGCGCGTTGCGCCAGGGCATCAGGGCTTCCGCCTGGAACATGTAGCCCGCCTTGCGATTGATGCCGGTGAGCGTCTCGCCGAAGACACTTACCGTGCCGGACGTGGGCCGCAGCAGCCCGGCCGCTACGTTGAGTAGCGTGGATTTGCCGCAACCCGTGGGACCCACTACCGAGACGAATTCGCCCTCACCGATCGAGAGCGTCACGTCCTTGACCGCGGTGTACGAGCCCGCACCCCCGCGCCCGGCGAAGGTGCAGGTGATGTGCTCGAATTCGACGGCGGCGGTGATGTTCTCGGCCTCGTCACTTGTACTTGGCGTTCGCCTTCTTCACGTACGAATTGTCGAAGGTGCTCTGCAGGTCGATCTTGCCTGCGGCGATTACCGACGGCTCGAACTTCTGCAGCACCTTGTAGACGTTCTCCGCCGCCTTCATCGACAGCTCGCCGTCCTCCGAGTAGCCGATCATGTTCTTCAGCAGCCCCTCCTTGTAGAGCGAGGGATTTCCGGCCTTGTACTCGGCGGGCATGAGGTCGACGATCTCCTGCGGCGTGGCCCTGGCGATCCACTTGTTGGCGCGCACCATCGCGTTGACGACCGCCTGCACCGTGTTCGGGTTCTTCTTGATGAACTCCTCGGTGATGTAGATCACGCTCGCGTGGTAGGCGCCGCCGTAGATGTCGTTCATGCCCTTCTCGGTGCGGCTGTCGGCCACCGCCACGAACTTGCCGGTGGACTCGAGCTGGGTGATCACCGGGTCGAGGTTGGAAATCGCGTCGATCTCGCCTTTTTCCATCGCGGCGAATGCGCCGCTACCCGTGCCAACGCCGACGATGGAAACGTCGGTGGGCTTCAGCCCGTCCTTGGCCAGGAGATTATTGACGAACATGTTGGTGGACGAGCCGGGTGCGCTCACGCCGATCTTGAGCCCCTTCAGGTCCCTCCCGCCCTTGTACTTCGCCGCCTTGTCCTTCGGCAGCAGCAGCACGATCGAGCTGTACTTGGCCTGCAGCACCACCGCCTTGATCGGCTGCTTCTTTGCGGCCATGTTGATGGTGTGCTCGTAGGCTCCGGAAACCATGTCGGCGCTCCCGCCGACCAGGGCCTGGAGGGCGCGCGCGCCGCCGGCGAAGTCGGGGATCTCGACCTCGAGGCCCTCTTCCTTGAAGTAGCCCTTGCGCTCGGCCACGGTGAGCGGCAGGTAGTAGAAGAGCGTCTTGCCGCCCACCGCGATGGTGATCTTCTTCTTCTCGGGGGCCTGCGCGCCGGCGCCCGCCGCGATGGCGATGCCGGCCACAAGGGCGACCAGCGCCTGGATGATCCGTTTCATGTGTTTCTCCTCGTTGTTATGAACGTGTTTTCAGAACCGCCAGCCCACCTTGGCGGAAAGCGAAACGTTGTCGCCCATCTTCTCGGCCTCGAAGGCGAGGTTCACCGCCAGGAGGTTCACGTTGAGCCCGCCGAACACGCGAGCCTGGTTGAGCGTCTCGCGCGCGAGGCCGGTGCCGTTGGCCGCGCTCTGCACGCGCACCGTGCCCGCGCCTACGTAGGGAGTCAGCGCCGTGAATCGCTTGGAGGCGATGAGGTCTACCGCTGCGGTGCTCACCTCGAGCTCGCCCAATCCACTCGCGCGGGTTCCGGATACGCGCACGCCGATGGCCGGTAGTGTCAGGCCGTCGTCGACGATGGCATATCGAAGCTCGGCGCCGTAGAGCCGTGCGGCTATGTCGGGAGCACCGGCGGCGAAGGCGCCGATGTCGAACCCGGCGAAAAGACCCTTGTGGACGTGGACCTTGGGGATCAGGAGGCGCGATTGGCCGCCGGCGCCGGCGCGCGCGAAGAGGGTGGAGTTCTCCATCCGCGTTTCGGTGACCTCGACGCCCACATCGAAGCCGAGTGGCCCGAGGGCCGTTGCCGGCGTGACACCTTTGTATGCGAACGCCGCTCCCAGGTCGCGCGAGATCGCGCGGAACTCGCCTTGGGCAAGGTCCCCGATGTTGGGAAAATCCGCCGCCTGGCATGGCAGCACGGCGGCAAACGCGAACGGTGCAAGGCGCGCGACGCGAATCATTTCAACCCCTGGGGCGGCCGGTGCAGCTCGAGGGTCTGGCCGGCCTTCATGACCTGCCCCGGCGTATCGTGGCCCACCACGACCGGAATGCGCCGCGCAACGGCGAGCAGCTTGGCAAGGTCGATGCGCGTGTCGTAGCCCATGTCCTCGAGCATGTTAACCATGTCCTCGGTGCAGATGTTGCCGGTGGCCCCGGGGGCGAACGGGCAGCCGCCGAGCCCCGAGACCGAGCCGTCGAACGAGCGCACGCCCGCCTCGATGCCAGCGACGACGTTTGCGAGCCCCATGCCGCGGGTATTGTGGAAGTGCAGCGTGTAATAGGTTTCGTCGGGTGCGGGAAAGCGCTCGAGGACCTTGGCCGTAAGGGCGCGCACCTGGCGCGGATTCGCCATGCCGGTGGTGTCGGCGAGCGAGATCCCATCGAATCCGAGGGTGCGGAAGCGTTCGACGAAATCCATCACCACGTCCTCGTTCACGTGCCCCTCGAAGGGGCAGCCGAACGTGGTCGACAGGCTCATGGTGATCTTCAGGCCCGCGTCATGAGCGAGCCTCACCATCGTCGGAAGCTCGGAAAGCGTCTGCTCGTGGGTGCGATTGATGTTGGCGCGGTTGTGGGTCTCGGAGGCCGACACGACGGCATTGACCTCGTGGGGCCTGCGCGGCGCGGCCACTGCGTTCTGCACACCCCGGATGTTGGGCACGAGGGCCACGTGGATCACTCCGGGCACGCGCTCGATGCCGGCGAGGACCTCGTTGGCGTCCGCGAGCGCCGGCACCGCCTTGGGCGAGACGAAGGAGGTCACCTCGATCTTGTGCAGCCCGGTGCGCGAGAGCTGGTTCACGAGCTCGACCTTCGTGGCGGTGGGCACGAAGACCTGCTCGATCTGGAAGCCGTCGCGGACGGCGACGTCGTTCACGTAGATACGCATGGGAGTCACGGGGGTAGAGGCCTGAAGATTTTAACTCTTTCCGGCGCGGCCATTGCCTCCCGAACGCCGGCGATGCGAGACTCTGTCGGATATGCCGCCTCGATTTTGCTTCGCCCGCCTCGCGCTGGGCGCCTTCCTCCTCGTGCTCGCCCGAACTCCAGTGGCGGCCCCGACTCCGGACGAAGGGTTCAGCAACAACTATCCGCACGCTCCGAAGGAGAGCTTCTGGCAGTGGAAGTGGGAGCAGCTGCGCCGCGGCGTACCCGACGCGCCCCCGGGCGGCTGGCGCATTCCGCACATGAAGTCCGATGCCGCCGGGCTTCGCGCCAACACCTCGCGGCCCACGGCCACCTGGATCGGGCACGCCGCGTTCCTGATCCAGCTCGGCGGCCAGAACATCCTGGTCGACCCCCATTTCTCCGAACGCGCGTCTCCCGTGTCGTTCGCGGGGCCGCGACGCTTCGTCCCGCTGCCGATCGACATTCCGGACCTGCCCCGTATCGACGTGGTGCTGACCAGCCACAACCACTACGACCACCTCGGCCTGGACACCGTGCGCCGCCTCGCGGCGCAGCCCGCCGGCTCCCCGCTCTTCCTCGTCCCGCTCGGCCTCAAGCGCTGGTTCAACGATCAGGGCATCGAGCGCGTCGAGGAGCTTGGGTGGTGGCAGGCACGCGACGAGGGAGGGCTGCGCTACACGCTCGTCCCGGTGCAGCACTGGAGCAAGCGCACGCTCGCGGATGCCAACCAGTCGCTCTGGGGCGGCTGGGTGATGGAAGGCGGGGGCTCAAGCTGGTGCACACTGGCGACCTGGGGTACTCGCGCGATACGCGCGACATCGGCGAGCGCCTCGGGCCCTTCGATCTGGCGTTCGTCCCCATCGGATCCTACGCACCGCGCTGGTTCATGAAGACCATGCACATCGATGTGCGCGAGGCGCTGCAGGTGCGCGCCGACCTGCGCGCCGCGCGTGCCGTGGGGATGCATTGGGGTACCTTCGAGAATCTTGCCGACGACCAGTTCGACGTGATGAAGGTAGGAGAGACGCGTAGCATCGTGCCAACCCGATGAGGAGAAAACCATGAAGAGACTGATGCAGGCCGCCATCGCGGCCGTCCTGGCGCTGAGTGGTCCGGTCGCGGCCCAGGGCTATCCCAACCGCGCCATCACGCTGGTCGTCCCGTTCGCCGCGGGCGGACCGACCGACGTCGTCGCGCGAACGCTCGGCGCGGCGATGTCGCGCACGCTCGGCCAGACGGTGGTGATCGAAAACAAGGTCGGCGCGGGCGGCACCATCGCGGTCAACGCGGTCGCGAAGGCCAACCCCGACGGCTACACCATCCTGATCCACCACAACGGCATGGCGACCGCGACGGCGCTCTACCGCAAGCTTCCCTACAACCCGCTCACCGACTTCGAGTACGTGGGCCAGGTGGCCGACGTGCCGATGACGCTGCTCGCGAAAAAGGACATGCCGGCGGACAACCTGCGCGACTTCATCGCCTACGTGCGCGCCAACAAGGAGAAGATCAACCTCGCCAACGCCGGCCTGGGTGCAGTCTCCCACCTGTGCGGCATGCTCTTCCAGCAGGCGGTCGGCGTGGAGCTCACCACGATCCCGTTCCAGGGGACCGGTCCAGCGATGACCGCGCTCCTCGGCGGCCAGGTGGACATGCTCTGCGACCAGACCACGCAAACCATCCCGCACATCAAGGCGCAGAAGGTGAAGTTCTACGGGGTGACGACCAAGCACCGCATCGCCGCGCTACCCGACGCGCCGACGCTCGATGAGCAGGGACTCAAGGACTTCGAGGTGGTGGTGTGGCACGGCATCTACGCGCCCAAGGGGACGCCCGCGGATGCGACCGACAAGGTCAACCAGGCATTGCGCGCCGCCCTGAGGGATCCGGGGGTGGCGAGCAAGTTTGCCGAGCTCGGGGCGCAGATCGTACCGGAAGCCAAGCAGACGCCGGCGGGCCTGCGCGATTGGGTCAAGTCGGAGATCGACAAGTGGGGGCCGGTGATTCGCAAGGCGGGGACGTTCGCGGACTGATCGATGGAGCACGGTCGCGAACGATACGCCGAGATTCGGGAAGGCGTGCGCGCACTGTGCGCGGAGTTTCCGCCGGCGTATTTCCGCACCGTCGATGCCGAACGCGCCTATCCCGAGCAGTTCGTGGCCGCGCTCACTCGCGCGGGGTGGCTCGCGGCGCTGATTCCCCAGGAATTCGGCGGCTCGGGCCTGGGCGTGCGCGAAGCCTCGGTCATCATGGAGGAGATCAACCGCTGCGGCGGCAATGCGGGCGCCTGTCACGGACAGATGTACAACATGGCGACGCTCCTGCGGCACGGCTCGGCCGCGCAGAAGGCGCAGTACCTGCCACGCATCGCGAGCGGCGAGCTGCGCCTCCAGTCGATGGCCGTGACCGAGCCCACGGCAGGTACTGACACCACCGCGATCTCCACCGTCGCCGAGCGCAAGGGCGACCGCTATGTGGTCAACGGCCAGAAAGTCTGGATTTCGCGGGTGCAGCATTCGGACCTGATGATCCTGCTGGCGCGCACCGCCCCCGCCTCGCAAGCGCGCAAGAAATCCGAGGGACTGTCGATCTTCCTGGTCGACCTGCGTGATGCCATGGGACACGGGCTCACGGCACGGCCCATCGCGAACATGGTCAACCACGAAACCAACGAGCTCTTCTTCGAGAACCTGGAAATTCCCGCGGAAAACCTGATCGGGGAGGAAGGCCGCGGGTTTCGCTACATCCTGGATGGACTCAATGCCGAGCGCGCCATCATCGCCGCGGAATGCATCGGGGACGGCTACTGGTTCATCGACAAGGTAACGCGGTACGTGGGTGAACGCGTGGTCTTCGGCCGGCCGATCGGCAAGAACCAGGGCGTGCAGTTTCCGATCGCCCAGGCGTTCATCGAGTTGGAGGCCGCAAACCTGATGCGCTGGAAGGCTTGCGAATTGTTCGACGCCGGGGAGCCATGCGGGGAGCAGGCGAACATGGCGAAGTACCTCGCCGCCAAGGCCTCATGGGAAGCCGGCGAAGCCTGCCTCCAGTTTCACGGGGGCTTCGGCTTCGCCGCTGAATACGACGTGGAAAGGAAGTTTCGGGAAACGCGCCTCTACCAAGTGGCGCCTATCTCGACCAACCTCATCCTCGCCTATGTCGCGGAGCACGTGTTGGGACTGCCGCGCTCCTACTGACTGCGGGTGATGCGGTATCAGACGACCGGACGACGGCCGCGAACCACCAGGTTGTAGATGAAGAGGACAACGATCGCCCCGATCACCGCGCCGATGAAACCGGCAGACTGGCCAGCCGCGTACAAGCCCATCGCTTGACCCAGGAACGACGCCAGGACCGCGCCCACGATACCCAGGAGGGCCGTGATGATGAAGCCACCCGGATCACGCCCCGGCATCAGGAACTTGGCCACGAGGCCGACGATGAAACCAATGATGATTGCCCAAATGATGCTCATGTAAATCTCCTTTTCACAGTGAGTTGCTGCAAGCTGCAATGTCTCGCGAATCGGGTCGGCGGTCTGTTGGCGGCCTCCTATTCCCGCGTAGGACGCCATCCGCGTTTCCAATGATCCGAACGGCGCCTCCTGATGTCCTACGGGGCGCAAATGCGCGAGCTCACTAATAAAAAGCATGCTGCAACCCCTCTCGGGGCAAGTCTCGGGTTATAAGTTTGCGGGTGCTTACCTTCGGGGTTCGGCAAACCCCGAAAGGGCTACCCGAACTCTGGGTTACTCGACGGTGACGGCTTTCGCAAGGTTGCGGGGCTTGTCGACGTCGGTGCCCCGCTTGAGCGCCGTGTGGTAGGCCAGGAGCTGCACCGGGATCGCGTGGACGATCGGTGAAAGCAGCCCCGAATGCCGTGGGGTGCGGATCACGTGCACGCCCTCGCTTTCGCTGAAGTGGCTGTCGAGGTCGGCGAAGACGTAGAGCTCGCCGCCGCGCGCGCGCACCTCCTGCATGTTCGACTTCACCTTCTCGAGCAACGCGTCGTTGGGTGCGATAACCACCACCGGCATCGACGCGTCGACGAGGGCGAGCGGCCCGTGCTTGAGCTCTCCCGCCGGGTAGGCCTCGGCGTGGATGTAGGAGATTTCCTTGAGCTTGAGCGCGCCCTCCAGGGCCACCGGGTAGTGGATGCCGCGCCCGAGGAATAGCGCGTGGTCGCGCTGGGCGAAGCGCTCCGCCCACACCTGGATCTGCGGCTCGAGGTTGAGGGCGTGCTGGATGCTTCCGGGCACGAAGCGCAACTGCTCGATGGCGTCGTGCTCGGCTTGTGGGGTCAGCCGGCCCCGGGCGCGTGCGATGGCGAGCGTGAGGGTGAAGAGAGACACCAGCTGCGTGGTGAACGCCTTGGTGGACGCCACTCCGATCTCGGCGCCCGCGCGCGTGTAGAACACGAACTTCGAGCTGCGCGGGATGGCGCTCTCGCGCACGTTGCAAATCGACAGCGTGTACGGCTGGCCGAGCTGCCCGGCGCGCTTGAGGGCTTCCATCGTATCGAGGGTCTCGCCGGACTGGGAGATCGTGACGATCAGCTGCCGGGGGTTCGGGATCGAGTCGCGGTAGCGATACTCGTGGCCGAGCTCCACGTTGCAAGTCACGCGCGCCACGCTCTCGATCCAGAACCGCGCGACCAACCCGGCGTAGTAGCTGGTGCCGGACGCCAGGATCAGCACCGAATCGATGTCGCGCAGCGCCGCCTCGGCCCCCGGCCCGTACAGCCCGTCGATGTCGATACCGCCATCGATCACGCCCTCGATCGTGTCGGCGATCGCGCGCGGCTGCTCGTGGATCTCCTTCTGCATGTAGTGCTGGTAGGGGCCGAGGTCCACCGCGTCGGCGGAAAGCTCCGAGATGTGGACCGGGCGCACGACCGCGACGCCCTCCTGATCCACGATCTCGACCCCGTCACGGCGCAGGGCGATCACATCGCCGTCCTCGAGGTAGATCACGCGCTTGGTCTCGGAGACCAACGCCGAGAAGTCGGACGCCAGGAAATTCTCGCCCTCCCCCAGGCCCACGACCAAGGGGCAACCCATGCGCGCGCCGATCAGCATTTCGGGCTCGGCGAGCGCAACCACGCCGATCGCGTAGGCGCCGTGCAGATCCGCGGCGGCGCGGCGCGTTGCCTCGAAGAGGTCGCGCGACTCCTTGAAGTAATGGTGGATGAGGTGGGCCACCACTTCGGTGTCGGTCTGCGAATCGAACGGGTAGCCCAGCGCCTTCAAGCGCGTGCGCTGCTCATCGTGGTTCTCGATGATGCCGTTGTGCACCACCGCGATCTCGTCCATGGAGACGTGGGGATGTGCGTTGGGCTCGGTCACGCCGCCGTGGGTCGCCCAGCGCGTGTGGGCGATGCCCATGATCCCCTTCAGGTCCTCGGCGCGGGCGGCGTTTTCCATCTCCGCCACCCGGCCGACGCGGCGCACGCGGCGAATTGTGCCGTTGACCACCGCGATGCCCGCGGAGTCGTAGCCGCGGTATTCGAGCCGCTTGAGACCCTCGGTGAGGATGGGAACGACGTTACGGCTGGCGATGGCACCTACGATTCCGCACATGGATTCATTCTCTCATGCGCGTGGGAGCCAAAAAAACAGCTCCCCCCGGCCTGGGGACCGGAGGGAGTTCAAGGTCGGGCGTCATGCTCTTGGCCTCACGTCGCCCAGCGAGCCGCGGGAGAGGAGGAAACCCGCAAGCCTGAGGGCATCATGCGCGGGCGCGCGCCGCGTCGCAGCCGCATAGGTCGCACGCGCCTTGCGGAAAATCCGACACAACTCCTAGGGCTTGCGACGGCCGCGATAGGCGGCCGCGACGCATGCCGACAACGCAAGCAGGAGGGTGAAGAGGATCGCGGCCACCGGAACGAAGACCCCGCCGCGCAACGACACCATCGCCACGGTCGCGATTCCCGCCGTGAGCAGGAGGGCGGTCACCGCAGCAAGGCGTGGATCGCGCATCAGGAAAACCAACGCCGCGAGCGACAGGAGGATGACCACCAGGGGGCGCGGCGCCTGCCGTGGCGCGGCGCCCGCCAGCGCGGTTCTCAGCGTCTGCGCATGCACGACGATGCTGGGCGAATGGCCCGCGTCCGATTCCCAGAGCGCAAGGTTGAGCGGCACGTCGACGCGGTTGGTAAAGGCCTGGGCATCGCCCACCAGCACGATGCGGTCGCGAAAGAGGCGCTCGAGCAGCACCGTATCGGTCATCGCGAGCAGGTTCTTGAGGGGCACGTACGGGAACGGCGCGCCGATGGCGTAATGGATGAGGCCCTCGGAGCACGACCGCTTCAGCGCACGGCACAGGCGTCCCTCTAGCGTGGGAAATCCGCCATCCTCCGTCGGCACGTTGAGGGAGTAGCGGCGCGCGACGCCATCGACGTCGCGCGCGGCGAGGTCGATGCCGAGGCGCGACTCGCCCAGCAGGGCAAGGTACGGCAGATGAATGGTCTTGGCAGCGCGGGTGCGCGCATCGATATTCAGAACCGCCACGAACGGCCCACCTTCCACCGCAGCTGCGAGGCCGTCGAAGAGGGCGCGGTCGAGCCCGGGCTTAACCGCCTCGTAGGAGCGCTCGGGCAACGGGTGCGCGAGGCCGATCGCGCGCGGCCGGGCGGAGGCGAGCTTGCTGAGAGCGCCCCCCAGCGTTGCATGCCAGATTCCCGGAGGCTCGGGGATCGACCGGACCGTCGCCTCGTCGATGCCGACGATGACGATGTCGTCGGGTACGGCGCGCGCGTCGAATCGGCGCAGCACGCGCCACTCGAAGTCCAGCAGGGACACATCAGCGCGCTCGAACACGGGAAGGAGGGATGCCACGAATCCCGCGAGCGCGAGCGCCGCGACGCCGATGGCGCGCATCGCGGAGCGACCGTCGTCGTCGTGGGCT
>JALYSB010000235.1 GCA_030855025.1 Pseudomonadota bacterium
GCCCGAATACCACCACGTTTGCGCCGGCCTCGACCTTCGCCGTGAAGATCACCGCGCCCACGCCGGTGGTCACGCCGCAGCCGATATAGCAGACCTTGTCGAAGGGCGCGTCCTTGCGGATTTTCGCAGCCGCGATCTCCGGCAACACGATGTGATTGGCGAAGGTCGACGTGCCCATGTAATGCAGGAGCGGCTTGCCCTTGATCGAGAAGCGCGAGGTGCCGTCGGGCATGAGCCCCTTGCCCTGGGTCCCGCGGATCTGCTGGCAGAGGTTGGTCTTGCGCGACAGGCAGAACTTGCACTGCCGGCATTCGGGCGTGTAGAGCGGGATCACATGGTCGCCGGCCTTCAGCGTCGTCACACCCGCGCCGACCTCCAGCACGACACCCGCGCCTTCGTGCCCGAGGATCGCGGGGAAGAGCCCCTCGGGATCCGCGCCCGAGAGCGTGAAGTGGTCGGTGTGGCAGATGCCGGTGGCCTTGACCTCGACCAGCACCTCGCCCGCCTTCGGGCCTTCGAGGTCGACTTCTTCGATGGTGAGCGGCTTCCCCGCTCCCCAGGCAACGGCGGCACGTGTCTTCATGGGCATCCCCGGCAGTCGAAGCTCGCAGGTTACAGCGGGCCGTCCGCCCTCGCCATCGCGGATAGAATCGAGGCAGGAGGAATTCCCCCAATGATCGGAAACCTGTTTCAGCGCATTGCGGCCCTTGCGATCGCAGGTGCCGCCCTCACCGCCGGCGCGCAATACCCGCAGCGTTCGGTCACCCTCATCGTGCCGTTCTCCGCGGGCGGGCCCACGGACACCATCGGCCGGCTGCTCGCCGAGCGCATGGCGAAGAGCCTCGGGCAGACCGTCGTGGTGGAAAACGTCGCGGGCGCGGGTGGGACGATCGCCAACAACCGCGTGAAGCAGGCCGCGCCGGACGGCTACACGCTGGCCATCGGCCACCTCGGCACCCACGTGCTGGCGCCCGCGGTGCAGCAGCTCGAAGTCGATTACGTGGCCGACTTCGAGCCCATCGGCCTCGTGGCCACCAACCCGCAGGTGATCGTCTCGAAGAACGACGTGCCGGCGAAAGACCTGAAGGGCCTCGTCGCGCACGTGAAGGCGAACCCCGGCAAGGTGAGCTACGGGACCGGCGGACCCGGCACGCCTTCCCACGTGATGGCGGTCTACTTCGGCACGCAGGTCGGCGCGCCGCTCAACATCGTCCACTACAAGGGGGCGGGCCCCGCGATGCAGGACGTCATCGCGGGCCACGTCGACTTGAGCTTCGACCAGGCGGCAACCGCCATCGGCCTGGTGAAAGCGGGCCGCGTTCGCGGCTATGCCGTCACCGCGAAGTCGCGGCTTGCCTCGGCGCCCGACATTCCCACGGTGGACGAAGCGGGATTGCCCGGGTTCTACATGTCGATCTGGCACGCTCTTTGGGTTCCGCGGGGCACGCCGCGCGAGGTGACCGCGAAGTTGAACGAGGCGCTGCGCGAAGCGCTCGCCGATTCCGGGGTCCGCAAGCGCCTCACCGACATGGGCCAGGAGATTCCCGCGCCCGAGCAGCTGGCGCCGGAGGCGCTGCGCGTGCACCACCGGGCCGAAACCGAGAAGTGGTGGCCGGTCATCAAGGCGGCGGGGATCAAGGCGCAATAGCGGGGATGCGAAAATATCGCGGCGCCGACGCCCTCGCGGCCTCCCTCGCCGCAGAAGGCGTGAAGCGCATCTTCACGCTCTCCGGCAATCACGTGATGCCGGTGTTCGATGCCGCGCTCGACGCGGGGATCGAGTTGATCCACGTGCGCCACGAGGGCGCCGCAGTGCACATGGCCGATGCATGGGCGCGGCTCACCGGCGAAGTGGGTGTGGCGCTGGTGACGGGCGGCCCGGGCCACGCGAATGCGGTGGGCGCGCTCTATACCGCCGCCATGGCCGAGTCTCCCATGGTGCTGCTCTCGGGCCACGCGCCCTTGAACCAGCTCGGCATGGCGGCCTTCCAGGAATTGCGCCAGGTCGAGATGGTCGCCCCCGTCACCAAGGCCGCGGGCGGCTGCGCGAACGCCGAGGACATCGGCCGCGATTTCTCACACGCGGTGCGTGTCGCCCTGTCCGGCCGCCCCGGCCCGGTCCACCTGAGCTTGCCCACCGACGTGCTCGAAGCGACCGTGGCCCCGGGCGCCGCTCCGGCGGCGAATGCGACCGTCGTCCCGGGCGCCGCAGTTGCGGCGATGGACTGGGGCCCAATCGCCGCCGCCCTCACGAAATCCGCCCGCCCCCTCATCCTTTGCGGCCCGTCATGCATGCGTCGCGCCGGCCGCGAACTGATGGCGGATCTGGAAGCGGCGAGCGGCATCCCGGTGATCGGCATGGAAAGCCCGCGCGGCGTGGGGGATCCGAGCCTCGGCGCCTTCGCGCAGATGCTCGCCCAGGCCGACTGCGTGCTGCTCGTGGGCAAGCGCATCGACTTCACGCTCAAGTTCGGCCGCGCGTTTGCCGACGGGTGCGAGTTCCTGCAGATCGACCCCGAGCGCTCCGAGCATGAAAGAACCCGTCGTGCCGTGGCCGAGCGCCTGACGGTCACCGCGCAGGCCGAAGCGATGACCGCACTCGAGACATTGGCCCGGGCATTCACGAAATCCTCCACCAGTGGATGGCGCAATGAAGTCCGCGCGGCCATCGCGTTTCGCCCCGCCGAATGGGACGACGCGATTGCGCGCGCGCCCGGGCTGCTACACCCGGTGCAGGCGCTGCGGCCGTTGCAGGCACTCCTCGACGAGCATCCCGACTCGGTGCTGGTGAGCGATGGCGGCGAGTTCGGGCAGTGGGCGCAGGCGTGCCTCCACGCACCCCACCGCGTGATCAATGGCGTCGCGGGCTCGATCGGAGCGGCGTTGCCGTTCGCCCTCGCCGCGCGCCTCGCGCAACCGCGAGCTCCGGTGATCGCGGTGCTGGGCGATGGCACGTTCGGCTTTCATCCCGCCGAGATCGATACCGGGGTGCGCTACCGGCTGCCGTTCGTGGCGGTGGTGGGCAACGACGCGCGGTGGAATGCCGAGTACCAGATCCAGCTGCGCGACTACGGGCGCGAGCGGCTTGTCGGATGCGAGCTGCTGCCGACGCGCTACGACCAGGTAGCGGCGGGCTTCGGCGGGCATGGGGAGCTGGTGACGACCGCCGAGCAGTTGCTGCCCGCGGCGCGCCGGGCGATGGGATTGAATTTGCCGGCCGTGCTCAACGTGATGATCGAGGCAATCGCGGCACCGAACGTCCGACGCTGAGCTTAAGGCCGCCCCTGGTACGCCTCGTCGAACAGGCGCTCGAGTACGGGGTGGACGCCGCGCATCTGGTCGACCACCTGCTTCGCCCAGTCGAAGTACTTGCGGCGGCGCTTGAGCGGCCAACCCTTGGGTGCCGACGCGGCGACATCGCGCAGGTTGCTGATCTTGTCGGCGAGCTTCACGAGCTTGGCCTTGCGCGAGATGTGGGCCGCGTGCTCGATCTGCAGCCGCTTCCTCTCGGGCTTCCGGAGGGTCTTGTCGTCGGTGACTTCCATCACGATGGCGGCGATCTTCTTGCCGAAGCGCTCGGTGAGCTCCTCCCGGGTGGTATTCGTGTCCTCGACCGTGTCGTGGAGCAGGGCGGCGCAGATGACGTCTGCCTCGTGCACGTCGGCCTCGCGCCAGAGCACGTTGGCGAGCGCGATCGGATGGTTGATGTAGGGCGAGGCTTCGATGTCCTTGCGCCGCTGGTCGCGGTGCTTGTGGGCGGCGAACTGCAGCGCTTCGAGGATCCGGTGGATCGACTGCTCTGGCCTCATGGATGCCCCATGCGTGGTCTCACACGCCCGTAGTGTGGCGCAATCCGGCCAATGCGGCGATGATGGCGGGTCATGAGCGCAGAACACCCCGGCCCGACGAAGGAGCAGGTCGCCGAGAACATCGACACCATCCTCGCGTTCCACAAACGCGAGGAGGAGAAGATCAGCCACTCCCAGCGCGTGCTCGCGCGCGCGGGGGGCCTTCTGGGACGCCCCGCGTTCATTGCCGTGACGCTGCTCTTCGTCACCGCATGGATCGGCGCGCAGCTCCTCGGGTGGTTCGATTTCGATCCGCCCCCGTTCTTCTGGCTTCAGGGAATCGTGAGCCTCACCGCGCTAGTCATGGCCGCCGTGATCCTCATCAAGCAGAACCGCCAGTCGGCCATCGAAGCGATGCACGCACAGCTCGACCTTCAGGTGAACCTGCTGACCGAGCAGAAGGTGAGCAAGTTGATCGAGCTCGTCGAGGAGTTGCGCCACGACCTGCCGATGGTGAAGGACCGCCGGGATGAATCGGCCGAAGCGCTGCAGGAGCCAGCCGATCCCGACGAGATGCTGAAGGCATTGCACGAGAAGCGCGAAGAAAACAAGCCGGCGCA
>JALYSB010000236.1 GCA_030855025.1 Pseudomonadota bacterium
GCGACCTTCCAGCCCGGAATCGCGAACGACCTGGTCTGCATCGCCGGCGGCTCGGGCATCGCAGGGATGATGTCGATCCTCGCCCGCGCGGTCGGCGAGGGCTATTTCGACCGCCATCGCGGCTGGCTCTTCTTCGGCGTGCGCAAGCTATCCGACGCGTTTTTCCTCGAGGAGCTCTCGGCGTTGCGCGCGCGCGCACCCGAGCGCCTCTCGATCACCGTGGCCCTTTCCGATGAGGCGGTCCCGGAGGATGCGGCGCGCCGCTGGCCGCAGCTCGTGTTCGACCAGGGATTCGTCCACGACGTGGCGGGCCGCGCCCTGAAGGGGCAATACCAGAACATCCGCGCCTACGTCGCCGGACCGCCGCCCGCGGTCGATGCGGCATTGCGCCTGCTGCTGCTCGAAGGCAAGCTCACCGCGGACAATATCCGCTACGACAAATTCAGCTGATGACGAAAAGGTTCGTATGCCGCGTCGCGGAGGTGCCGCAGAACGGGCTGAAGGAGGTCGAGGCCGAGGGGGGCTTGAAGCTCCTCGTGGCCAACGCCGGCGGCGAGTTCTTCGGCTACCAGGCCCAATGCCCGCACCAGGACGTGGCGCTGTGCGAGGGCCTCTACGACGGCTCGGTGCTCACCTGCCACATGCACCTCTGGCAGTGGGACATCCGGACGGGCGCGCCCATCGGGCTCGCCGAGGCGCCGCTGCAGAGCTATCCGCTCGCGGTCGAGGGCGATGCCCTGGTCCTGGGCCCGCAGCCCTCGGCGCTCGACGTGGGAGAGCTCTTCCGCGGACTCGCCGCCGACACATTGGCGAAGCTCGCTGCGCTCGCGCGGAGCGAGTCGCACCCCACCGGCGCCGTGCTCTACAGCCCGGGCGATGCGGCCGAGGACATCTACGTGCTCGATGCGGGGCGGGTCGAGTTCACCATCGGGCGCGGCGAGGGCGCGGCTCCCGATGGCTTCATGCTCAAGAAGGGCGAGACGTTCGGCTGGGCGGCGCTGCTCGAAGGCTACCCGCAGCGCATCGCCGGCGCTCGCTGCCTGGAGGCCTCGACGCTGCTGCGCATCAACGGCAAGGCGGCGATCGGAGTCCTGGAAAGCGATCCGTCGGCCGGCTTTACCGTGATGCGTCGGCTGTCGGGCCTGATCGCGCGTTACCTGGCATTGCGGGGTTCGGGATAGGGCAGGTCCACGTTCCATGAGACAACACCCAACAAGGAGGAGGCCATCATGATCAGAAGGCAATTCGCAGCGGCGGCGATAGCGGCGTTGCTGGTCGCGGGTATCGCGCTGCCGGCGGCGGCGCAGTACGGCAAGCCCGGCGAGCCGGTGAAGCTCGTGGTGGGATACCAGCCCTACTACACCCAGTCGTGGTCGGGGCTGGTGATGCGCGGCAAGAAGTTCTACGAGAAGTACCTGCCCAAGGGCTCGGAGATCGAGTTCCAGATCGGGCTGCAGGGCGCGATCATCGTCAACAACATGCTCGCCGGCAAGCAGCACATCGGCTACATGGGCGACATGCCGGCGATCGTGTCCACCACCAAGACCGAGGTGGCCGACATCCGCCTGGTGGCGAACCTGGGCCTCGGCTACGACCAGTGCAACATCTTCCTCGCCCGCAACGACGCGCCCAAGTTCGCCAACCCGACCGAGGCGCTCAAGTGGCTCGACGGCAAGATCGTGGCAGTGCCGAAGGGCTCGTGCACCGACCGCTACGCGCAGGCGACGTTCAAGAAGCTCAACGTCAACCCGAAGGAATACCTCAACCAGAACATCGAGGTGATCACCTCCAACTTCCGCGCCGGCAAGATCGACGCGGCGGTGATCTGGGAGCCCACGGCCTCACGTTTGGTGCAGGAAGGGCTCGCGCGGCGCATCGCCTCCGGGGCCAGCGTGCAGGAGAACGACGGCGGCTTCCTCGCCATGCGCTACGACCTGATCCAGGCGCGGCCCGACGTCGTGAAGGCCTGGCTCAACGCCGAGCTCGATGCGCAGCTGTTCGTCGCCGACCCGAAGAACGCCGCCGAGATCATCCGGATGGCGAAGGAGCAGACCACGGGCTTCCCCGAGCGCGTGCTGTGGTACTCGCTCTACGGCACCTATGACCCGAACGCCGGCGGCCACCCGACCAGGAACTACCTGCACTACACGTTCACCCCTGATACGCGCGAGCTGATCACGCGTGCCGCGACGTTCCTGCACTCGGTGAAGAGCATCAACGTCGACAAGATCCGCCCCGAGGCGATCGACGCCAAGTGGACCGAGGACATCCTCAGGGAGCGCAACCTCAAGGCGCCCATCGGCGAGGTGAAGGCCCTGCCGGACTCGCAGGCTCCGAAGGCCAGCTGATGGAGGTGCGTACGGACGAGGCGAACGAGGCCTACGCAGCGCTGCGCGAGGCAGCCCCCTTCCGCGATGTATCGGAGGGACTGCTCGAGCGCATCGCGGCGATCGGGCGCACCGTCCGCCTCGGCCCCGGCGAGCGGGTGTACGCGGCCGGCGAGCCGGCCGACTCCATCTACGTGGTGGCCTCGGGGCGGATCGACCACGTGTTCAAGCGCGAGGTGGGCGCGCGCGAGGCGATGAAGCGGATCGGCCGGGGTGGCGTGTTCGGATGGGCCGGACTGCTGCTCGGCCAGACCGGCCACCTCGCCACGGCCAACGCCACCGAGCCCAGCGTGCTGCTGCGCCTCCCGACCGAGGAGCTGGTGAAGCTCCTCGAATCGGAGCCGGTCGAGGGCAAGGCGGCGATGGACCGATTCGGCCGCATGATCCAGCAGGAATTCACCGTGCCGTCGCTGCTCGCGCAGGTACGGCGGCTGTCGGGAGCGCCGCTCACCGAGGAGATGTCGCGCCTCAGCCTCACGATGTACCGCATCTCGCTGTGGCTGAAGAGCCCGCGGCCCTACCTGATGGCGATCGGCTTCGCGCTCTTTCTCGGCACCTGGTACCTGACCGTCGAGCTGTGGCGGCTCCCCCGCTTCAAGGACATGCCCGGCCTCACGGTCGTGGTGAAGGAGTGGCTCGCCCCCAACCCAACCTTCGGCCTGTCGCTGTACACCCCCGAGTACTACCAGCACATCTGGGTGTCGATCTGGCGCGTGACGCAGGCGTTCTTTCTCGCCACGGCGCTCGGCGTGCCGCTGGGCCTCCTCATGGGCTGGTCGACCAAGTTCAAGGAATACGTGTTCCCGGTGTTCGAGATGCTGCGGCCCATCCCGATCCTCGCCTGGGTGCCGCTCGCCATCGTGATGTTCATCGCCACCGAGTCGGCGGTGATCTTCCTCGCCTTCCTCGCCTCGTTCTTCGCCACGGCGCTGAATACCATGCTCGGCGTGCAATCCATCGACGAGTCGTACGTGCGCGCGGCCAATTGCCTCGGCGCCAAGCGCTGGCAGGTCTTCCGCCACGTGATCATCCCGGGGGCGCTGCCCTTCATCTTCACCGGGCTGCAGATCTCGATCGGGGTGTGCTGGTTCTCGCTCGTGGCCGCGGAAATGGTTTCCGGCCAGTACGGCCTGGGGTATGTGATCAACACCTCCTACGTGATGGTGCGCTATCCCACCATCATCATCGGCATGGTGACCCTCGGCCTCGTCGGCTACGCAACGAGCGCGCTGGTGCGCCTCGCCGGCGACTATCTGATGCAGTGGCGCGTGCGCGAGCTCGCGTTGTCCTCGAACTGATGCCGATGGAGATGACCCAGCCGCCGCACGCCGCCAAGACCCGTGGCCACATCCTGATCGACGACGTGGTCAAGATCTACGACCCGGACGGCGCGGCAGTGATGGCCGTCGACCACTGCAGCCTCGAGATCGAGGCGGGCGAGATCTGCATGATCGTCGGCCCCTCGGGCTGCGGGAAGACCACGCTCCTCAACGCGATCGCGGGGTTCCACGAGATCACCTCGGGGCGCATCCTGCTGGACGGCGAGGTGCTGTGCTCGACCCAGGTCCCGAAGGCCGAGCCCGGGCCGGACCGTATCGTGGTGTTCCAGAACGGCGCCCTATTCCCCTGGAAGACCAACCTCGAGAACGTGATCTTCGGTCCGGTGATGCAGGGCCGGATGCAGCAGGCCGAGGCGCTCGACCGCGGGCGCGCCATGATGGCCGACGCCGGGCTCGCGGGGGTGGAGCACAACTATCCGGGCGAGGTCTCCTCGGGCATGCGCCGGCGGGTGGAGATCGTCCGCGCCCTCATGAACGACCCGAAGGTGCTGCTGCTGGACGAGCCGTACCGCGCGCTCGACTCGCTCACCAAGAGCGTCATGCACGAGGCGCTGCTCGAGATCTACTACAAGAACAAGGTCACCATCTTCTTCATCACGCACGACCTCGAGGAGGCGATCTTCCTCGGCCACCGCGTCGCGATCATGACCACCCGACCCTGCAAGCCCAAGAAGGTC
>JALYSB010000237.1 GCA_030855025.1 Pseudomonadota bacterium
GCCGGCCGGTATCATCATGAAATCGATCCACGGAGATGGTCATGAGCGTTGCACGCGGCTGGCAGTTCTTCATGCATCCGGGACCCACCAACATCCCGCACCGGGTGCTGCAGGCGATGGCGCGGCCGACGGTGGATTTCACCGGGCCGGAGTTCGTGGCGCTGCGCGACCGTTCGCTCGAGCGCATGAAGCCGATCCTGAAGACGAAGCAGGGCTTCGTAATCACCTACGCCGCATCCGGCAACGGCGCGTGGGACGCGAGCATCGCAAATCTCTTCTCGCCCGGCGACAAGGTGCTGGTGCCGCAGACGGGCTTCTTCGCCGATCGTTGGTCGAACACGGCGCGGGCCTACGGGCTGGAAGTGGAGCCCCTGGCCACGACGGAGCGGCGCGCGGTCGATCCGGAGGCAGTCGCACGGCACCTGGCGGCCGACACGAAAGGCGCGATCAAGGCCGTGATGCTCATCCAGAACGAGACCGCGACCGGCATGCGCCATCCCGTGGCCGAGGTGCGCGCGGCGATGAACCGCGTGGGTCATCCGGCGCTTTACCTCGTCGACACGATCTCGTCGCTCGCCTCGTACGACTTCCGCATGGATGAATGGGGCGTGGACCTGGTGATCGGCGGCTCGCAGAAGGGCCTCATGCTGCCGCCGGGTATGGCCTTCACTGCGATCAATGCGCGCGCGTGGGAAGCGGCGCAGTCGGCTCGCTGTCCGCGCCGCTATTGGGACTGGCGCCCGATGATCGAGAACGGCCGCCAGGTAGCCTTCTGCGGCACGCCTCCCATCTCGCACTTCTTCGGCCTCGAAGCGGCCCTCGACATGATCGAGGAGGAGGGGCTGGAGAACGTCTTCGCCCGCCATCGCCGCCTGGCCAACGCGACGCGCGCCTGCGTGCTCCACTGGGGGCAGGGCGGCGGTCTCGAAATCTACGCGCTGGACGCCGAAGCCGAATCGGATTCACTCACGGCAGTGCTGATGCCGGCCGGGCACGACGCCGATCGCGTGCGCACCATCGCTTCGGAACGCTACGGCGTGCACCTTGGCCGCGGCTTGGCGGCGCTGCAGGGACGCGTGTTCCGTATCGGCCACATGGGTGACCTCAACGAGCCCATGCTGCTCGGCGCCCTTGGGGCGATCGAGCTGGCGCTCGCCGATGCCGGTGCTCCGCATCAGCGCGGAGGGGTGGTGGCGGCGATGGATGCGCTGCGCGCTCCCGCCGCTACCCGAAAGGCAGCCGCCGCCGCTTAGACTGCCTTGCCTCGCGGCAGCTTCGCAATGCGCTACTTCGCGCCGCCGACTTCGCGTTCCCAGCGGTCGATGAGTCGCTTCCTCTCGGCGCTCGCCCCGTACTTCGCCGAGTCGTAATCGATGAGCTTGATCTTCGAGAAGTCGGGGGCCAGCGGATTCACTTTGGTCGAGCGGTTCGACGGCACCTGAAACTGCTTCGTCGCGCCGCCGATTTCCTGTGCCGGGGCGGTGAGCGCCCAGTCGTAGAATTTCTTCGCCGTATCCATGTTCTTCGCGCCCTTCACGATGGACATCGAGCCGATCTCGTAGCCCGTGCCCTCGCAGGGCGTCGACGATTTCACCGGGAAGCCGCTCACCGCTTCCGTCACCGCGTCGTGAATGAAGCTCACGCTCACGGTCGCCTCGCCGCGCGCGACGTTCTTCACCGGCGCCGTGCCCGACTTGGTGTACTGCGATACGTTGGGATGGAGCGCTTTCAGGTATTCGAACGCCTTGTCCTCGCCCATGACCTGGACGAGTGACGCGATCGCGGTGTAAGCCGTTCCCGACGAGGCGGGGTTCGCCATCTGGATCTCGCCCTTGAATTCCGGACGCAGGAGGTCGCTCCAGCAAAGGGGCGCCTTCGCCTTCTTTTTCTCGAGCGCCTCGGTGTTGTAGCCGAATCCGAGCGCACCCATGTACACGCCGACCGTCTTTCCGCCCGATTGTCGGTGCTGGGCGCGTGCCCAGTCTTGGAGCTGGGCGAGGTTCGGCGAAACGTATTCCATCGTGAGGCCGCGCTCCGCGGCCTGCAGGTGGGGATCGCCGGTGCCGCCGAACCAGACGTCGGTGCGGGGATTGGCCGCCTCCGCGGTGATCTGCGCGAGCGCCTCGCCGGAACCCTTCTGCACCATCGCCATCTTCACGCCGGTGGCCTTCTGGAATTCGGTCGCCATCGCCTGGCACCATTCGACCTGCACGCTGCAGATCACGTTGAGCGTGCCCTGGGCCTGCGCCATCGCGGCGGCGCCCAGGGCGATGGCGGCGATCGACACACGTGCAAGCATTCTCATTTTTGCTCCACCAGGGTTCGGACGGGCTCCTAGTCTAGCCTGAGGCCCGAGGGGAGGGTTCAACCTACGCCCGCTTGGCGAACAACGCCAGGGCGCGCGCGGCGGTGTCCTCATCCGTTACCAGCACCGCTGCCAGCTTCGCCTTCAACACCGCGGCGATGATCGGCGCCTTGTTCAGGCTGCCCGACGCCACGATGACCGTCGCTATGCGCGACAGCACCTCGAGCGAAGGAGCGATGACGCGCTTGTTGAGTGGATGGTCCACGGGCCGGCCGGAAGCGTCGAGAAAGCGTCCGACGATATCTCCCACCGCGCCGGCGCGCAGCAGGCTCGCCGCCGTGACGTCCCGGGGCAAGCCATAGCGGATCAGCAGCGACCGGTTGGTGAGGTCCCCCACGCTGAGGAGCGCCACGTCGTTCGCCGCCATCGCGATGAACGACTCCTTGAAAACGTCCTGCGAGACGAGCGTGTCGCGCGACTTCTGGCTCCCTGCATACAAGGGGGCCGCCAGGTAGCTGCACCGCCCGCCGAGCCGCGCGGCGAGCGCAGAGGCGGTCTCGAACGTGTTGATCTCGAGGCCGCGCGTGAGGCCGCCCATGAGGGAGCTCACGTTGATGTCGCTGCGCGTGCGGGGCTTCACGAAGCGGATCGCCTCCCGCAGGGTGGCGCCCCAGCCGACCCCGATGCCGCGCACGCGATTGGCCTCGAGATGGCGCGACAGGAACTCGCCCGCCGCGCGCCCGAGAAGCGCCGGCAACAGCGCCGGATCTTCAGGCGTGGGAACGATCATCGCCTCGCGCAGGCCGGCCACGCGCTTGAGCTCCCCTTCGAGCGCGAGGCAGCTCGCGAGCCGCGAGTTGATGGTGATGCCCACCAAACCGCTCGTGCGCGCCTCGCCCAGCAGCCGGTTGACGCGCAGCCGCGTGATGCCGAGCCGTGCCGCGACGCGATCCTGCGTGAGGCCCTCCATGTAATAGAGCCACGCGGCGCGGACGATGGTCTGGTCTTCCTCTTCCATCGACGGAATGCTACTAGACAAAAGAATCTCCTGCTATACAATTGTTCCGTGCCCTCCCTCCTCGATACCGCCGTGCGCAACGCCGCCGTCACGCGTGAGGTGGCCATCCGGCGCGACGCGGCCGCGGCACTGCCGGCAATCGCGGCACGCTGCCTGCCCGGCAGTCGATGGATGGTGGTGGCAGATAGCGCGACCTGGGTGGTGGCGGGCTCGGGCGCGCAGCGGCAGCTCGAGAGCGCCCGCGTCGCCACGGCGCCGCCGATCGTGCTGCCCGCGGCGCCTCGCCTCAAGCCGCGCGCGGAAAGCGCGGAGCTCATTGCCGAGGCGCTTCGCTCGCAGGACGCGGCGCCCATCGCCGTCGGCTCGGGCGTCATCAACGATCTCGTGAAGTACGCCGCGGCACTCGCGGGAAAGCCGTATCTCTGCCTCGCGACGGCGGCCTCGATGGACGGTTATGCCGCGTCTGGCGCGGCGTTGCTGCAGGGCGGCTTCAAGCGCACGCTGCCGTGCCCGCCGCCCTGGGCTGTCCTCGCGGATCCTGCGGTGCTCGCGGAGGCACCTGCGCGCATGACCGGTTGGGGATACGGCGATCTCGCCGGCAAGTGCATCGCGGGCGCGGATTGGATTCTCGCCGACGCGCTGGGTGTGGAGGCGATCAACCCGCAGCCCTTCGCGCTCGTGCAGGATCATCTCGGCGGCTGGATCGGAAGCCCGGCGCGCGTGGCCGCGCGGGAGCCGACGGCGCTCTCCGGATTGCTCGAAGGCCTCCTCGTCAGCGGATTCGCGATGCAGGCGCATGGAAACTCGCGGCCGGCGAGCGGCAGCGAGCACCAATTCTCCCACCTCTGGGAGATGGAGGACCTGCAGGTCGGCGGTGAGCCGGCCGCGCACGGCGCGTGCGTGGGCGTCGGCACCGTCGCGATGCTTGCGCTGTACGACTGGCTCCTCGCGCGACCACCGGCAGAGATCCAGCGGGCACGGGCCGAAGACGCGAACGACGACAAGGCCCTGGCCGCCGAAATCGAGCGGGCCCTGGGCACCGGCGCCGTGGCGCACGCC
>JALYSB010000065.1 GCA_030855025.1 Pseudomonadota bacterium
AATTCGACGAGCTCTGGAGGCGCAGCCTCGACGACATCGGCGTGCGCATGAACGTGGTGAAGGCCAAGTGGCCCGACATCCTCAAGGCGGCACGCGCCGGCAAGGTGCAGTTCTGGCAGCTCGGCGGCAGCGCGTCGATGCCCGACGCCGACACGTGGCTCACCTCGCTCTACGGCCCGAATCTCGAAGGCAACCTCGCCAAGTTCGCCCTGCCAGAGTACGACCGGCTCTACGAGAAGGCGCGCGTGATGCCCGACGGCCCCGAGCGGACGCGGGTCTACCAGGAGCTCACCAAGCTCGTGGTCGCGTACGCTCCGTGGAAGATCAACACCCATCGCATCCGCACCGACATGTGGTATCCACCCGTCATCGGCTATCGCCGCTCGCCGATGCTCACCTACAATTTCTGGAAATACATCGACATCGAGCGATGAGCGCCGAGTGCGCGGTCCGCGGCGCCGAGGGCGAGGCTTTCGGCTGAGGCATTTCGCCACCTCCGTTTTTTCTGGGTGGGCGACCCTTAAACCTCAGGGCGTCGCCGCGAAGCGCCCGAGATGATGGTCAGCATCGCCGAACTGCTGCGCAATCATGGTGAGCCGGCGGAATGTGTGGCTCACCTTGAGCTCCTCGGTCATCCCCATGCCGCCGTGCAGCTGGACCGCCTCCTGGCTCACATGGCGGCAGGCGTCCGCGATCTTGATCTTCGCCGCGGAGACTGCGCGCCGGCGCTGCGCAGGCGCGGGCGCGGCATCCACGACCGTGCACGCGAGGCTCGCCATGGATCGCACCTGCTCGTAAGTGATCATCATGTCGACCATGCGATGCTGCAGCGCCTGGAAGGCACCGATCGGAACGCCGAATTGCTTGCGGGACTTGAGGTACTCGAGCGTCGCTTCGTTGGCGTAGCGGATTGCGCCCACCGCCTCGGCGCACACCAGCGCTGTGGCGAAGTCGACCACGCTTTCGATCACCTCCAACGCTTCGCCCTCGGCGCCGAGCCGCGCCCCGGCATCGACACGCACGCCGTCGAAGCGCAGGTCGCATGCGCGCAGGCCATCGAGCGTCCGGTAAGGCGTCATCGCGAGGCCGGGGGCGGTCGCATCGACCAGCAGCAAGGTGATGCCGTGCGGGTCGCCCTGCGCTCCGGCGGTGCGAACCGAGACGGCGATCCGGTCGGCGAGTGGCCCCCCGATCACGACACGCTTCGCGCCGTCGATCACGTAACTGCCGTCCGCGCTGCTCGCTCGGGTGGCCACGCGCCCGAGATCGTAGCGCGAGCCGTCCTCGGTCGAGGCGAAGGCGAGTTTCATTGCGCCCTGCGCCACCGCCGGCAGGATCGCGGCGCGTTGCGCAGCGCTGCCCGCCCGTGCGATCAGCTGCGCGCCCAGGCCCACGGTCGGAAGGTATGGCTCGACCACGAGCGCCTCCCCGATCGCCTCCATCACGCTCATCGAGTCCACGGCACCCCCGCCAAAGCCACCCGCGTCCTCGGGTAGCGGCAACCCCAGCAGCCCCATCTCGGCAAAGGTGCGCCACACCTGCGCGCTCATGCCCTCGGCGCTGGCGAGGATTCGCTTGCGAGCTTCAAACGCATAGTCGCGAGCGGCGAAGCGCCGCACCGACTCCGCCAGGAGCTGCTGCTCTTCGCTCAGGTCGAAGTTCATCGCTAAAGGCCCAGGCCCATCTTGGCGATGATGTTGCGCTGGATCTCATTGGATCCGGCATAGATCGAGGTCTTGCGAAAGTTGCAGTAGCGCGGGGCAAGGCCCGCGGTGTAGAGATCGAAATCGGGCGCATCGCCCAACGGCGCGAACGGCTGCGCGAGCGGGCCAGCGGCCTGCATCATCAGCTCGGTGAGGGTCTGCTGGATCTCGGTGCCGCGAATCTTCAACATCGAGACCTCGGCGCCGGGTGCGCGCCCGCCGCGAAGCTGGTCGAGGAAACGCAGGTTGGTGATCGACAGCGCGGTCAGCTCGACCTCGAGGCGCGTCAACCGGTCGCGGAAGCGCGAATCCTCGAGCAGCGGCCGCGAGCCCTTCACCTGGCGGCCGGCATATTCCTTGAGGCGCTCGAGCTCACGCCGCGATGTCCCGATGCGCGCGGTGTTAAGGCGCTCGTGCGAAAGCAGGTACTTTGCGACCACCCATCCCTTGCCCTCATCGTGCACGCGGTTTTCCACGGGAACGCGCACGTCGTCGAAGAAAACCTCGTTCACCTCGTGGCCCCCATCCATCAGCATCAGCGGGCGCACCGTGATGCCCGGCGTCTTCATGTCGACCAGCAGGAAAGAGATGCCCTCCTGCTTCTTCTCCCGGGCGTCACCGGTGCGCACCAGGCAAAAGATCCAGTCGGCGTAGTGCGCGAGGGTGGTCCATGTCTTCTGGCCGTTCACGACGTAATGGCCGCCGTCGCGCACCGCGCGCGTCTTGAGCGATGCGAGGTCCGACCCGGAGCCCGGCTCCGAATAGCCCTGGCACCAGAAATCCTCTCCCTGGTAAATGCGGGGCAGGAACCGCGCCTTTTGCGCTTCGCTGCCGAACCGGATCAGCACCGGGCCGCACATCGCGAGCCCGAAGGGCACCAGCGGTGGCGAGCCCGCGTAGCCGCATTCCTCGTCGAAAATGTAGCGCTGCACCGGGTTCCAATCGTTGCCCCCCCACTGCTCCGGCCAGGCCGGGGCGACCCAACCCTGGCGCGCGAGGATGCGGTGCCAGCGCAGCAGCTCCTCGCGTGTAAAGTGGTCGTAGGCCACGACCTTCTCGCGCAGCTCGGCTGGCAGGTTATCGCTCAGCCAGCCGCGCACCATGTCGCGGAACGCGACCTCGGCGGGGGAATAATTCAAGTCCATGGGACAATTCTAGCCGGTGTAAGCTGGCTCGTCCCCGATCGGAGGCACCATGCGCCCCTGGAAAACCTGCATCGCGCTCCTCATGTCCGCCGCCGCCCTCGCGGCGGGCGCACAGTCGGGTGCCCCCTATCCCTCGCGCACGATCAAGTGGATCGTGCCCTATCCTCCCGGCGGCATCACCGACTCCGTGACCCGCCTGGTCACCCAGCGCGTTCAGGACACCCTCGGGCAGCCGATCGTCATCGAAAACAAGCCCGGCGCGAACAGCATCGTCGGCGTCGACCTCGCCGCCAAGAGTCCGCCCGACGGCTACACCATGCTCACGGTCATCGCGGCGCACGCGGCGAACGCAACGCTCTATTCGGGCAAGCTGCCTTTCGACAGCGTGAAGAGCTTCATGCCTGTTTCCCTGGTCGCGTCTGCCCCCCTGATCCTCACGGTGAACAACGACTTCCCCGCCAAGGACGCGCGTGAGTTCATCGCCTACGCGCGCGCCAATCCCGGAAAGATTTCCTATGCAACCAGTGGAATCGGCTCGGCTTCGCACCTGACGACCGAGCTCCTCCAGCAGACCGCCGGAATCCGCATGGTCCATGTCCCCTACAAGGGCACCGGGCCCGCGCTCGCCGCGCTCATTGCCGGCGACATCCACATGATGGTCGACGTGCCGAGCTCGATGATGCCGCAAGTGCGCGGCGGCAAGATTCGCGCGATCGCGATGTTCGCGGCAAAGCGGGTCGCAGCCGCCTCCGAGGTTCCGACGCTCGCGGAAGGCGGCGGTCCGGCCATCGAGGGCTCCACGTGGGTGATGTTCATGGCGCCCGCGGGCACGCCGCGCGAAACGGTGAACCGACTTTCCGCCGAGGTCGGGAAGACGATGGCGGGCGCGGAGCTGCGCAACCGATTCGAGCAGCTCGGGATCGAGCCGCTCGGCACCACGCCCGAGCAGGCAGCGCGTTTCCTGGATGACGAGATCGCCAAGTGGGCGAAGGTGATCACCACCGCCGGCGTGAAGGCGGAACAATAACCCTGGAGGAATGATCGATGAACTGGATGCAACGCGCCGCCGCCGCGGCAGGAAGCGCGCTGGCCCTTTGCGCCGCGCCCTCGCTGGCGCAGGACTTCCCCAACCGGCCGATCACTTTGATATGCCCCTGGCCGGCGGGCGGATCTACCGACACGCACCTGCGCAAGTTCGCGCAGATCGCCGCGAAGCACCTCGGGCAGCCGGTGATCGTGGAGAACCGTCCCGGCGCGGGGGGCATGCTCGGCCCGGCCGGGATGGCGAGCACCGCGAAGCCCGACGGCTACATGCTCTCGCAGCTGACGGTGAGCGCCTTTCGCCAGCCTTACATCCAGAAAGTGGAGTGGGATCCGCTGCGCGACTTCACCTACATCATCGGCATCAGCGGCTACACCTTCGGCGTCGTGGTGAAATCCGACTCTCCCATCGCGACCTTCCAGGATTTCGTAGCCTACGCCAAGGCGAACCCCGGAAAGTTGTCGTACGGCTCGACCGGCAACGGGACGAGCCCGCACCTTCTCATGGAAGAAGTCGCATCCAAGACCGGCATCCAGCTGCTGCACGTGCCGTTCAAGGGCAACGCCGACTCGACGCAGGCGCTGATGGGAGGCCACGTGATGGCGCAATCCGATGCCACCGGGTGGGGCAAGTTCGTCGATGCCGGCACTTTCCGGCTGCTGGTCACGTTCGGCGAGCAGCGCGCTCGCTGGGGTGCGCCGACGGCGAAGGAGCTGGGATACGACGTGGTTTCCTACTCGCCCTACGGAATCGTCGGCCCGAAAGGAATGGACCCCAAGGTGGTGAAGATCCTGCACGACGCATTCAAGAAGACGATCGACGATCCCGAACACCAGAAGCTGCTGCAGCAGCTCGATCAGGTGCAATGGTACAAATCGTCCGATGAATACACCCAATGGGCACGGCAGACGTTCACCGCGGAGCGCGCGACCATCGAGCGCGCCGGCCTGCTGATGAAATAGGCAGGATGCAACAGGACGGGAAAACCCCGGCAAATCAATGGGGATGCGGGGTTTTCTCGGGTATAATCGGTCTTCAGGTGACCGTGGCGTCTCATCCGGTTAGCGCCCCCCACCGATTCGCGGTCGCGACGCAGTTCTATCGCAAGGGATGGAAAATCCCGCCCCTCGAATTTCCCTCAAGCACGATTTCATCTGCCTGAACCGGTTTCGAAGGCAAGACCTTCGGGGGCCGATCCTGTTCAGGAGACTGTCATAAGCACGTCCTTCGAAAGCCTCGGGCTACTCCCCGAGCTGCTTCGCGCCGTCGCGGAGCAAGGTTATACCGAAACCACCCCCATCCAGGCGCAAGCCATCCCCGTGATTCTCTCGGGCCGCGACCTGCTCGGCGCCGCCCAGACCGGTACCGGAAAAACCGCCGGCTTCGCACTTCCGCTGCTCCAGCGCCTCGCACCCCTGGCGACGAAGAGTTTCTCGCCCGCGTTGCACCCCGTGCGCTGCCTGATCCTCACGCCGACCCGCGAGCTCGCGATCCAGGTCCACGAAAGCGTGCGCACCTACGGCAAGCACCTGCCGCTGCGCTCCTTCTGCGTCTATGGCGGTATCAACATCAACCCGCAGATCGAGGAGCTGAAGCGCGGGGTGGAAATCCTCGTCGCGACTCCCGGACGCCTGCTTGACCTGGTCGGGCAAAAGGCCGTGAACCTCGGCAAAGTGCAGATCCTCGTCCTCGACGAGGCCGACCGCATGCTCGACATGGGCTTCATCCCCGACATCAAGCGCATCATCGCGCTGCTGCCGCCGATGCGCCAGACGCTGCTCTTCTCGGCGACGTTTTCCGACGAGATCCGCCGGCTCTCCGCGCAGTTCCTCAAGGACCCCGCGACGGTCGAGGTCGCACGGCGCAACACCCCTGCGGAGCTGGTCACGCAATACGCGTATTTCGTCGACGCGAACCGCAAGCGCGAGCTCCTCTCGCACCTGGTGCGCACCAACGACTGGGAACAGGTGCTGGTCTTCACCAAGACCAAGCACGGCGCCAATCGCCTTGCCACGCAGCTGCAGCGCGACCAGATCAACGCCGACGCGATCCACGGAAACAAGAGCCAGAACGCGCGCATCCGCGCGCTCGAGGATTTCAAGATTGGCAAGGTGAAGGTGCTGGTGGCGACCGACATCGCGGCCCGCGGCCTCGACATCGAGGAATTGCCGCACGTGGTGAACTTCGACATGCCGCACGTGGCCGAGGATTACGTGCACCGCATCGGCCGCACGGGCCGCGCCGGCGCGTCCGGCGACGCTCTTTCGCTGGTGTGTTCCGAAGACCGTCCGCTGTTGGGCGCGATCGAGCGCCTCATCAACAAGAAAATCGAGGTGCGCCACGTCGAGGGCTTCGAGAGTGGCCGCCCGTCGCTGCACCCCGCCGAGGCCGAGCCGTCCCGCGGTGGCGGTCGTGGCAGGCAGCGGGGGTCGCAATCGCCGCGCCAGGAGCAACGCCCCAGCCAGGAATCCCGCGCGCGCTCCGAGCCGCGTATGAGCCAGGAGCCGCGCGCCGCCCAGGAACCGCGAAACAAGGAGCCGCGTGCGCCGCAGGAGCAGCGCGCGAAACAGGAGCCGCGCGCGCCGCAGGAACACCGCGCCAAGCAGGAGTCCCGTGCCGGCCAGGAGCGCTCCAAGGCGCCTCGGGAAGGGCGTACCCCGCGTAATCGCGAGGACCGCGCACCGCGCTACGCGACGTCGCCTCCGCCGCGCACCTCGGGCAACTCGGGCGGCATGGACTTCGACAAGCCCTATGTGCCCTCACCGAGCGCCGGCGGGGCGAGCGCCGAGCCCGCCGGGGAAGGCGCGTCGCGCAAACGCCCCGCGCAGGCCGTCCCCGCCCTCTTCCGCAAGAAGGCCGCCTAGCTTCGCAACCCGGATTTCTCCATGCGTGACGCCGCCCCCCAGACGATCAACCTCCAGGACTACGCGCCGCCCGCGTTTCTGATCTCGACAGTCGCGCTCGACGTGGACCTGCGTGACGGCCAGGCCACGGTCCATTCCACGATGAAACTCGCGCGCAATCCGGCGCGAGCGACCCCGAACGAGCCCTTGGTCCTGGATGGAGAGGATCTGGAGCTGGTGTCGGTCGCAATCGACGGGCGCGCTCTCGACGCGGGGCAGTACCGGCTCGGCGAAGCTCGCCTCTCGATTGCCGAAGTGCCCATGGAATTCACGCTCGAGACCGTCGTGCGGTTCGATCCCTGGAAGAACACCAAGCTCGAGGGCCTCTATCCGACCGCGGCAGGGCTGGTGACGCAATGCGAGGCCGAGGGTTTCCGCCGCATCACCTATTTTCTCGATCGCCCCGACGTGATGGCGCGCTATGCCGTCACGATCTGCGCCGACGAGGCGCGGTTCCCGCACCTGCTGGCCAACGGGAACCTGGTATCGCACGCGCAAGGCGAGCCGGCGGGTTGGTTCACGCACGCCGAGGGCGCGCGTCACTGGGCACGGTGGGAAGACCCGTTTCCGAAGCCGTCGTATCTCTTCGCGATGGTCGCCGCGCACCTTGACCTGCTCGAGGATCACTTCACCACCCGCTCCGGCAGGAAGGCGCTGCTGCAGATCTACGTCGAGCGCGGCAAGCTCGACCAGGCGGACTTCGCGATGCAGTCGCTCAAGCGCTGCATGCAGTGGGATGAGGAGGTCTTCGGCCTCGAGCTGGACCTCGAACGCTTCATGATCGTGGCGGTCCCGGACTTCAACGCCGGCGCGATGGAGAATAAGGGCCTCAACATCTTCAACACCAAGTACATCCTGGCGCGCGCGGACACCGCAACCGATTACGACTACTTCGGCGTGGACAAGGTGGTCGCCCATGAATACTTCCACAACTGGACCGGCAACCGCATCACCTGCCGCGACTGGTTCCAGCTTTCGCTCAAGGAAGGCCTCACCGTCTATCGCGACCAGGAGTACAGCGGCGACGAGTATTCCCGTCCGGTATGCCGCATCCAGGAAGTGCGCGGGCTGCGCGATCGCCAGTTTCCCGAAGACGCGGGACCGATGGCGCATCCGGTGCGCCCCGACTCCTACGTGGAGATCAACAATTTCTACACCGCGACCGTGTACGAGAAGGGCGCCGAGGTCGTGCGCATGTACGCCACCATCCTCGGCAAACAGGGGTTCCGGCGCGGAATGGACCTCTACTTCCAGCGCCACGACGGGCAGGCGGTGACCTGCGACGACTTCCGCGCCGCCATGGCCGACGCCAACAGCGCCGATTTCGGGCAGTTCGCGCGCTGGTACTCCCAGGCGGGAACCCCCGTCGTCGAATGCAGCGGCACCTACGATGCGCGCCGCAAGACCTACACCCTGCATGCGAAGCAATCGTGCCCGCCGACGCCCGGCCAGCCCGCGAAGCTGCCGTTCGTGATCCCGCTCGCCGTCGGCCTCGTGGACCTCGAGGGGCGCGACATGCCGGCGAGAATCGATCCCGCCCGGACGTTCGGCAAGGGCAATTTCACCTCTTCGCTCACGACGGTACTCGCCCTCACCGACGCCGAGCAGGACTTCGTATTCACCGACGTTGAGGAGCAGCCGGTGCCGTCGCTGCTGCGTGGGTTCTCAGCACCAGTGCAAGTGAAGCATGATTACAGCGACGCCGAGCTCACCCACCTGATGGCGTACGACTCGGATCCGTTCTGCCGCTGGGAGGCGGGCCAGACGCTCATGACCCGAGTGTTGCTGGCCGGCGTGGCGATGCTGCGCTCGGGCCGCGACATGACAATCCCGCCCGCCTTCACCGAGGCGGTAGGGCGCCTCATCAGCGACGGCTCGCGCGATCCGGCCTTCGCCGCCGAGTGCTTGCAATTGCCCGCGGAAGGCTACCTCGCCGAATGCATGGAGGTGGCAGACCCGGATGCGATCCATGCCGCGCGGCTGCAGTTCATGCGCGACATCGCCACCAAATACCGCACGCGCTTCGAGGGTGCCTTCAGGCACTTCTCGGTAGCGGGACCTTATTCGCCCGATGCCGCCGCCTCCGGGCGCCGCGCGCTTCGCAACGCCGCGCTTGGCTATGTAAGCACCATCGATGACGCCACGTCGCGAGCGCTCGCGTTCCTCGAGTTCCGCCGCGCCGAGAACATGACCGACGCGATGGCGGCACTTGCGTGCCTTGCCAACAGCGCGGGCGCCGAGCGGGACCGCGCCCTTACGCTCTTCTACGACAAGTGGAAGGACGAGGCACTGGTGGTGGACAAATGGTTTCGCGTCCAGGCGACCTCATTCCTGCCGGGGACGCTCGACCGGGTGAAGGCCCTCGCGGCTCACCCCGCCTTCGACCTTCGCAACCCGAACCGCGTGCGGGCCCTCGTGAGCGCGTTTGCGATGGACAACCCGGCGCATTTCCACGCCGCTGACGGCAGCGGCTACCGCTGGGTCACCGACCAGATCATCGCGCTCGATCGCCTCAATCCGCAGGTCGCCGCGCGCCTCGCGCGTGCCTTCGACCGCTGGAGGAAATACGATGCGGGCCGCCAGGAACACTCCCGCGCGGCGCTCGAATCGATCCGCGACGCAAAGGGCCTTTCGGGCAACGTGGGTGAGGTCGTGGGCCGGGCGCTCGGCTGATCCTCGAAGGCTCAAAATGAAATGGGCCGCCCGAAGGCGGCCCATTTTCCTGGACGTTGGGCTCAGTTTTTCTTGATCGCCTCGAGCATTTTGAAGATGCCCTTCGGCGCGCCGTGGAACAGGCGCTTGAACGCCTTGGGCAGGCAGCGGCGCTCAAGGGTGTTGCGGCGGGTACGTTTGCGTTCGGCCATAAAAACCTCCAATCGAACCTGGAATTATACCGGACGCCCGCTCAGTTGAGCAGCTTCGCGTTGCCGTCGACAATCTCCGCCGCGGAGCGGGCACCGTCGGGGCGCACGATCTCGCCGCGGGCGCGCGCGAGGCCGTTTTCGAACTGGCCCTCGAAGCGGGAGCCATCCTGGAACCAGAACACGCCCTTGCCCTGGGGCTGGCCTGCCCGCACCTCGCCCTCGTATTTGAGTCCCGACTTGTAGTAGTACACGCCCTGCCCGGTCAAGGCGCCTGCGATGATCTCGCCTTCGTAGCGGTCGCCATTGGAGAAGGTGTAGGTCCCCAGCCCCTGCGCCTTGCCGTCCAGGAAGCTCGACTCGATGCGATCCCCGCTCCTGGCGAAATAACGTCCGCGGCCCTGCAGCCGTCCCTGGTCCATCTCGCCCTCGTAACGGTCGCCGCTCGCAAACCGGTACACGCCCACGCCATGGGGCTTGCCGCTTGCGAACGAGCCTTCGAACACGTCGCCATTCTTCGAGGTGTAGGTGCCGCGCCCGACGATGACGCCGGAGCGCACATCGCCCTCGTAGGAATCGCCGTTGGCGAAGTGATATTTGCCGCTGCCGTCGGGGCGATCGTTGGTGAATTTTCCGTCATAGCGGTCGCCGTTGTCCCAGGCGTAGACGCCGCGCCCCTGCTTGAGTCCGTCGCTGAACTCGCCTTCGTATTTGAACGATTTCGACACGTACTCGCCCTTCCCATGAAGGCTCGAGCCGCGCATCGCGCCGCGGTAGATCGCCCCGTCGGCGAAGGTCACCTCGCGCACGCCCGGAGCGATCTCACGTCCGGGAAGGGGGGGCTCGGCAGGCTTCGCCGTTGGCGCGGCAGGGGGCAGGGTGACGGCCGAAGCAGGCGCGGCTGGCGGCAGAGAGATGGCCGAGGCAGGCGCGGTCGTGGCAGGCGTCGGGACGGTGAACGTGGAGGCTGGCGGTGTCATCGAGGAGGCTGGAGCCGCAGCGACGACGACGGGCTTTTGCAGGGCACGCTCCTCGGTGCGGGCGCCCTGGCCCTGCGATGCGGAGAGCTCGGGCGCGGGATCGCGTGGGCCTGGGGGTTGTGTACCCGTTCGCGAAGGCGCCGCGTCGGCACCGGCGATGCGTGTCGGGCGAACCAGCGCATCGAGGCGATTCTTCGCCAGCGGTGCGAAGTTGCCGTTGGGGTACTTGTCGAGGTAGGCGCGGATATCCTCGGGGCGATTGGAGTCGCGCACGCTCACCCAGAACTCGCGCTCGATTCCCAACGTGGTGTCGGCGCTCGGGCCGCTCGCCGGCCCGGAGGCAGTGGTCGCCCGCGCGCTGCTCGCGTTGAACGCGAAGTCCCCCTTGAGGGACGAGGAGTCCCAGGGCGTCTGCAACTTGCGGGTCTCGCGCTCGACGCCTTCGCGCACGCGCTTGAACATGATTTCCACCGGCAAGTCCGCCACCCGGATGTTCTGGAGGATGTGCTTGGTGTAGATGCCGTTGCGCCCGTAGCCATCGGCGGCGACCGAGCCCGGGGCGGTCGCATAGGCGATCATCGTGCCCGATGGCGAGCTCATCTGGGCAAGGCCCGCGCTGGTGAGCTTGAAACTCGCCGCGAACGGGTTGTCGCGGCACGCATCGAGGATGATGAAGTTGAAGCGGGTGCGCGCGCGATCCATGCGATCGAAAATCTGCCCGATTTCGACGGAGAAGAACGTGATGTCCTCTTCCGAGCCCATCGCGGCATCGATCGGGATCAGGTAGTTGCGGTCCTTGAACTGCATCGCGTGCCCGGCATAGAAGAAAAGCGCGGTGCTCGCGCCTTCGAGTGCCTGGCCAAACTCGCGGATCCCCTCGATCATTTCCCGGCGCGACGCGTTCTCGCGCACGATGACCTTGAACCCCAGCTCCTTCAGCGCTTCGGCGAGATCCCTGGCGTCGTTGACCGCGTTGCGCAGGGGCGTCGCGGCGTATTGGTTGTTGCCCACCAGGAGCGCGACCCGGTCGGCCGCCTGGACGAGCCCGGCAGCGAGCGCGCAAGCGAGGCCGGCGATCACACGCAGCGCCGCTGACGCAATCCTGATATTCAATGGTTGTGGCACGGGCTCTTCGAGGCCTCCCAGGCGAAAATTATCGCTCATAGGCGCCGCGGGCGCTCAACTAGCGCGCGAGGGCCGCGGCCTCGGGAAGATCCGGCCGCTCCCGGGCAAGTGCAGCCCATGCCTCGCGGGCATCCTGCGATGCGCCCACGCCTTGTAACAGGAAAGCGTGAAGCACCCGCTCGGAGTACGACTGCGCCTTGGCGCGGGACTGCTCCACCTGCGCCATGGCTTGCGTTGAAAGGGTCTCGTACTCCCCTTCCCCCAGCGAACCCTTCGGCGACGTGACGCGCCAGGTATACCGCGTCCCCGGTGCAAGCTGGACAGCAGCCCGCGTTCCGCCCGGTTGGGCGCTGCCTTTCCAGATCTCCTTGCCGCTCGCGTCGGTGAGCATCAGGGTATGGGGTCCCGGCTCGTCGTCCCCGCGCCAGCGGTGGAGAGGCTGCAGAGTGGCGACGCGCGTGCGCAGCGGGTACTCGAGCCCGGGCCTGCCGGATGGGCCCGCGAGCGTGACGCTTCGCATTCGCAAGCTCGCGGTGGCAGTCTGCGAGGCGCGCGAAATGATGGTCGGGTCGGGCAATGAAGCGACTGCGCGGCGCCGTGGCGGTGGGCCCTTGTCCGCTTTCACCTCAGCGGCAGTCACCAGGAACTCCCCGGGACCTGAGAGCGTGAACTCCGCGCCGGTCGCGGCAAACGTCACCGCCGCGGTGGCGCCGCTTCCCAGCAGCAGCCGGGTTCCCTGCGGTAACTCGGCGAGAAACGCGAGCCTGCCGTTGCCCTCGATGGTGGCGTTACCCCTGATGTCCGCCACGAACGCGACCGGCGGCGGGCCGGCGTGCGCGGCGAGGGCGCACGCGGCCAGCAAGCCGGTCAGCGCAAGGCGCATCTACTTCGCAAAGCCAGCGAGTTCGGGAAGATCGGCTCGTTCCGCGGCGAGGCGCGCCCAGGACTCCTGCGCTTCCTGGGTGGCGCCCATCTCCTGCAGCAAGAGCGTGAACAGCAGTCGATCCGAAAAATCCGATTTGTCGGACGGCTTGCGCCTGGCCACGCTCGTGAGCGCCTCGGTGGACAGAGTGCGAAACTTCCCCGAGCCGATCTCGCTGCCCGCCGACGTCACGGTCCATGCATAGTCGGACTCGGGGCGAAGTTTCACCGGTACTCGATAGCTGCCGCCCACCGCCCTGGCCACGTGCACAGGCTTGTCCTGGCCGATCAACATTAGAGTGAAGTCACCCTGAAGCTTCGGATCGGGAGCGCGCCAGCGAAAGGTGGGCTCGAGCGTCGCCACGCTGCCCTCCGTGGGATAGAGCAACCTCGGGGCGGTATCGGCCTTCGGCTGCGCGATCGAGCGCATGCGCACACTCGCAGCCGAGGTTTGCGCGACCTGCACCAGCACCCTGTTGCTGGCGCGCCAGGGTGTCTCGCGCGTCACGGGAGGCATGCCGGCCGCGCTCGAGATATCGGTGTCCTTGACCACGAAATTGTCGGGGCCCTTGAGGACATACTCCTTGCCGGTGGCGATGTACATCACCGAAGCCTGCGAATCCTTGCCCACGGCGATCTTCTGGCCCCGGGCGAGCTCCGCGAGGAGCAACGGGCGCGCGTTGCCATCGACGGCGACCTCGCCCTTCATGTTGGTGATGAACGCGATGGCATCCGCAGCCGCGGCCGGAATCGCCGCAACGAGGAAAGCCAGGAGAGTGCGCTGAATGATTTTCATAGGACGGCCTCCACTTCTACTGCCGCCGGCGCGGTGCGCGCCGTGCGAATCCCCCAGACGTTGACCGGGCTATGGCCTTTCACATTGTGGCTGCCCAGCGGATCGAAGTGAAAGCGTTCCTCGATCCGGCTTACCACGGCCTCGGTGATGATGATCTTGCGCCCGAGGTCCTTGGTGAGCCCTTCCACCCTTGCCGCGACGTTCACCGCGTCGCCGATCGCCGAGTAGTTGTGCCGCTCCGACGACCCGATGTTGCCTACGGTGACGGTGCCGTAGTTGATGCCGATTCCGATCGTGAGCGTCGGCAACCCCTCGCGGGTGAATTCCACATTCAGCTGATCCAGCTCGGTCAGCATCGCTAGCGCGCATTGCACGGCATTGCCGCAGGCATCGTCCGATTTCCGCGGTGCCCCGAAGAGGACCATCATGCCATCGCCGATGAACTTGTCAACGGTGCCGTCATAGCGGTGGACAGCATGCACCATGCGGTCGAAATAGCGCTGCAGAACAGTCGTTACCACGACCGGTGGCATGTTCTCGGAAAGCGTTGTGAAATCCCGCACATCGCTGAAGAGGACGCAGATGTCGACCAGTTGGCCGCTCACGCCCGGGCTGAGGCTGCCGCCCAGCATCTCCTTCATCACCGCCGGGCTCACCTGCCCCGCGAAGGAGGCCTGCAGGCGCAGGCGATCCACTACCGCCTCTACGGCGTCGAACACACCGCGCACGACGAGGGCCAACCAGAAGCAGGCCAGGACCGACGCCACGGGAAGAAGGACCTGGGCCGTGACGACTGCGGCGAGGCTTGCGCCTAGGGCGAGGATCGGGGCGGCCAAGGCGCTGAAGAGGACGACGCCAGGCCGGGCGTGGACGAAAACGACGAGGGCTGCGGCGGCGCAAAGCAGCCATTTAGCCCAATCGGGAAGCGGCTTGAGCACACCCGGGCCGAGGTGAGTGCGCAACGCCTGCAGGTGGATCAACACGCCGGGCTGGTTGAAGCTCAGACGGGCGCCTTCTTCCGCTTCGTCGGCGCCGGCCCGCCCCGGATCCCGTGCGAGCAGCTTCACCGGCAGGCGCCAGCGGTCGGTGCCCGGAAGCATCGATCCGATGAGAACGATCCTTCCGGCGAAAGCCTTGCGCAGGCGTTCGTCGTCCCAATCCTTGATTAGATGCAATGGGACGTACTCGACGGGATCCCCAAGGCTGTAGTCGATGTAGCCCGCCTTGAAGGGAAGCCCCAGCCTTTGTAGCAGCCGACTCGCGAGGGTGGGCACGACCTCGCCATCGCGCGCATGCATCTCGCCAAACCAGCGCGAGACGCTGTCGGGATCGCGCACATGCTGGTCGACGCCGAGATTTTCGGCTGTCACGATGTTGCGGTAGTTAGGCTGCACCTCGACGATGCGCCCGTGGCTGTCGACCGTTTGCACATAGACGAGCGCGGTGGAACGCTTCAAATCGAGGAGCCCGCGCATCATCGCGAGATCGAGCCCGGGGACGATGCCGTCGAAGCTACGCTCCGGAAGAACGATGTCGACGCCGACCGCGCGCGGCCTGGCTTTCGCGAGCGCGTGCAGCACCTGGGCGAAATGCTTGTGCCAGAGCGCGACGGGTTCGTGGAAACGCGCCTCGGTCTCCTCGTCGATGCCGATCAGCAAGACATCGTTTGCGACCGGACGCGGATGGATGGCGCGCAGCGCGCGCATCTGCAGGTCGAAGGCGAATCGTTCCGCATCGGCGAGCGGGGATTCGCGCGGTGTCGGGAGCAACGCGGCGCCCACGGCTATCAGCGCCACCGCGAGGAACAGGAACGATCCCTTCAGCGGCGCCGAGCTGCGCAGGCGCTCCCAGAACATGGCCATGCGGGGCATTGTCCATTGCCCGGCACAAAAGCAAAAGGGCCACCCGGTTGGGTGGCCCTTTGCTGTGTAAGGCCCTGGCGATGACCTACTTTCTCACGGGCAATCCGCAATATCATCGGCGCGACGTCGTTTCACGGTCCTGTTCGGGATGGGAAGGGGTGGGGCCAACGCGCTATGG
>JALYSB010000066.1 GCA_030855025.1 Pseudomonadota bacterium
GGACGTCGGTGATCCACTGGGCTTCAGGAGTTGCGGCGGGTTTCGACCGCAGTATCTCGACGGCATTGCGCACCGGCGCGAGCGGGTTGCGCAGCTCGTGCGCGAGCATGGCAAGGAACTCGTCCTTGCGCCGGTCGGCATCGCGCAGCGCCTCGATGAGCTGCGCATTTTCTATCGCGACCGCGGCTCGCGCCGCGAGGTCCTCGGCGGCGCGCCGGTGGATCTCGTTGTAGGTCCGGCCCGATTCCGCCGTGGCGAACGTGAGCGCGCCGACCACCTTGCCGTGGGATTTCATCGGCACGCAGATGAATGACCGCAGCCCGAGGGCCGCGAGCATTCGTGCATGCTCGGGATTGCGTGCGACCGAGGGAATCGCCTGGGAAAAGTCCGGGAGCCATGCCGGCTCCCCGGTCTCGATCACCTGGATCGCCCCATAGGGCTTGCCCTGCGTCGGGGGATACCGCTGGTAGAGCTCCTTCACCATCGCTTCCATTTTCGGGTCGAGGTGCTTGACCGCGAGGCGGCGCGCGGAGCCATCGGCTTGTCGGATGTGCACGCCGAACCAATCGGCGAAGGACGGCACGGCGAGGCTCGCGATGCGCTCCAGCGTGGGCTCGTAGCCCTCCACCTGGGCGAGCGTCTCGCTCGCCTTGGCGAGGAAACGCGCGGCGCCAAGCTCCTCGAGGAGCTCGCGCATCCTGGGATCGTCACTGCCGTCTGACATGTCCCTCACCTGATCTCTGCCAGCAGCCTCTCGATCGACTGCTCGCCCTGTCGGACATAACCGCCCGCGAAAAGGTTCGCGTGGTTGAGCACGTGGTAGAGATTGTAGAAATCGCGTCGCACCGTGTAGCCGCCGTCGAGCGTCCACGCGGCGCGATACGCGGCGAGGAAGTCCTTCGGAAATCCCCCGAAGAGCTCGGTCATCGCGATATCAGCCTCGCGGTCGCCCACGTACACCGCGGGATCGAACACCACCGGGATGTTTCCCTCGGCCGCCGCGGCGTTGCCGTTCCAGAGGTCGCCGTGAAGGAGCGACTTGTCGGGCGTGTGTGTTCCGAAGAACGCATCGCAATCGGTTGCGAGGCGCTCGCCGCGGTCGATCATGCGCGAGGGCAGGCGGTTGCGCGCCGCGAGGCGCAGCTGCGGCACCAGGCGCTGCGCGCGCCAGAAGGCGAGCCAGTCGTCCGACCAGCCGTTGGCCTGGGGGGTCGCGCCGATGAAGTTGTCGTGGGCCCAGCCGAAACGCGCCTGGGGCCTGCGGTGCTGCACGGCCAGCGCCACGCCGAGGTTGGCCGCGCTTTTTTCGTCGAGGGGAACCAGCTCCAGCCACTGGAGCACCAGCCAGGAATGATCGGCGTCGGCGCCGTGCGCGATCGCGCGTGGCACGGCGACGGCGTCCGCCGCCCGCAGTGCCTCGAGCCCCTCGGCTTCCGCCGCGAACATGGCCTTCCGGTCGGCATCGTTGAACTTGGCGAAATAGGTGTGCTCTTCGCGCGCCATCGAGCCCACGATCTTCACCGCGGTATGGATGCATCCGCCGCTGACAGCCTCGATCGACACGGCCTCGAAGAGCGCCTCGGTGCCTTCGGAGATGGCGCCCGAGAGCTTCGCCTCGAGCGCTTCGAACGGCTTCACGCGCCCTTCATGCGCTCGAAGCCGCGCACCAGGTCGGCGAACAGGTCGGCAGGATCCTCGAGGCCGATCTGCAGGCGGATGAGCGCGCCGCCCGTCCAAGGACGCGCGGCGCGCCCATGGCGGCCGAGGTTGCCGGGCACGATCAGGCTCTCGTAGCCGCCCCAGCTGTAGCCGAGCGCGAAGAGCTCGAGCCCGTCGATGAGCCGCGCAAGCTGCTCGCGCGTCGCGTCCGCGAGTTCCACGCCGAAGAGCCCGGTGGATCCGAGGAAGTCCCGCTTCCAGAGCGCGTGCCCCGGATCCTCGGGCAGCGCCGGGTGCAGCACGCGCTTGACCGCCGGATGGGTCTTCAGCCACTCGGCCAATTGCAAGGCGCTGCCCTGGTGTCGGGCCAGGCGCGCCTCGAGCGTGCGGATGCCGCGCAGCGCCAGGAAAAGGTCGTCGGGGCTCGCGGTCTGGCCCAGGTCGCGCGAGGCATCGCGCAGTCGCGGCCACCACGCCTCAGTCGCGACCACGGCACCGATCAGCAGGTCCGAGTGCCCCGCCGGGTACTTGGTCGCCGCCTGGATGACCAGGTCGGCGCCGTGGTCGAAGGAGCGGAAGAAGACGCCCGTCGCCCAGGTGTTGTCGTGGAGCACCGCGGCGCCGCGCTCGCGCGCCGCCTTCGCGATCGCCGGGAAATCCTGCACCTCGAACGTGATCGATCCCGGATTCTCCAGGTACACCGCACGCGTGTTGGCCTTCATCAGGTCCGCGATGCCCGCGCCGATCGTCGGATCGTAGTACGTGGCCTCGACGCCGTAGCGCGCGAGCGTACGGTCGCAGAAGCGCCGCGTCGGGCCATAGCAGCTGTCGGTGATCAGGATGTGGTCGCCCGCCTTCACCGCGGCCATGATTGCGCAAGCGACCGCGGCGAGCCCCGAAGGGAAGGTAGCCGCGCGGTGGCCGCCCTCGATCTCGACCATCAGCTCCTCGAAGGCAGCGCGCAGCGGCATGTTGACGATGCCGTAGGTGGGCACCACCTCGTCGGCTTCGAAGCGGCCCTGCACCGAATCCATCTCCGCGAGCGTTGCGAAGGTGACGGTCGAGGCGCGCGCGACCGGTAGGTTGACCGTGCCGGGGCGCGATCCGGGACCGCGGCCGCGCTGGGCGAGCCGCGTGGAGAGCTTCATCGGCTGCCCAGCGGGCGCACCTGCGCCTTCACCTCGACCTGGGTGCGCTTGCCGTCCTTGCCCTCGATCGTGAACACGATCGGCACCGACTCTCCGGGCAACACCTGCCGCGTGAGGTCCATGAGCATCACGTGGTTGCCGCCGGGCTTGAGCTCCACGGGCTTGCCTGCGGGCAGGGCGATGGCGTCGATGGCGTGCATGTGGTTGACCCCACCCATCATCATCGAGGCATGGATCTCGGTCTTCTTCGCCGCGGGCGACGCGGCGCCAACGATCTTCGCGTCCTCGGTGCTGGTGAGGGTCATGAAGGCGCCGGTGATCTTCTGCGCCGGCACCGTGCCCCTCACCCACGCGTCCTTCGCCGTGACCTCTGCGTGGGCGAGTGAGGATGCTGCGAGGACAAAGGCGAGAAAAAGCTTTGAATCCGCCGATAAACGCAGACGAACGCCGATAAAACCCTGAGCGAATTTCGTGTCCATTGCGATCGCGATCCCGGAAATTGAAAAATGACCTATCGGCGTTTATCGGCGTTTATCGGCGGATCCAAAGCCCTTTGTCCGCATCACTTCGCGCCGCTGAAGGTTCGCTCCATCTCGCGGCGAATCTTCACCGCCTGCGAGGCCGCGTCGTAATCGACGTCGTCCCACGAAACGGTTTTCCCCTCGGCGATGTCGCGCTTCAATTTCACCTTGTGCGCGAGGCCGATGGGCAGTGCGCGCTTGGCGGCGGAGTCCTGCGCCGACATGAGCTTGCCCCACACGGTGTACCCGCCCTCGCCGTCGAGCACCTCGCCCGCCTCGAGCGCGCGCTTGGCGGTGGCCACGCAGTCGCCGCGCCACCCGGTCGCCGCGCCCGTGGCTTCGCCGCGCAGCGCGACGCTCGCGACGCTGATCCCGAGCTCCAGGCCGATGAGGTGGCTTGGCTTGTACATCGCCGCATATTCGCCGCTCGAGTCGGTCACGATGCCGTACTCCTGGAAGCAGCGGCGCACGTATTCGTGCTCGGCTGCGAAAGTCACGTAAACACCCCAGCGCAGGTCGCGGAATACCGGGCGGCCGTCGCGCTCAACGCTGGAGATCACTTCGACCTGCCCGCAGTGGTGCAGGCTGCCGCCCGCGGCGCGTGGCCTGAGCACGCGGGGCAAGTCGTCCACCCCGCACGGCGGGAACGCGAGGCCTTCGGGCGCCGGCGTGAGCCCGGTGGCATTGGCGACCGCCGCCATCTCGATCGCGGATTTGGTCCCATCGAGGAACGAGTTGAACATCTGCGCGTTGAAGTCGCCCCTGGAAACCGTCTCGTCGCTGAAGCCGTAGTGGCCCCACACGGTCTTCGGGGTGGACGCGTGGTAGCTCGGCAGGTACTTGGTCCCCTTGCCTGCCGCGACCACCGTGAAGCCGGCCGCGCGCGCCCAGTCGACCTGCTCGCAGATGAGCGCGGGCTGGTCTCCATAGGCGAGCGAGTAGACCACTCCCGCTTCCTGGGCCCGCCGTGCGAGCAACGGCCCCGCGAGCGCGTCGGCCTCCACGTTCACCATCACGATGTGCTTGCCGTGCTCGCAGCACGCGAGCACGTGCTCGATCCCCGCGGCAGGGTGCCCGGTGGAGTCGATCACCACATCGGTCGCCGCATGGGCGATCGCCGCCCTGGCGTCATCGGTCACGAAAGTCGTGCCAGCCTTGGCTGCCTCGTCCAGGGACTTCGCCCCGAAACGCGCCGCCTCCCACCCGACCCGTGCAAGCGCGGCGCGCGCGCGGTCCGGTGCGAGGTCGGCCACCGCGAGGATCTGCAGGCCCGGCGTGCGCTGCGCCTGCGACAGGTACATGGAGCCGAACTTGCCGGCCCCGACCATCACGACACGCACGGGGCGGCCTTCGGCGGCACGGCTTTGCAGCAGGCGGTGGAGGTTCATTCCGGGAATTGGGTTGCAGCTGCAGCCAGGTGGGCGAGAATAGGCGACGAACGGCCTAGCAGTTTACCGCCTCGGAGGCGGAAAATGCATCCATGAACGACCCGCGTACAGTCGAGCGTCCCGCCCTCGAGGCGCGCCTTGCAGTCCTGCGGCCCGGGCTCGAGCTCGTCGGCCTGCCGGTCTGCGTGCTCGATCCGCAGCTGCGCTACCGCTACCTGAACCAGGCGTACGCGGTGCACTCGGGTCGCGACGCATCGGAATTCCTGGGGCGCACGCCCGACGAGGTGTTCGCCCAGCGCCCGAGCGACGCGCGCCGCGCGCAGCTGCAACGGGCGCTCGACGGCGAGACCGTCGTATTCAACCGGCAGACTCTCGAGGGCCCGCGGGCGGGCCTCTGGATGCGTGCGCACTACATGCCGCTACGCGACGATGGACACGTGCTCGGCGTGCTGGTGGTGCTGGTGGACGTGCAGCAGCTGAAGGATGCCGAGGGCGAGGTTGCCCGGCAGCGCAAGCAGATGCAGCTCGTGGTGGACAACATCGGCGTGCCATTGAGTTATATCGACCGCGAGTGGCGCTTTCGCTTCGCCAACCAGCCCGGCGCCGGCTGGCTGATCGCCGACACCGCGGATGCCATCGGCAAGCGCGTCGACGAGATGTTCGATGCCGATGCCATGGCGGTGATCGCCCCCGAGATCGAGGCCGCCTTCAACGGAGCCAAGCGCACCTACGAGCGCCTCGCGCGCATGCAGGACGGGGTCGATCGCTGGGTGCGCGTGCACCTGGTTCCCGATTTTGCCCCCGATGGCTCGGTGCAGGGCCTCTATTCGCTCATGGTCGACGTGGACGGCGACCATCGCACGCGCGCGGCGCTCGAGCGGCAGGAAGCGCAGCTGCGCTATTTCACCGAGAACATCCCCGGCCCCATCGCGGTCGTGGACGCGGACTTCCGCTACGTCTTCGTGAACAAGTATTTCGAGCGCATCCGGGGCCTGGGTGGAGACGACCTCGTCGGCCACTCGGTGAGCGAGTCGCTCGGCCCCGAGGCGGCCGCGCTCTTCCTCGATCCGTACAAGGAGCGCCTGAAGCGCGGCGAGACGTGCACGTACGAGCGCCTGGTCGGGCCGCCCGGGGGCGAAGCGCGCTGGTACCTCGTGCGCCTGGCGCCGATCCTCGATGCGCAGGCGCGCTTCAACGGGTACTACATCGTCGGCAGCGACATCCACGACATCAAGCTCGCCCAGGAGCGCCTCGCCTCCCAGGAGGCGCAGCTGCGCCTCTACACCGACAACATCCCCGACGCCGTCGCGTACCTGGACCGCGAGCGCCGCATCCTGTTCGCCAACCGCCACTTCGCCCTCCAGCGCGGCACCACGCCTGCGGCGATCATCGGGCTCACCACGACCGAGCTGATGGGCGCGGAAATGGCGACCTGGATCGCCGGGCGCACGCAGCGCGTCTTCGACCACGGCGAAACCGCCACCTACGAGCGCGTGGGCTCCATGCCCGATGGCAGCGAGCGCCATTTCCACGTGAAGGCGGTGCCCGACTTCGGCGAGTCGGGGGCGGTGCGCGGGATGTACGTGGTCGCCCACGACATCACCGAAGTCAAGCAGGCGCAACAGCAACTCGCGGCGCGCGAGCAGGACCTGAGGTTCTTCGCCGAGAACATCCCCGAGGCGATCGTCTACGTGGATCTCGCGCTCGGCTGCACGTTCGTGAACAACATCTTCCTCGCCACGCGCGGCTTCACGCGCGAGTTCGCGCTCGGAAAGTATCCGCCCGAGGTCTATCCCCCGCACGTGATGGCCGAGCTGCAGCCCCACATAGACCGCGCAGTGCAGGGCCATGAATCCTCCTACGAGCGCGTGCTGCGCCTGCCCTCGGGGGCTGAGCGCTGGGTGCGCGTGCGCATCACGCCGCGCCGCGGCGACGCGGGAAAAGTCGTCGGCTACTACGTGGTGTCCACCGACATCCACGAGATAAAGTCGGCACAGGCGGCGATCGAGGACAAGGAGCGGCAGCTGCGCCAGGTGATCGACTCGATCCCCACGCCGATGTGCTACGTCGATGCCGGCACCCGCTACCGTTACGTGAACGATGCCTTCCTCGAATACATCGGCAAGCCCGCGGAGGCGATCATCGGCACCTCGGTGCGCGAGGTCCTCGGCGAGGAGCGCTGGCAATTGATGGCGCCCATCGTCGAGCGCGTGAGGAAGGGCGAGGCGATCGCGGTGGAGCGGCTGGTGCGCTTCGCCGACGGGCGCGCGCGCTGGATGAACGTGCGCCTGAGCCCGCGCATCGTGGACGGCGCCTACCTCGGCTACTACGCGACCACCAGCGACATCCACGACCAGAAGTCGGTCGAGCAGGAATTGCGGCGCGCCAACACGATCCTGTCGGCGCACTTCGACAACACCCCGCTGGCGGTGATCGAGTGGGATACGGAGCTGCGCGTGGTGCGCTGGTCCGGCCAGGCCGAGTCGATCTTCGGCTGGCGGGGCGCCGAAACGCTGGGCCGCACGCTCGCGGGCTGGCGCCTCGTCTACGAGGAGGACCGGCCCGCCTTCGCCGACATGATCGCGAGCCTGGTCCAAGGCCGCCTGCCGCATGCGACGCTCATGCACCGCAACTATCGCAAGGACGGCTCGGTGATCTGGGTCGAGTGGCACAACTCGGCGCTGCGCGACGAGGCCGGCCGCGTGATCTCGATCCTCTCGCTTGCCCAGGACGTCTCCTCGCGCATCCAGGCCGAGGAGCGCCTGCAGTTCATGGCGACGCACGACGGGCTCACGGCGCTACCCAACAGCGTGCTGCTGAACGACCGGCTCGATGCGGCGCTCGCGCGCGCGCTGCGCGGCCGCCGGCGCGTGGGCGTGATGTTCCTCGACCTCGACCATTTCAAGGACGTGAACGACACCCTCGGCCATCGCATCGGCGACCTGTTGCTGAAGGACGTTGCGCGCCGCATCCGCGCCGCCCTTCGCCAGAGCGACGTGCTGGCGCGCATCTCCGGGGACGAGTTCGTGGTGGTGCTCGAAGACCTCGACGACCAGTTCGCGCCGGACCACGTCGCGCGCAAGATCCTCGACGAGCTGCGCCGCCCGTTCCACATCGAGGGCCACGAGATCCAGGTAAGCGGCAGCCTCGGGCTCGCGCTCTACCCCGACGATGGCGAAAACACGGAGACGCTTCTCAAGAACGCCGACGCGGCGATGTACCACGCGAAGGAGCTGGGCCGCAACGCCTTCCGCATGTTTTCCACCGAGCTCGGGCAGCGACGCGCGCACCGCGTGCAGGTGGAAACCGCGTTGCGCCGGGCGCTGCGCGACGACGAGCTACGGCTGCATTTCCAGCCCATCATGGAAGTGGCCACCGGGCGCGTCACGCGCGCCGAGGCGCTGCTGCGCTGGCACGATCCCGAGAAGGGCCTGGTGATGCCGGCAGGTTTCATCCCGCTCGCGGAGGAAACCGGCCTGGGTCACGCAATCGGCCACTGGGTGCTCGACCACGCGAGCCGCCAGGCGCGCGAATGGCGCGATCGCGGCCTCGGAAGCATCGTGGTGTGCGTGAACCTTTCGGCGAGCCAGCTGCGCGACACCTCGATGATCGCGGACCTCAAGCGAATCCTGGCCAGGAACGGCTGCGAGCCCGGCTGGCTTCAGTTCGAGATCACCGAGACCAGCATGGTGCGCGATGTCGAGGGCGCGAGCCTGGTGCTGGCGAAGCTGCGCGCGCTCGGAGTGCGCATCGCGATCGACGACTTCGGCACCGGGTTTTCGAGCCTGTCGCACCTGCGCCACCTCCCGTCGACATCCTCAAGGTGGACAAGGGGTTCGTCGCCGACATCGAGGCGGCCAAGCGCAACGAGTCCGGCGGCGGTGCCGCGATCGTCTCGGCTGTGATCGGCCTCGCCCGCGGCCTCGGCCTCGACGTCGTGGCCGAAGGCGTGGAGAGCCAGGCGCAACTCGACTTCCTCGCCCGCGAAGGCTGCGGCGCCTGCCAGGGCTACCTCATCTGCCCGCCGCTGCCCGCCGACGAGTTCGAGAATTGGCTCAAGCTCCGCGGCAAGAAAAAATCCGCCACGGCGAAGAAGAAGCCAACGGTGGCTTCGAAGGGCAAAATGCTTTGAACTCGCCAGTCCCCTACCAGCTGATCGAGACTCGGGCGCCGCCGAGCGGTGAGTCGGAGATGCGCGCCTCGCCGCCGTGCCACTCGGCCACGCTCTTCACGATGGCAAGCCCCAGGCCCACGCCACCGCTGTCGCGCCCGCGGCTGCCTTCCAGGCGCGTGAACGGCTCGAACAGCCGGTCGCGCTCGAGCGGGGGCACGCCAGGCCCATCGTCGTCGACGCTGATGGTGGTGCGCGTGCCGGCGCGCTCGATGGTCATCGCCACTCTCGACTTGGCATAGCGCACCGCGTTGCGCAGCACGTTGGCAAGCGCACGCGAGAGGTATTTCGAATCGCACGACAGGCTCTCCGGCAAGTGCCGCGGCGGCTCGATGGCGATGGCGCGCCCGGCGGCCCGCATCTCGTCGTGGGCGCGGCGCAGCACCTCGTCCACCAAGTCGCTCGCCCGTACGTCGCGCGGCACGTAGGGCGGGGCCTCCCGCAGGCTCGCGAGCACCAGCAGCTCGCTCACCAGGTCTTCGAGGTCCACGACGTCGCGCTCCATCGCGACGAACCGCTCCTCGCGCTCGGCGTCGGCGGACGCAGTGCGCGCGAGCTCGAGATCGAACTTGAGCTGCGCGAGCGGCGTGCGCAGCTCGTGGGCCACGCCCTGCTCGAGGTCCCGGTGCGACTGCAGCAGCAGCTGCACGCGTTGCGCCATGGCATTGAATCCGGTGGCGATGGGCGCGAGCATCGAGCTCTTCGGCACCTCCGCGCGCACGCGCAGGTCGCCTGCGCCCACGCGCGCGGTCGCCGCCTTGAGCGCCTCGAGGTCGCGCCACAGCGGGCGTGTCCAGAACCACAGGATCGCCGCCACGGCGGTGGTCACCAGCGCCACGATGATCGTGTAGTAGAGGGCGAGATACTCGTAGGCGCCGACCCATTCGATGCGCAGCGCCCGATCGGACTCCTTGATGCGCCGGAGGTACACGGTTCCGCCGCCGGGCCGGTCGCGGAACGCGATCGCGCCGGTGCGCAGCCGCTCCTTCTCCGAGCCCGACATGAAGAAGTCGCCGAGTGCCTTGTCGATCGGCACGACTTCGTGGGCCACGCGAAAGGTCGCCTCGATCTCCTTCAGCCTGCCCTGCCAGTCGGGCACCCGCTGGTCGGTGACGATGCGCTCGGCGCGGTCGAAGGCCACGCCCGCGCGCGCGCGCTGCTGCTCAGCGTGCAGCTGCGCCATGACCTGGTCGGTCGCGTACATGAAAAACACGAACGCCGCCGTCGCCGGCAGCATGAGCAGGAGGTAGAGCCGGAGGAACAGTCGGAGCATGGATAGGCCCCGCGCAACCGCTTCGGGCTTAGCCCTCGCCGGCGAAGAGGTACCCGCGCAGGCGCACGGTCTTGATCATCGACTCCGCGCCGCCCGCCTCCTGCAGCTTCCGGCGCAGGCGGCAGATGCGCGCGTCGATGGAGCGGTCGAGCCCGTCGTAGTCGATGCCGCGCACCACGCGCAGGATCTCGTCGCGAGTGACCACGTTTCCCTGGCGCGAGGCCAGCAGCCACAGGATGTCGAAATCACCGGTCGTGAGCTCCACCGCGCGCGCGTCGATGGCGGCGCAGCGGCGGGCCCCGTCGATGGTGAGGCGCCCGGCGGTGAGGCGGGCCTCGCGCGCCTCCGGGGGCGCAGAACGGGCGCGGCGCAGCAACGCTTCGACTCGCGCGAGCAGCACGCGCGGCTCCACCGGCTTCACCACGTAGTCGTCAGCTCCCATCTCGAGTCCCAGCACCTGGTCGATGTTCTCGCCCTTGGCGGTGAGGATCAGGATCGGGATGCGATCGTGGCGGCGCAACTCGCGGCAGATCGTGAGGCCGTCCTTGCCGGGCAGCATCAGGTCGAGGATCACGAGGTCGGGCTTGAGGCGGTCGAAGCGCTCCGCCACGGCATTGCCGTCGCCCTCGATGAAGACCTCGTAATTCTGGCGCTCGAGATAGTCCCGGATCGATGCGGCGAGCCGCGCGCTGTCCTCCACCAGGAGCACCCGCAGCCTCTGGGCGGCGGACGGGGCGGGATTGCGTGCGAGCGAGCTGTCGGCGTGCATTTCCGGAAGGATACTACGCACCCCTTTTCAGGGCCGCAGTGACATTTCCTTCCGAACCTTGCAGGAATGTTACGGGCTACCCCTTCTTGACCGTGAGGTGGTTGCGCACTTCCTTGACGCCCTTGATCGCGCCCGCGAGTTGCCCGGCGCGCTTGCGCCCCTCCTCGGTGCCCGCCAGGCCATTGAGCGTCACCACGCCATCCTTGGTATCCACGTCGATCTTGAGGACGCTCAGGTCGGGGTCCTTCAGGTAATCGGTCTTGATCGAGGCGGTGATCGCCGTGTCTGCGAGCACACGCCCGGTGTCGGTCGAGCGAACGTCGTTGCTCGTGGAAATGGTGGTGCTCTTGAGCTCGGCCCCGGCCTGCTTCACCTCGGTCGCGGCCTGACGGCTGGCCTCGGCGATCTTTTGGCCAGTACGCTCCAACGCGCGCTCGACCTTCTGGCCCGCATTGGCGGCGTCCTGCCGGGCCTGCTGGGTGGATTCGCGATCGCAGGCGCCAAGGGCGAGCGCGGCGATTGCGGCAAGCGCCAGTCGCGTAATTGGGGTCGTTGTCATGGGGGTCCTCGAAAAGAAAAAAAGATGTTCGATGATCGGTAGGCAACATCGTAGACGTGCCGGGCCGCAATCACCGTCGGCTGGAGGCTCGTCCGCATGTCCTCAGGTGCCCTGCACGCGATGTAGGACGAGTCCCACGCGTGAATAGGAGGTTCGCTCGCGTGTGCCGGCAGGGCATCCGACAGAGCCGAAGCGTGCGCATCCCTATTCTGGCGAAGAGGGAGATTCGGCTTCATCGCCAACTCCCCCGGGGCCCTACCTACAACGAACTCTGATCACTTTGGAGCGAAAACCCATGAAATCGAAATCCCTGCTTGCCGCTGTCCTGTTTGGTTCCGCCATTGCCGTCGGTTCCGTCGGTTGCACCCACCTGGGCGACAAGTCGGCCGGCGCCATCGTCGACGACGCCACCATCACCACCAAGGTGAAGGCCAAGTTCATCGAGGATCCGCTGGTCAAGGCCATGAACATCAAGGTCGACACCTACCAGGGCGTAGTCCAACTGTCGGGCTTCGCCAACAGCATGGCCGAAGCCGAAAAAGCCGGGCAGATCGCGCGCAATACCTCAGGCGTGAAGTCGGTCAAGAACGACATTCGCCTCGCCGGCAAGTAATCGACCCACCAACGCGACCCGCCAGGAGACTTGAATGAACATGCAGAGCCGTCCACTAAACAGCCCCGTCGGCCGTGACGTCCAGAACGTCGTTTCGGAGGCCCAGGAGCTTCTGAAGACCGTGAAGGACGAGGGCGCCGCCAAGATCGACGACGTCAAGTCGAAGGTCGCGGGGCAATACGAAGACGTCAAGTCGAAGCTCGCCGGGCAGTACGAAGTCGCACGCGAGAAGTTCGGCGAGATCCAGACGACGGTCCAGGATGGCGCGAAAGCCGCGATGACCACCACCGACGAATACGTGCGCAGCAATCCCTGGCGCGCGGTGGGAATCGCCGCGGCCGCGGGCGCCATCATCGGCTTCCTCGCGTCACGCCGTTAGGGAGGACGCCCGTGATCCGCGAAGCGACCAGCTTCGTCGGCGATATCAGAGGTATCGCCTCGACGGGCGTACGCGCGGTCCGCACCCGCCTCGAGCTGGTGGCCATCGAGTTGAAGGAGGAGAAGGCGTGGGTGGTGCGATTCATCGTAGTCGCCGTTGCCGCGCTCTACCTCCTCACCTTTGGGCTCCTGCTCGGCATTTTTGCGCTGGTGATGTTTGCCTCGGAGGCCAACCGGCCCGCGATCCTCGCGATCGCGGCGGCGGTTTTCCTCGTGGCGGGCGCCGGGGGCGCGGCCTACATCTGGCTCCAATCCAAGAATCGGCATCCGATCTTCCAGGAAACGATCAAGGTGCTGAAGGGCGACGAGAGCGGGCTGCAGGAAATGCTGCGGGGCACCGGTGACTGAGCTCGACCAACTGCGCAGCCGCCGCGAGCTCGTGGTGCTCGCGGCGCAACTGCAGCGTGCCAACGTGGTGCGCCGGCTCGATCGCATCGAGGCGAACCCGGCGCGACGGATCCTTGGATTCGCCGCGGCGCTCGCCGCGCGCCCGGCACTGCTCACGATCGGCACCGCGGCGATGAAGTATTTCGTCCGCGCCTACCGGCAGCGTTCCGTTCGAAAGAAGCTGAAGCACTAATCCTCGCACCCTCAAACTCGAAGGAGACTCACCATGCTTTACTGGGCCGCCGTATTCTTCATCGTTGCTCTCATCGCCGCAGTGCTCGGTTTTGGCGGGATCGCCGCCGGCGCGGCCGGGATCGCCAAGATCCTGTTCTTCATCTTCCTCATCGCGTTCGTGGTCTCGCTCCTCATGGGCGTGTTCCGGCGCTCGGTCTAAACCCAAGGAGTACCCAATGCTTAAAACCCGATACATTTCCGCCGCTACCGTCGCGCTGGCCCTTGCGGGCTGCGCTTCGGATCCGTACTACAGCGAGCCGCGTTACGAGCCGCGCTATAGCTCGGCCGGCCCGAACTACAACACCGTCGCCTATGGCGATTCCGGCCGCGTAGTGGCGATCGACGTCGTCCGTGGCGGTGGCCGTACGAGTGGCGGCGGCGCAGTCGCCGGCGCGATTATCGGCGGCGTGCTCGGACACCAAGTCGGCAGCGGTCGTGGCAACGATGCGGCGACGGTTGCAGGCGCGGTCGGCGGCGCGGTCGTGGGTAACGAGGTCGAGCGCCGTCGCAACGATGACGAGCAGTATCGCGTCACCGTGCAGTTCCGCGACGGACGCGAAGCGACGTTCCTGCAGAGTTCCCTCGACGGAATTCGCGTGGGCGATCGCATCCGCGTGGCCGACAACCGCCTGTTTCGCGACTGAAACGCGAACGCTCGGCATCCAAGCGCTAACGGCCATGGGGTAGACTTCCCCGTGGCCGTTTTCGCTTCTGCCTCGCGGTGAATCCCTTGGACAGCATTGAAAATCTCGACCGGCTTGGCGCATCCGAGCTGCGCGCGCTGGTCGCGCGACTTCAGGCCGAGAACCAGTCGCTCGCTTCCCTTTCGACGTTTCTCCAGACTCACGCGGAACGCGAGAAGGCGTTGCTCGCCCGCGAGCTGCACGATTCGCTGGGAGGCATCCTCACGCCCGCGAAAATGGACCTGGCCTGGCTGGAAAGCCGCCTGGGCTCCGAACCGCAATACACGGAGCGCATGAAGCGCCTGAACGCGTTGATCGACCAGGGGATCGACCTCAAGCGCCGCATCATCGAGAACCTGCGCCCGTCGCTCCTGGACCACCTCGGGCTTGCCTCGGCGCTGCAGTGGTACGTGGACGATACCTGCCGCGTCGCTCGCCTCGATTGCAAGATGCGCATCAGCGAACGCCTGGAGCGCCTGTCCGGAGACCTCGAGATCGCCCTCTTCCGCCTGGTGCAGGAAAGCCTCGCCAATACCATCAAGCACGCCAGAGCCAAGGCCGTGGACCTGGTCGTTGATCGCACGGACGAAGGATTGCGGGTGTGTATCTCGGATAACGGAATCGGCATTGCGGACGTCGAGGGCGCGCGCGGCCGGGCCCACGGAATATCCGGCATGATGCAGCGCATGCGGTCGGTGGGCGGCACCTTCGACCTCATCACGCGCCCCGGAGGGGGCACGCGCATCGAGGTCTTCGTCCCGCTCAAATAAAAACGGGTGTCAGAGACCATTCCGGAGCTGGAAAATGGTCTCTGACACCCGTTTTTTCTTCTCTAGTTGCCCTTGTTGTTGAGCAATTCGCCGATCAGGCGGGGAATGGTCGCGAAGTCCTTGGACTTGTCGAGGAAGTAGTCGGCGCCGGCTTCGAAGGCGGCGACCTTCAGCGCGGGCACTGCGTGGTTGGTCAGCACCACGATGCAAGCGGGATTCGCGCCGGTCGCGGCACGCAAGCGGCGGATGACACCGAAGCCGGTGCCCTGCGCGAGCTGTAGATCGACGATCGCCAGGGCGATGGTGTAGCGGTCGCAGGCGTTGAGCGCCTCGTCTTCGGTGGCGGCAGTAGCGACCACCTCCACGCGGTTCGGCACCGAGACCAGCTCGACCAGCCGCTCGGCGATCTGCGGCGAGTCCTCGACAACGAGGGCGTTCATCACCTCCTCGTCGGCCTTCCCGGTCTGGAACTCGGGCGGCAGGGTCCGGCGTTCGGGACTGCCTTCATGCGGCATCGGTGCGTGCATTTTCGGAGCGCCCGTGGGGAGCGTCAGGTTCATGCGATGAGCTGGTTCTTCACCGCGTAATAGGTGATGTCCGCATTCGACTTGAAGTTCATCTTCTCGAGGATGCGCGAGCGATACGTGCTCACCGTCTTCACCGAGAGGAACAACTCCTTGGCGATTTCGGACACGCTTTGGCCGGATGCGAGCTTGCAGAAGATCTGGAACTCGCGCTCGGAAAGCTGGGTGTGCGTCGGCTGGTCGGCCGCGGGACCCGCGAGGCCCTGCGCCAACTTGTCGGCGATTCGCGGGCTCACGTAGCGCCGTCCCTGGGCCGCGGCAACCACCGCCGACACCA
>JALYSB010000238.1 GCA_030855025.1 Pseudomonadota bacterium
CCGGGCGGCTCGGCATCCTCGAGTTCCGCGCCTTCGAGATGCCGCCGCACGCACGCATGAGCCTGCTGCAGATCCTCCTGCTGCGAGCGATGGTCGCGCGCTTCTGGGCGCGGCCCTACCGCGAGAAACTGGTGTTCTGGGATACGCGGCTGCACGACGAATTCATGCTGCCCCACTTCGTCGCCCAGGACATGCGCGACGTGGTCGAGGACCTGAACGGCGCCGGCTACGGCTTCCGCTACGAGTGGTTCTCGCCGTTCGTCGAGTTTCGCTTCCCGCGCTACGGCACGGTGGCCTACGAAGGCATCGAGCTCGAGCTGCGCCAGGCGATCGAGCCGTGGCACGTGCTGGGCGAGCAGGTCGCGCAGACCGGCACCTCGCGTTACGTGGATTCATCGGTCGAGCGCCTTCAGGTCAAGGCCACGCGGCTCAACGACGCGCGCTACGCGATCGCCTGCAACGGACGGTTGGTGCCGATGACCCCCACCGGGCATTCGGGCGTGTTCGTGGCCGGCGTGCGTTACCGCGCGTGGGCGCCGCCGATGGCGCTGCATCCCACCATCGGCGTGCACGTGCCGCTGGTCTTCGACGTGGTCGACCTCTGGAATGGCCGCTCGGTAGGCGGCTGCACCTACCACGTCGCCCACCCGGGGGGACGCACCTATACGACCTTCCCGGTGAATGCCCTCGAGGCGGAGGCGCGGCGCGTCGCGCGTTTCCAGCCGATGGGCCACACCCCGGGGCCGATGGAGGTCGTCAAGGAGGCGCGCAACCCGCGCTTCCCGGTGACGCTCGACTTGCGACGCGGATCGCGCTCGCCGGACTAGCAGGAGATGAAAGTCCTGTGGGGCCGGTTGAGGGAGCGACTGCTGGCTTCATCGTATTTCGCGGTCATTGCAAGCCGCGAATCCGGATGGAGGAAGCGACTGGGGTACGCCGCCGCAGGCGTGGCGGGTTTCCTCGGCCTGTGCCTGGCTCTCCTGCTGCTCTACGCCCTGGCGCTGATTCCCTTCACGCCGGGCGTCGCCGAGCTCAAGAAGGCCAAGAGCGAACGTCCCGCGCGGGTGCAGTCCGCCGATGGCAAGGAGCTCGTGAGCTACAAGCGGTTGAATCGCGAGTGGGTGGCGCTCGCCGGCATTTCGCGTCCGGTCGTCGACGCGCTTATCGCCACTGAGGACCATCGCTTCTACGACCACCATGGCGTCGACTTCCGGCGCACGCTCGCCTCTACCGTGCAGACGCTGGCGGGAGATCGCCAGGGCGGCTCGACCATCACCCAGCAACTCGCGCGCAACCTCTATCCCGAAAGCGTCGGCCGGGAGGCCACGGTCACTCGCAAGATCAAGGAGATCATCACCGCCTTCAGGATCGAGTCCGTCTATTCCAAGGAGGAGATCCTCGAGACCTACCTGAACACGGTGCCCTTCCTTTACAACGCCTTCGGCATCGAGATGGCGGCACGCACGTACTTCGGCAAGGCCGCCGGGGCGCTCACGGTGCTCGAAGGCGCGACCCTCATCGGCATGCTGAAGGGCCCCAGCTACTACAACCCGGTGCTCAATCCCGAGCGCGCGGTCGCGCGGCGCAACATCGTGCTGGGGCAAATGGCCCTTCGGGGCAAGCTCAAGCCCGCAAGCCTCGAGGCGCTTCGCAAGCGGCCGCTGCGGGTCAATTTCCGGCGCCAGCTCGAAGCGGCCGGTCCCGCGCCGCATTTCGCCGAGCATCTGCGCAAATGGCTGATTGGCTGGGCCGACCGCAATGGCTACAGCATCCATGCGGACGGGCTGGTGATATTCACCACGATCGACTCGCGCCTGCAGGACTTGGCCAATCGAGCCGTGACGCGCGAGCTCGATGGCCTGCAAGCGGTCGCCGATGTCGAGTGGGGGATGAGCTCCGATCGGCTCTTGTCGACCGACATCGGCGCCTATTCGCGGCAACGGCCGGGCGTGGAGCCCTTCGGATATTTCTGGAAGCAGAAAGGCGCCCTGGTCGATACCTTTATCCGGGACTCGGCGGCCTGGCGCTCGGCCGACGACGAGGGCACCGAGGCGCAGCGTCTCGCGCGCTTCCGCGCGGACCGCGCGTTCATGAACACCCTGCGCGCGGACAAGACGCGGCTGCAGGCCGGGTTCATGGCGCTCGACCCCCGCAACGGCCACGTGAGGGCGTGGGTCGGAAGCCGCGATTTCGCCCAGGATCAGTTCGATCACGTGATCCAGGCAAAGCGGCAGCCGGGTTCGACTTTCAAGCCTTTTGTTTATGCCGCCGCCCTCAACCAGGGGATGAGCCCTGCCGCGGCCTTCTACGACAAGCCGGTCGAGATCGCGCTCGGGGGCGGCTCTGTCTGGCGTCCCACCGACGCCGACGCCCCCACCGGCGACCGGATGTCGCTTCGCGATGGCCTGGTCCACTCCAAGAACACCATCACCGCGCAGGTGATGCAGAAAGTCGGGCCCGCGACCGTTGCCAGGCTCGCGCATGACATGGGCGTGCGTCAAAGCAAGCTCGAGGCCGTGCCTTCGCTCGCACTTGGCACGAGCCCGGTGAGCTTGAGCGAGATGGTCTCCGGTTACGCAACCATCGCGAACGGCGGCGACTACATCGAACCGATCCTCGTCACTCGAATCGAGGACGGCAACGGCAATGTGCTCGAGGCTTTCGTCCCCAGCGCCGAGCCGGCCCTGCCGAAGGAGACCTCGGAGCTCCTGCTCGGCATGCTGCGCGGCGTCGTGGACGAGGGGACGGGCAGCGGCATCCGCAACCGCTTCGGCATCCAGGCCGACGTGGCCGGCAAGACCGGGACCACCCAGGACAACACCGACGGCTGGTTCATCCTCATGCACGAGCAGCTCGTCGCTGGCGCATGGGTGGGCTTCAACGACAACCGCGTGACGATGCGCAGCGGCTATTGGGGGCAGGGAGCTCACAACGCGCTGTACGTCGTGGGCAGCTTCTTCCGCGAAGCTTTCGCCGCTCGCCTGATCGACGCGGGGGCGGGACGCCCGGCGCGGCGCGCACCTCCTGCAGAGCCTCTGTACGAAAGGTTCGGCAACTGGTTCGGCAACATCTTCGAACGCAGGGCTCGTCCCCGGCCGCCCAGCTGGCAGCGCGATCCGCCGCAGTTGCAGCCCGATGAAGAGGTTTTCCGGCGACCCTATCGAGGCGAGAATTTCGATCGAAGGGAAGACGGACGGGAACGCAGGAGGAGGCGCGGGCGTAGGGACGAGGATGACGACGATGACTAGTCCAGGACAATATCGAGCGCGCCCTTGAGGCTCGCCTCCGAGCCTTCCAGCTTCATCGTCACCAGGCGCGCCTCGCGGCCGAGGTAGCGGTAAAGCCCGTCGCGCTCATTGGCCGGCTCGCCCTCGATGAACATCTGCGAGGTAACCCTGCGCTTGCCCCCTTCGATCACGGTGAAATGGATGTGCGGCGTGCGTCCGGGATACGGCACCGGCTTGATGGTGGTGAACGCGTAGCGCCCCTCGGAGTCGGTAGTCACGGCGCCGAAGCCCTGGAAATTCGGATCGAGCGACGACTCCGGCTCGCCCACGAGGTGGTACTGGCCCCGCGCATCGCACTGCCAGATCTCGACACGGGCGGCGGCGCGCGGGCGGCCGCTGCGGTCGACGACCCGTCCCGAAACTGCCAGCGGCGTGCCGGCAGCGCGCTGCGCCCTGCCCTCCACCCGCGTGAGGTCGGCGTCCGCGTCGCGCGGCAAGCTGCGCGGGTAGAACGGCCCTTCGGTCATTTTTGGCGTGAGCGGGCGTTCGTCGGCGAGGAGCCGCGTGGGTGCGAGGGGGACGAGGGTCGCCGCACCCATCCACGCAAGAACGCGCCGTCGTTGCATCGAGTGATTCATCGGGGCCTCCGTTCGCTCCAGTATCGCACTTGCCGCACCAGCGGTTCGACCCTCGGAGCCGCCAGGGTTCCAGCGGGCAGGATCACGCGCAATGCGCCCTCGCGGTCGGTGCGATGCAGCCGGACTGCGCGCTCCGCGTAGCGCGCCACGACCGCCTCGTGCGGATGACCGAAGCGGTTCCGGTGACCCACCGAGAGCACGCCGACCGTCGGCGCCACGGCATCCAGGAACGCTGCTGTGGACGAACTCTTCGAGCCGTGATGCGGCACGACCAACACCTCGGAGCGCAGCGCGGCGGGCTCGCGGGCGAGCATCTCGTTCTCGCTGCGCGCCTCCGCGTCGCCAGTGAGAAGCGCCGCGGCACCGCGTGCGGCCACCCGCACGACGCAGCTGCGATCGTTCTCCTTGCGCGCGCGCTTTCCCCGCTCTTCGGAATAGACGCCCGCATCGGGATGGACCACGGCAAACTCCACGCCGTCCCAAGTCCAGCGCCGG
>JALYSB010000067.1 GCA_030855025.1 Pseudomonadota bacterium
CAGTAACGTCGCCCTCCGAGATGCCGGAGCTGCCCCCGCAGATCAGCTCGAAGGCGGTCTGCGAAGCGTAGGACTCGACGTCCATCACCACGGTTTTCAGGCCCGCGGCCTCCGCGGCCGCGACGCGATCTTCGATCTTTTCCTTGCGCGAGGCGGCAATCAGCACCTCGACCTCGTCCTCCCCCGAAGGGGCGGGACCGAGCACCTGGAAGTCGAGGTTCACCTCGTCCAGGGAGAAGGGAATGTACTGGTTGGCCTCGCCCTGGACCTGGACTTCCATGTCCTCGTCGCGCTGGTTGCCCGGCAGGATCACCTTCTTGGTGATGACCGCGGCGGCCGGCAGCGCCAGGGCAATGTTCCGTATACGGGAACCGAGCGCCTTGTGCGCGCGCTTGATGGCTTCACCCGCAGCCTCGATATTGGCGATGTTCCCGTCGACCACGGTGTCTTTGGGAAGCGGCTCGATGGCGTACCGCTCGACGCGGTAAACGTTACGTCCCGCTTCCACCAGCTCGACCAGCTTCACCGAAGACGTGCTGATATCGCAGCCCACCAGGGGTGGCGCTTTGGCTTTCAGGAAATCGAACTGGGCGGCTAATTTTTCTTTAAGCATAGTTGACGGTTAGCACCCAAACGGAGAATCTACTTTAGATGCTAGCAACAAGTCCAAGGCCTGTAAAGCATTTTGTAGCAAGGCCTTAGAGCGACCATCGTGCCTATAATGACAGCGGTAAATTGAACGCGCGCGCGGCGCCGCGGCCTCACGAGCCCGATATGGTTGCCTTTTCTTTCCGATGACCTCCCGTTGGTGGTTTTACCCAAGCCTGATTGGCGTGTCGCTCCTGCTGGTCGCAGCCGGGGTCGCAGCGCTCACGGTCGTCCTGCTCTGGCCCAACTTGCCGAGCTTGGAGGTCCTAACGGACTACAGGCCCAAGATTCCCTTGCGGATCTACAGCGCCGATGGCGAGCTGATCGGCGAGTTCGGCGAGGAAAAACGGGCGGTGGTGAAGATCCAGGACGTCCCCCAGGTGATGAAAGCGGCGATCCTCGCAGCCGAGGATGACCGTTTCTACCAGCACGGCGGGGTTGATTACCTGGGAATGGCACGCGCCGCCCTCGCCAACCTCCAGGGGCGACGCGAGGGCGCGAGCACCATCACCATGCAGGTGGCGCGCACTTTCTTCCTCACTCGCGAGAAGACCTTCGCCCGCAAGCTCTCCGAAGTGCTCCTCGCCTTCAAGATCGAGGCGAACCTCACCAAGGACCAGATCCTCGAGCTCTACATCAACCAGATCTTCCTCGGCCAGCGCGCCTACGGGTTTCAATCTGCCGCCAACGTCTATTTCGGCAAGAGCCTGGCGGAGGTCACCGCGGCCGAGGCCGCGATGCTTGCGGGCCTTCCCCAGGCGCCCTCGCGCCAGAACCCGTTCGTGAACGCGAAGCGTGCGCAGGAGCGCCAGCACTACGTCCTGCGGCGCATGCAGGATGTGGGCTGGCTTTCGAGCGATCTATATAAGAAGGCGCTGGCCGAGCCTTTGAAGCTGAACAGCAACCAGCGCGAGACCTTCGCATTCCGCGCCGACTACGTGGCCGAGATGTCGCGCGCGGCGATCGTCGAGCAGTACGGCGAAACGGCATACGTGAGCGGCCTGCGGGTCTACACCACCATCCGCCGCAAGGACCAGGAGGCGGCCAACGCGGGGCTGCGGCAGGGTGTGCTCGACTACGAACGGCGCCACGGATATCGCGGTCCCGAAGGCACGGCGGCGATTCCGCCAGCCGGCGCCAACGTCGATGAGGCCGTCGAGGATGCCCTCCAGGACCGCGAGGTCTTGGGCGAGATGGTGCCCGCCGTGGTCCTGGAAGCGAGCCCGAAGGAGGTCAAGGCAGCGTTGCGGCGGGGAGACGCCGTCACGATCGCCGGTGACGGACTCAAGTTCGCGGCGCGGGCGCTCACCGAGCGCAATCCCGACCGTGCGATCCGCCGCGGCTCGATCATCCGGTTGCAGTCCGACGACAAGGGTGTCTGGAGCATCACCCAGCTCCCCAAGGTCGAGGCGGCCCTTGTGGGGCTCGATCCTGCCAATGGCGCGATCCTCGCGCTTGCCGGCGGCTTCGACTTCAACGCCAACAAGTTCAACCACGCGACCCAGGCATGGCGCCAACCCGGCTCGAGCTTCAAGCCGTTCATCTACTCGGCGGCCCTCGAAAAGGGGTTTACGCCCGCCACGGTGCTCAACGACGCGCCGTTCGTGATCGAGGCGGCCAAGACCGGCGGCCAGCTGTGGGAGCCGAAGAACTACGACGCGAAATACGAAGGGCCGATGCGCCTGCGCACGGCGCTCGCGAAGTCGAAGAACATGGTGTCGATCCGCCTCCTGCAGGCGATCGGGCCGCATTACGCGCAGGACTACATCCAGCGTTTCGGGTTCGACCCGAAGATGCATCCTGCCTACCTCACGATGGCGCTTGGCGCGGGATCCGCCACGCCGCTGCAGATGGCTTCGGCCTATGCGGTCTTCGCCAACGGCGGCTACCGCGTGAAGCCGTGGTTCATCGCGCGCGTGGAGGACAACCGCGGCGCCACCCTTTATGCGGCCAAGCCCGAGACTGCGGGGGTCGACGCCGAGCGCGTTCTCGACGAGCGCAACGCATTCCTCATGACCACGCTGATGCGCGACGTGGTGCGCTACGGCACCGCCGCGCGCGCCATGTCCCTGGGCCGCCACGATCTGGCGGGCAAGACCGGCACCACCAATGACCACATCGACGCGTGGTTCGCGGGCTTCATGGGACGGTTGGTCGCGGTTTCCTGGATCGGTTTCGATACGCCGGCGAACCTGGGGCCCAACGAGACCGGCGGCCTCGCCGCGCTGCCGATCTGGATGGGGTACGCGGCCAAGGTGCTGAAGGGGGTCCCCGAGACCGAGCTGCCCACGCCCTCGGGCGTAGTGGCGGTGAACATCAACCCGGGAACGGGCTTGCGCGAGCCGAGCGGCATGAGCCGCACTAGCGAGTTTTTCTATCAGGAGTCCCAGCCGCCCATCGGCGAGGACAGCCCCTTCGCGCGCGACGCCAGTCGTCCGCCGGAGGAGGTGAAGAACCAGATCTTCTAGGCGGGCCATGCCCAAGTCCCGATCGCGGCGCGACAACAACCTGCGGCGCCACATCGCCTACCTCGCCGCGCGCCTCATGGCCGAGGACGGAGTGGCCGACTACGCGACCGCAAAGCAGAAGGCGGCGCGCCAGGCCGGCCTTGGCGATGCCCACCAGCTGCCCGACAACAGCGAGATCGAGGAGGCGCTGCGGGAATACCAGGACCTCTACCAGAAGGACGAGCAACCCGCCCAGCTGCGCCGGCTGCGCGAGGTGGCGGTGAAAGTGATGCGCGAGTTCGACGATTTCCGCCCGGCGCTCGTGGGCTCGGTGCTCAACGGAACCGCGGGCCAGTTCTCCGACGTGAACCTGCAACTGTTCACTGACGACGAGAAGGCGCTCACCATGTTCCTGCTCAACAAGCGCTACCGTTTCGAGGAGGGATCGAAGAGCGTGCGCCGCGGCGGGCGGCTCGACGAGGTGCCGAGAATCACGATCGAGGTCGACGACGTGACCGTGACACTTACGGTGCTCGATCCCGACGACGAGCGCTCGAGCGCGCGGCCGCGTTGCGTTGACGAGGCGCGCGAGCGGGCGCGACTCGCCGACGTCGAAGCTTTGCTCGCCTCTAGCGCGCCCTAGAGAGGATGCGCGCTGCGTCGAGCGCGAAATAGGTGAGGATGGCGTCGGCGCCCGCGCGCTTGAAGGCGAGGAGCGACTCCATCATGCAGGCCTCGCCGTCGATCCACTCGCGCTCCGCGGCGGCCCTGAGCATCGCGTATTCGCCGCTCACTTGGTAGGCGAACGTGGGCACGCCGAATCGATCCTTCACGCGCCGCACGATGTCGAGATACGGCATGCCGGGCTTCACCATCACGAAATCGGCGCCTTCCGCGAGGTCGAGCGCAACTTCGTTCAACGCCTCGTCGGAATTGCCCGGATCCATCTGGTAGGTTTTCTTGTCGCCGGTGCCCAGGCTCGCGCCCGAGCCCACCGCGTCGCGGAACGGGCCGTAAAAGGCGCTCGCGTATTTCGCCGAATACGCGAGCAGGCGCACGTGAATGAAATCACGCGCGTCCAGCGCCCGGCGCAGCCGCCCAATGCGCCCGTCCATCATGTCCGAGGGCGCGACGATGTCGACGCCCGCCTCCGCGTGCGCCAGCGCCTGCTTCTCGAGCACCGCCAGGGTGGGGTCGTTGACCACGTACCCGCTCGCGTCGATGAGCCCATCCTGCCCGTGGCTGGTGTAAGGGTCGAGCGCGACATCGGTGATCACGCCCAGCTCGGGGAAGCGTGCTTTCAGCTCGCGAACGCAGCGCGGGACGAGGCCGCGGGGGTTGTAGGACTCCTCGGCGCCCCCGGTCTTGAGCCTGTCATCGATCACGGGAAACAACGCAATTGCGGGAATGCCGTGCGTGAGCGCTTGCTCAACGAATGGCAACAGAACGTCCACGCTGCGACGCGCTACACCGGGCATCGAGATAACTGCCTCTTCGCGTCCCGCGCCTTCGAGCACGAACACCGGCAGGATCAAGTCGTCGGATGTGAGCCGCGACTCGCGCACCAGGCGCCGGGAGAAGTCATCATGCCGCGCCCGGCGCATGCGACGTTCAGGAAATTTTCCAAGCATCTCGGGAGGTTACCTGCGCTTCAAAATGGCCGGGAACTTTAGCATGGGGGTGCGCTCTCATCCGATGAAGGGTTAAGTCCCTTCCCCGCTTCTCCTCCCTGAGCGGGTGCCTTAATCCCAATTAAGGCTTTTTTGGCCCCGGCATTACTCCCCTTTTGCCGGGGCTTTGTTTTTTCCGCGCGCCAGATGCGAAAGCACGCTGGCCGCCTCCTCGATGCCCTCGCGCTTCAGGCTCGAAAAGAGCTGCGCCGTGGCATTGGGATAGTGGGTCGCGAGGTCGCGTCGGACCTGCGAAAGCGTCGCCTGCGCCGCCTGCTTGGAAAGCTTGTCCGACTTGGTGAGCAGCACGTGTGCTGCGCGACCCGCGGTCTTGAGCCAGTCGAGCAGCGTGCGATCGAGGTCGGTAAGCGGGTGGCGCGAGTCCATGACGACCACCACCAAGGCGAGCGAATCGCGCTCCGAGATATAGGTACCCACAAGATGCTTCCAATGGTCACGGACCTCGCCGGGGACGCCGGCGTAGCCGTAGCCCGGAAGGTCCACCAGGATCGCAGCGCCCCCGAGGCTGAAAAAATTGATGAGCTGGGTGCGGCCCGGCGTCTTGCTCACGAAGGCGAGGCGCTTGCGGCCCGCGAGGGTGTTGATGGCGCTCGACTTGCCGGCATTCGAGCGGCCGGCGAAGGCGATCTCGGGAGGCCCGCCGCGCGGCAGCTTGTCGGGGTCGTGGACCGAGAGTGTGTAGGCGGCCTTGGCGAAGGGGAATCGGGTAAAATTCGCGGGTTTCGCCTTTCCCTTGGTGTCTTCCTTTTCGCGAGGTTTTCGAATGCGCTTCTTTACGGGTTTCGCCGGGATCATGGCGCTAGTCTACGCAAGCGCTGTGGCGGCCGCGTCGCCGGTCCCCGCCGCAAAGCCCGATCTGGAGCGCGGCAAGCAGCTCGCCACCACCGTGTGTGCGGCGTGCCATGGGCCGGACGGCAACAGCCCCGCGGCCGCCAATCCGAGTCTCGCCGGACAACACGGCGGCTATGTCGCGCTGCAACTTGCGGCCTTCAAGTCCGGCGCCCGGCCGAGCCCCGTCATGCAAAGCATGGCGGCGGGACTTTCGGCGGAGGACATGCTGAGCCTGGGTGCGTATTTCGAGACGCAGAAACCGGCCCCGCGCTTCGCGCGCGACAAGGCTGCGGCCGAGCGCGGCCGGGCCATCTGGCGCTCCGGCATCAAGGCTCTCGGCGTCCCCGCATGCGCGGGCTGCCATGGCGCGTCGGGGCACGGGATTCCGACGCAGTATCCCCGCCTCGCGGGCCAGCATGCCGAGCAGAGCCTGGGGTGGCTCAAGGCCTACGCGTCGGGTGAGCGGCCGCACGCCGTGATGGGCCCGGTGGCGTCCCGGCTGAACGAGCGCGACATGCAGGCGCTCTCCGACTACATCGCCGGGATGCGCTGAGCGCTCACCGGCGCTTCGAGCACCCGGTTCTTCCCTCCGCGTTTCGCTTCGTAGGGCGCCGCGTCGGCAGCGCGCTGCAAGGCCACCGCGTCGCCGACGGGATAGGGCCAGCACCTGGCGAAGCTTCTCCGCCACCTGCAACGCACCCTCCCGCGCGGTTTCCGGCAGGATCGCCAGGAACTCGTCGCCGCCGAGGCGCCCCACCGTATCGGATGCGCGAACGCATTTCCGCGAGCGCTCGCTCACGATCGTGAGCGCCGCGTCCCCCGCACCATGCCCCCAGGTGTCGTTCACACGCTTGAATCCAGCGGGGTCGAACATCAGGATCGCGAAGCCGCGCTCGCTGCGGCGTGCACGCGCAAGCTCCTGCTCGAGGCGGTCGGCGAGCAAGGCCCGGTTGGGCAGCCCGGTGAGGACGTCGTAGTGCGCGATGCGCTCGATGCGCCGCGCGGCGTCGCGCTCGCGCTCACGCACCCTCGGCCGAGGGCACCAGGCGCGCCGCGCTCACCCCGGCCGGGACAGCGGAAATGCCGCGCGCGCTGCGGCGAGTGTCGCCTCCACATCGGCGGGAGTGTGGGCGGAAGAGACGAACCCCGCCTCGTAGGCCGAGGGGGCGAGGTAGATCCCGCGCTCGAGCATCGCATGGAAGAACCGATTGAAGGCCTCGCGATCCGACTGCATCACTTCCGCAAATGTGCGCGGCGCGCGGCTACTGAAGAAAAGGCCGAACATCCCGCCTGCGGACGCCGCGCTGAACGCGACGCCCGCCGTGCGCGCCTCGCGCTCGAGGCCCTCGACCAGGGACGAGGTCACGCGCGACAGGCGCTCGAAGAAGCCCGGCTCGAGCACGCGGCGCAGCGTCGCCAGCCCCGCGCTCACGGCGACTGGATTTCCGCTGAGCGTGCCCGCCTGGTACACCGGGCCCATGGGGGCAAGCTTGGCCATCACGTCGCGCCGCCCGCCGAAAGCCCCCACCGGGAGGCCGCCGCCGATCACCTTGCCGAGAGTAGTGAGATCGGGGCGAATGCCAAAGAGGCCCTGCGCGCCCTGCGCACCCACCCGGAATCCGGTCATCACCTCGTCGAACACGAGCAGTGCTCCGTGTTGCGTGCAAAGGCCGCGCAACGCCTGCAGGAACTCATCCGAAGGACGCAGGAAATTCATGTTGCCGGCGATCGGCTCGAGCACCACGGCGGCGATGTCGTCGCCATGCCGCGCAAACGCATCGGCCGCTTGCTGCGGATCGTTGTAATCGAGCACCAGCGTGTGCGCGGTGAATTCCGCGGGCACTCCCGCCGAGGTCGGATTTCCAAAGGTGAGCGCACCGGAGCCCGCCTTCACCAGCAGAAAATCGCTGTGCCCGTGGTAGCAGCCTTCGAATTTGACGATGATGCGGCGGCCGGTAAACCCGCGGGCGAGGCGCAGCGCGCTCATCACGGCTTCGGTGCCCGAGCTCACCAGCCGCACCTGCTCGATCGAGGGCAGGCTGGCGGTGAGCAGCTCCGCCATCTCGAGCTCGAGGGCCGTGGGCGCTCCGAACGACAATCCGTTCGCGGCTGCCGCAGCCACCGCCTTGAGCACGTCGGGATCGGCGTGGCCAAGGATCAGCGGGCCCCACGAGCCGACATAGTCGATGTATTGCCGCCCGTCCTCGTCGGTGAGGCGGCTGCCGCGGCCCGCGCGAAAGAAGATCGGCGTGCCGCCCACCGCGCGGAACGCGCGCACCGGGGAATTCACTCCGCCGGGGATCAGCGCAAGCGAGCGTTCAAAGAGGCTGCGGCTACGTTCGTGCATTGCGGGATCCGGAAGAAGGTTCACTGAAGAGGCGCGCGAATCCGAGCGCGGCGCCGTTCACGTCGGGAGCCTCGAATACCGCGCCGATCACCGCCACCATGTCGGCGCCCGCGGCGATCGCTTGCGGGGCGTTGGCGTGGGTGATGCCGCCGATCGCCACTACGGGCAAGCCGGATTCGGCGCGCGCCGCAGCCAGGAGCTCGAGCGCAGCTCGCGCCGCGCCCGGCTTGGTCGATGAGGCGAAGACGCTGCCGACGGCGACGTAGTCCGCGCCGGCCATGGCTGCGGCGCGAGCCCGTGCCGGGTCGGCATAGCAGGAAACGCCGACAAGCGCGCCGGGAATGGCGCGCCGTGCGTCGGCAGCACTCGCGTCGTCGCGCCCCAGATGAACGCCATCGGCGCCGCTGGCCACGGCGAGCTCGATCGAATCATTCACCACGAAGGGCACGCCATGGGCCTGGCACAGGGCGGCAAGGCGCCGTGCCTGCTCGAGTGCAAGCGCGGGCGCGGCGGACTTGTTGCGGTACTGGAGGAGCGCGGCTCCGCCCGCGAGGGCCTGCTCCACCCGCTCGGCCAGCGCTTGCGTGTCGGCCATGTCCGGGGTGATGGCGTAGAGCCCGCGCAGGATGCGCGCGGACCTACTTCGCATCGTCGTCGGCGTCGGCCTCGCGCGCCCAGAACAGGCGATCGGGCAGGTACTGGCCCATGCCCGGGCGAAACGCGTGCGCGAGCGCATGCCAGGTGTAGTCCTGGGCCTCGTAGACCGCGTCGCCGATGTCGAGACCCCGCGCCAGGTTGGCGGCGAGTGCAGCTGCGAGTGTGCAGCCCGAGCCGTGGTAGCTCCCGGGAAGGCGCTGCCAGGTATCGGCACGCAGGATTCCGCCGCGGTGATAGAGGGTATTGACGACGTCCGCAGTCGAAGCGTGGGTGCCGGTGACCAGCACATACTCGCAGCCGGTGTCGAGCAGCCGTTGCGCGCATTCGGCCAGGTTCGCGTCGTCGTTGTCGTCCTCGTCGGCCAGGCGCCGCAACTCGGGAATGTTGGGCGTGACGACGGTGCTCTGGGGCACCAGCAGCTCGCGAATCGCCCGGATCATGTCCTCGCTCGCGAAGTCATCGCCACGGCCGGAGGCGAGGACCGGGTCGAGCACCAGCGGGATGTCCGGGTAGTCCGAAACCACCTCGGCCACCACCGTGACGATCTCGGTGGAACCGAGCATGCCCATCTTGAAGGCGGCGATCGGCATGTCCTCCAGGATGCAGCGCGCCTGGTCGGCGACCCAGTCCGGATCGATCGCGAGGAAGGATTCGACGCCTGCGGTGTCCTGCACCGTGAGCGCGGTCACCACCGACAAGGGATAGCAGCCCATGCTCGCGATCGCCAGGATGTCGGCCTGCAGGCCCGCACCGCTGGTGGGATCGGTGGCGGCGAAGGTCAGGACGGCGGGGAGGGTTGGAGCGAGGTCGTTCATGGAAGAAATACGAGGCGGTTCGGGGGGTTACACTTGAAATCCGGCCTCGGTTGCGCGCCTCAACCGGGGGTCAGTACCATCGTCTCAGGGAGCGCGCGCCCGTCCCGAGCATTCTAACAACCGCACCTTGCTTTCGCCTATGCCCTCGAGCGCACCCGCACCCTCGGCCTTCAAGACGTGGCGGTGCCTCGCCTGCGGCTACATCTACGTCGAAGCCGAAGGCTGGCCGGATGACGGCATACCTCCGGGCACGCGTTGGGAAGACATTCCGGCCGGCTGGTGCTGCCCGGAATGCGGCGCGCGGAAGGAAGATTTCGAGATGGTGGAGTCGTAACGCGCGCAACCTGAAATCGGCAACCATTTTTCTTCGGAAATCGGATGAGCATGGGTTGGTTAACGGTTGTTTTGGTTCGACAAAAGGAATAACCTGATCAGGAAGAATTAGAACGCGGCAGCGACGGCTTCAGGGAGCCGATCGCAAGCCCCGGGTGCCGCGAGCGTTTGCGGCGTGTCTCCCCGGGACCAACGCCGCAGACAACGAGGATCGAGTGGCCGATTCCAAGAACCTCACGGGCGTACGCGTGATGGTCATTGATGACAGCAACACCATCCGGCGCAGCGCGGAGATTTTCCTCATGCAGGCCGGCTGCCAGGTGATCCTCGCCGAGAACGGCTTCGACGCGCTCGCGAAGATCGCCGACCACCAGCCCGACCTCATCTTCGTCGACATCATGATGCCGCGCCTCGACGGCTACCAGACCTGCTCGCTCATCAAGAAAAGCGGCAAGCACCGCGCGACCCCGGTGATCATGCTTTCCTCCAAGGACAGCCTGTTCGATCGCGCCCGGGGGCGGATGGTCGGCTCCGACGAGTACCTCACCAAGCCCTTTACGAAGGAAAGCCTGCTGCGGGCGGTGGATTCGCACCTCGCCCATCGCAGTCCCGCCTGACGGCCAACGACCAGGACCCGAATAACACGGAGCAACCCTTATGGCCATCAAGAAAATCATGGTGGTGGACGATTCGCCCACCGAGAGAGCCTTCATGGAAGGCATGTTGAAGAAGCGCGGCTACGAGGTGCTTCTGGTCGACAGTGGCGAGGCGGCGATCGAGCGCTCGAAGACCGAGCTGCCGGACCTGATCCTGATGGATGTGGTGATGCCGGGGCTCAACGGCTTCCAGGCCACGCGCGCGATCACCCGCGAGGAGAAGACCAAGCACATCCCGGTGATCATCTGCACCACCAAGGACCAGGAGACCGACAAGATCTGGGGGCTGCGCCAGGGGGCGAAGGATTACGTGACCAAGCCCCTGCAGGAATCCGAGCTCATCGAGAAGATCAAGGCGCTCGGCTGAAGCAATGGCGCGACGCACCGGCCTTCGCGAATTCCAGCTCGCCGTCGCAGAGCGCCTGCGAACGGCCAGCACGCACGCGGCGCTCGCCTCGAAGCTCGGATTCCAGGTCGGTCCCGACAACTGGTTCGTGGCGCTCCACCAGGTGAGCGAAGTGATCCCGGTTCCGCCCTCGGTCAGCGTGCCGCTTACGCACGCGTGGTTCCGGGGAGTGGCCAACGTGCGCGGCAACCTCTACAGCATGGTCGATTTTTCCGCTTTCCAGGGGGGCGATCCGATACCCGCGGGGATGGAGCGCCGCGTAATCCTCGTCTCCGAGCGGCTGGTGGGCGGCGCGGGGTTGCTGGTGTCGCGCATGCTGGGGCTGCGCAACCCGGAGCAGTTCAGCGCCGCCGCGAAGCCCGCGGCAGCGCCAGCGTGGGTAGGAAACGCGTTTACCGATTCAGGCGGAAAGCAGTGGCTGGAGCTCGACCTGCCCGCGCTCGTGCGCGAGCAGCGATTCCTCGAAGTTGGTGCCTAGGAGAAGTTAATGGCGAAAGCACACGCGGTGAAACCCAAGTCCTCTTTCGGGGATTTCTTCAAGCGGTTCTCTTCCCCGAAGGACAAGCCCGCGGCGCGGCCGGCCTCGGGGCAAGCCTCGACGATGACCAACCTGCCGGCGCAAAAAGGCGCTGCCGCGAGCCGCTCGTCAGGGCCATCGGCGCGGGCGGCCCCCAAGGCCGAGCGGGGCGCCGACAGCGCGCCGCTCGCCGGCTTCAGCCTGCCCCTCATCGGCTCCAAGCCGGTCACCACGCAGATGCAGGTGCTCGGCATTGCCGCCGGCCTGCTGCTCGCCTTCATTGCCATCCTGGTGTTCGAGGACACCTCCCAGCGCACGCGCAACGCGACCTACGTGACGATTACCTCCCAGATGCAGTTCCACACGCAGCGCTTGGCGAAAGCCGCCGGCGTCGCCGCCCGCGGACAGCAGGCCGCGTTCCCGCAGGTGCAGGACAGCCGCGACGAGTTTGCGAACTACCTCCGGATCCTGCAGGAGGGCGGCTTCGCGTTCGGTGTGAGCGTGCCCGGCGCTGCGACCAACGACGAGCTGCAAAGCCGCCTCGAGGAACTGCAGAAGCGCTGGCCCGAGAGCGCCGTGGCGGCGAGCGCGATCCTGTCGGCCCAGAAGGACCTGGTGGCGCTCGCGCAAAACATCGCCCAGATCCGCGTGGGCTCGGAGGAGATGGCGACCCTCTCCACGGAGCTCACCAGCCTCATGTCGCAGTCGGGCTCGGCGCCCGCGCAGGTGCTGCGCGCGAACCGGCTCACGGTCCTCGCCGAACGCCTCGGACGGGGCTCGGCGGAGATCCTCGGCTCGGAAGTGATCGATCCGGAGGTGCCGTTTCTCATCGGCAAGGACACCAACGACATGCGGGAGATCATCCGCGCGCTCGAAACGGGCGGTGATGCGCTCGGCATCGCGCAGCTGCGCGACGGCGAGACCCGCGCCAAGCTCGCCGAGCTGAAGAAGCAGTTCGCTGATTTCGAGAAGAACGTGGGCCCGATCCTGCGCGAGCTCCAGAAGCTGGTGACCGCGCGCCAGGCGGGGGCGAAGCTGATTTCGGGGAGCGAGCAGCTGCAATCCACGGTGGGCCGGCTCCAGGAAGCAATCCAGTCGGAACGCACGGTCGCGCCCATGGTCGCCGCTGCCGTCCTCGGCGTGCTGCTGGTAATCATCCTGTTGCTGATGGCGCTGGTGTTCCTCGCGGATACGCGCCGCGGCGCGGTGCGCGCCGAAAGCGAGAACAAGCGCAACCAGGAGGCGATCCTCAGGCTGCTGAACGAGATGGGCGACCTCGCCGACGGCGACCTGACCGTGCGTGCCCAGGTGACCGAGGACATCACCGGCGCCATCGCCGACTCGATGAACTACACGATCGACGAGTTGCGTACCCTGGTCGCGGGAGTCAACAACGCGGCCATCCAGGTGACCCAGAAGACCGCCCACGCGCAATCGATCTCGGCCGAGCTCCTCGGGGCCGCCGAGCGCCAGTCGAAGGAGATCGAGGAGACGACCGCGCAGGTGCTGCAGGTCTCGCGCTCGATTTCGGAAGTGTCCTCGACCGCGGAAGAAGGCGCGCGCGTGGCCCAGCGCTCGCTCGCCGCCTCCGACAAGGGGCGCCTTGCGGTGCAGAACTCGATCTCCGGCATGAACGACATCCGGGAGCAGATCCAGGAGACCTCGAAGCGGATCAAGCGCCTGGGCGAAAGCTCGCAGGAGATCGGCGAGATCGTGGAGCTGATCTCGGACATCACCGAGCAGACGAACGTGCTCGCGTTGAACGCGGCGATCCAGGCCGCTTCGGCGGGCGAAGCGGGCCGCGGCTTCTCGGTGGTGGCGGAGGAGGTGCAGCGCCTCGCCGAGCGTTCCGGCGAGGCCACCAAGCAGATCGGCGCGATCGTGAAGACCATTCAGGCGGACACGCAGGATGCGGTCGCGGCCATGGAGAAATCGACCACGGGCGTGGTGGAAGGCGCGAAGCTCTCCGACGCCGCCGGCCAGGCGCTCTCCGAGATCGACTTCGTGACCAAGAACCTCGCGCAGCTGATCCAGACGATCTCGCTCGCCACGCAGACGCAGGCGAGCGCGACCAACAAGGTGGCGCAGAACATGCAGGACATCCTGGAGATCACGCGCCAGACGACGCGCGGCACCCAGCAGGCGGCGGGCTCGATCCGCGACCTGGCCGCGGTGGCGCAGGAGCTCAAGAGCTCGGTGTCGGGATTCAAGCTGTAGGCAAGGGATATGGCTGCGAACCCCGCCAGCGATTACGACCTCGGCCCGCTCACCTGGGTCAAGACCGAGATCGACCACTCGTTCAACCAGGCGCGCGAGAGCCTCGACAAGCTGGCACTTTCGCCCGAAGAGCGCGCGCCGTGCAAGTACATCCTCACCCACTTGCACCAGGCCACTGGGGCGCTGGCGATGGTGGGGCTGGCCGCCGCCACGCGTTTTAACGAGGAGCTGGAGAAGCTCGTCACGTTCATCGAGGGCGACGATGCTTCGCGCCTGCCCGCCGACGTCGCCGCGGCGAAGAAGGGCATCGCGGCGCTCTCGGCCTACCTAGACACGCTCCTCGCAGGGCACACCGATCACCCGATGCGCCTTCTCGCCCCGTACCTCGAGCTGAACCGCGCGCGCGGCGCGTCCGACGCGAACGAGGGCGATCTCTTCTTCCCCAATCTTGCGGCGCAGCTCCCGCCCGCCGCGCAGCAGCCCGCTCTCGACGATGCGGTGCTTGCGAAGGCGCTTGCGCACCAGCGCTCGCAGTACCAGCAGGGCCTGCTGAAGATGCTGAAGGGCGGCGACAACGCCGAGGCGTTGCGCCAGATGCATGCCGCGATCGGCACGATCGAGTCGCTCCAGGCCGCGACGCCCAACCGCCCGTTCTGGACCGCGGCTACCGCGTTCTTCGACGCGCTGGTGTTCGGCGGCCTCGATGTCGGCCCTGCGAGCAAGCCGCTCTTCGCGAAGATCGACCAGCAGATCAAGCAGCTGATCGACGGCGCGGCGAAAGTCGCCGAGCGGCTGTTCCGCGACCTGCTGCTGGCGATCGCGCGCGCGGGCGCTGTCTCCGATCGCGTCACGCTGCTGAAGGAGCTCTTTGGCCTCGAGCACCTGGTCGCGATTCCCGACACGGTGCGCGGGAGCGACGACGAGGGCGTGGCCGCCATCGTGCGCGAGGTGCGAGAGCTCACCGCGCAGCAGAAGGACACCTGGCTCAAATACACGTCCGGCAACCGCGCGGCGCTTGAGCCCTTCGGCAAGCAGGCGCTAGTGCTCGCGGATCGCTCGGGGAAGCTTCCCAACCACGAGGTCCAGATGGTCCTGGCGCGGCTCGCCGACGTGGCCCCGGGGCTTAAGGCGCGTGCGATCCCGCCGTCGGAGGCGCAGTCCCTCGAGGTCGCGACCGCGCTGCTGTTCCTCGAATCGGCGCTTGAAAACTATTTCAAGCTGGGCGGCGATTTCGCGCGCCAGGCGAAGACCGTCACCGAGCGCCTGAAGAGCGCGATGGCGGGCGAGGCACTGCCGCCGATGGACCAGATCGAGGGGGGCCTTCTCGACGAGATGACCCGTCGTGCGCAGGAAAAGCTGCTGCTCTTCCAGGTCGGCCAGGAAGTCCAGGTGAACCTGCAGAACATCGAGCAGGTCCTCGACGGCTATTTCCGCGACAACGCCCGCCGCGTGGAGCTTGGTGCGCTAGCCGCCCAGTTCGCCCAGGTCCAGGGCGCGCTCATGATCATGGAGCTCGGCGATGCTGCCGGGCTCAACGCGGCGGTGATGGCGCGGGTGCAGCAGTTTGCCGAAGGCTCGCTCGACGGCACGGGAGACGCGGCCGAGATGGTCGCCGATGGCCTGTCCGCCCTCGGCCTCTACATCACCGCGCTGCAGCAGGGATCCGCGCACGCGGGCGATGTGCTTACGCCCGCGCTGCGGCGCTTCGGCCTCGCCCGCACCGAGGTCGACCTCGAGCCCGAGGCGCGCCGCACCGGCACCGTCTCGCCGCTCGACATCGACGTGCACAAGCAAAAGGTCCAGGCCCT
>JALYSB010000068.1 GCA_030855025.1 Pseudomonadota bacterium
GTCCGGGGCGGCGACGAACCAGCGGTCGACGCGATGCGCGACCGCGTCCACCACGCCGCCGATGTCCTTGTCGGCCAGGATTCCGAAAACCGCGAAGGTATTCTGGAAAAACCCCATGTCCCCAAGGCCCTCGGCCAGCGAGCGCGCCGCGTGCGGGTTGTGGGCGACATCGAGCACCACCGCCGGTCGGCCCGGCAATGCCTGCAGGCGCCCGGCCAGGCGCACCAATGCCAGGCCCCGCTTCACTTCCCCGAGCGAGACCGGCAAGCGTTCGGCGAGCTCGTCCAGAGCCGCGAGCGCGCTGGAGGCGTTCTTCAGCTGCCAACGGCCGCGCAGCGCAGGGATCGGCAGTGCGCGCCGCGCGCCGCGCCGGCCGAAAAAATCCCATTGGCGCTCCTGCGCCTCGAATCGAAAATCGCGGCCGCACACCTGGAGGTCGGCGCCGATCGCGCCCGCATGCGCGAGGAGGCTCGCCGGCGGATCGGTGTCGCCGAAGATCGCCGCCCGATGCGAGCGGAAGATCCCCGCCTTCTCGAACCCGATCGACTCGCGGTCCGAGCCGAGGTAGGACTGGTGGTCCAGGGCCACGCTTGCCACGATGGCGCAGTCCGCGTCGATGATGTTGACCGCGTCGAGCCGCCCGCCGAGACCGACCTCGAGGATCGCCACCTCGAGCGCCTCACGCGCGAAGAGCGCGAGCGCGGCCAGCGTCGCGAACTCGAAGTAAGTGAGCGGCGTGGCGCCGCGCGCCGCCTCGACGGCCGCGAAACCGTCGCAGAGCGCTGCGTCGGCAGCGTCCTCGCCGCGCACGCGCACGCGCTCGTTATAGCGCAGCAGGTGGGGCGACGTGTAGAGCCCCACCCGGTAGCCTGCCTCGAGCAGGATGCGCTCGAGGATCGCGCAGGTGGAGCCCTTGCCGTTGGTGCCGCCCACGGTGATCGCGACCGGCGGCGCGCCGAGCCCCATGCGCGCCCACACGCCGGCTGTGCGCTCAAGGCCGAGCGCGATGGTCGCGGGGTGCTGCGCGGAGATGTACGCGAGCCAGTCGTCGAGCGAACGACCGCTCAAGCTTCGGGCGCGGGTTCGCGCTTGAGGAGCGTCACGAGGCGCGCGACCTTCTCGCGCAGCAGGCGGCGATCGACGATCATGTCGATCGCGCCCTTCTCGAGCAGGAATTCGGCGCGCTGGAAGCCCTCGGGCAGCGTCTCGCGCACCGTCTGCTCGATGACGCGCGGCCCGGCGAAGCCGATGAGCGCCCCGGGCTCGGCGATCACGGCGTCGCCGATGAAGGCGAAGCTCGCGGACACCCCTCCCATGGTGGGGTCGGTCAGGATGGCGATGAACGGCTGGCGCGCGGCGGAGAGCTGGTGCAGCGCGGCGGTGGTCTTGGCCATCTGCATGAGGGAGAGCAGGCCCTCCTGCATGCGCGCACCGCCCGTGGCGGTGAAGCAGATGAAGGGCAGCTCCTCGTCGCAGCATGCCTGGACGGCGCGCACGAAACGCTCGCCGACCACCGAACCCATGGAGCCGCCGAGGAAGCCGAACTCGAAGGCCGCCGCCACCAGCGGCACGTTCCTGACGGCGCCCTGCATGACGACCAGCGCGTCGGTCTCGCCGGTCTCCTTCTCGGCCTCCTGGAGGCGCTCGCTGTACTTGCGGCTGTCCTTGAACTTGAGGGGATCCAGCGGCAGGACTTCGGAGGCGAGCTCGGCGCGGCCCTCGGGATCGAGGAACAGGTCGAGGCGCTGGCGCGCCGTCAGGCGGTTATGGAAGCCGCACTTGGGGCAGACATGGAGATTGTTCTCGAGGTCGGTGAAGTAGAGCACCGCCTCGCACGACGGGCACTTGCTCCACAGCCCCTCGGGCACCGCCTTCTTCTGCTGCGTCCCCTCGCGCTTGATCTTGGGCGGCAGGAGCTTGCGGAACCAGCTCATGCGGCGACCGCCTTGGTGTCGAGCGCCTCGCGGAACTCGGCCATCACCGCCTGCGCGCGGGCCGGCGCCTCCCCCGTGAGCGCATCGGCGAGCTCCTGCACGATGCGGCTGCCAATCACGACCGCGTCGGCGATCGCCCCCGCTCTGCGCGCAGTCGCGCCATCGCGGATGCCGAATCCCACGCCCACGGGAACCGCGGTGTGCGCGCGGATGCGCCTGACCATCGCCTCGACCTCGCCCAGGTCGATGTTGGCCGCGCCCGTCACGCCCTTGAGCGACACGTAATAGATGTAGCCGCGCGCCACGCGCGCGACCCGCTCGATGCGCGCCTCGCTGGAAGTGGGCGAGAGCAGGAAGATGGGATCGATCCCCGAGCCGGCGAGCGCCTCGAGCCAGGCGTCGGCCTCCTCGGGCGGGTAGTCGACGATCAGCACGCCGTCCACGCCGGCCGCGCGCGCAGCCGTGACGAAGGCGGGATGGCCCATGCGCTCGATCGGATTCGCGTAGCCCATGAGCACCACGGGCGTCGTGTCGTTCTCGCGGCGAAAGTCCGCCACGAACGCGAGCACGTCGCGCAGCCCCACGCCGTGCTTCAGCGCGCGCTCGGAAGAGCGCTGGATCACGGGGCCATCGGCCATCGGATCCGAGAACGGCACGCCGAGCTCGATCACATCGGCGCCGCCGGCAACCAGCGCGTGCATCACCGCAACCGTCTGCGCGGGGCTCGGGTCGCCGGCGGTCACGAACGGGATCAATGCGGGGCGGCGCGCGGCACGCAGCGGCTCGAAGGTGGCGGCGATGCGGCTCATGCCACTACAGGACCAGCCCCGAGGCCTTTGCCACCGTGTGCATGTCCTTGTCCCCGCGGCCGGAAAGGTTCACGAGCAGGATTCGATCGCGATCCAGGGTGGGCGCGAGCTTCATCGCATGGGCGAGCGCGTGGCTCGACTCGAGCGCGGGGATGATCCCCTCGAGCCTGCAGAGCGTGTGGAACGCGTGCAGGGCCTCGTCGTCCGTCGCCGTCACGTATTCAGCGCGGCCCGTATCCTTGAGCCACGCGTGCTCGGGACCCACGCCCGGATAGTCGAGTCCCGCCGAAATCGAGTGCGTCTCCTGGATTTGGCCGTCGGCGTCCTGCATGAGGTACGTGCGGTTGCCGTGCAACACACCCGGCGAGCCCGCGGTGAGCGAAGCGGCGTGCTTGCCGGTCTCGAGCCCCAGGCCGCCCGCCTCCACCCCGATGAGGCGCACCTGGGCATCGGGGATGTATGCGTGGAAGATGCCCATGGCATTCGAGCCGCCGCCCACGCACGCGAGCACCGCGTCGGGCTGCCGTCCCGACAGGACCGGCATCTGCACCATGCATTCCTTGCCGACGATCGCGTTGAAGTCGCGCACCATCATCGGATAGGGGTGCGGCCCTGCCACCGTGCCGATGATGTAGAACGTGTTCTCCACGTGGGTGACCCAGTCACGCATCGCTTCGTTCAGCGCGTCTTTCAGCGTGCGCGAGCCGCTCTCGACCGGCACCACCGTGGCACCGAGCAGCTTCATGCGGTAGACGTTCTGCGCCTGGCGCTGCACATCCTCGCTGCCCATGTAGACCACGCACTCCATGCCGTAGCGCGCCGCGACCGTGGCGGCCGCAACGCCGTGCTGGCCCGCGCCGGTCTCCGCGATCACCCGCGGCTTGCCCATGCGCTTGGCGAGCAACGACTGGCCGACGGTGTTGTTCACCTTGTGGGCGCCGGTGTGGTTCAGGTCCTCGCGCTTGAGGTAGATCTGCGCCCCGCCCATCTCGCAGGAGAGCCGGCGCGCGTGATAGATGGGGCTGGGGCGCCCGACGTAATGCTCGAGCTCCCAGGCCAGCTCGGCCTGGAACTCGGGGTCTTCGCGGTACTTGCTGTATGCAAGGGTGAGCTCGTCCAGGGCCGCGCGCAGCGTTTCGGCCACGAACACGCCGCCGTAGGGGCCGAAGTGCCCGCGCGCGTCCGGCAACGCGTATTGCGCCCATTCCGGGGGGTTACCCTGCATCTTCACGCTGCACGCTCCGAATGAATTCGACGATCTTGTGCGAGTCCTTGGACCCGCGGCTGGCCTCGACACCCGACGAGACGTCCACGGCCCAGGGCTTCACTTCGCGCACCGCGCGGCCCACGTTTTCGCAGGTGAGCCCGCCGGAGAGGATGAGAGGGATCGGGAGGTCGCGCGGAATGTCCGCCCAATCGAACGTGCGTCCGGTGCCGCCCGGCTGGCCGGGCTCGTGCGCGTCCAGCAGCAACGCCCGGGCACTCGAGAAACGACCCGCCCATTCTAGCAAATCGATCCCCGGCGCCATCGGCACCGCGCGCACGTACGGCAGGCCGAAGGACGCGCAGAACTCAGGGGCTTCGGTCCCGTGGAATTGCAGCAGGTCCAGGCGCACCGTCGCGAGGGTGTCTTGCACCTTGGCCTCGGTCGCGTCCACGAAAAGTCCCACGGTGGTGACAAAGGGCGGCAGGGTCGCCACCACCGCCGCCGCCGCCCCCGGCGTCACATAGCGGGGGCTTTCGCGGTAGAACACGAGCCCGACCGCGTCCGCGCCGGCATCCGCCGCGACGCACGCGTGCAACGCCTCGCGAATGCCGCAGATCTTGATGCGCGTGCGGCTTCGGTTCATGGGGGGATCTCGCCGAGCAAGGGGTGCACGGGGAAGGCCGGCAGGCTGAACGCCGGATCATACGTGATGGCCGCGAGGTACAGCCCGTCGGGGGCGAACGTGGGCGCGGCGTGGCGGCGGTCGCGTTGGGCGATCAGCTCGGCGATCCACGCGGGCTCGTGCTTGCCCGCGCCCACATAAACGAGGGAGCCGACGAGGTTGCGGACCATGTGGTGCAGGAATGCATTGGCGCGGAACGTGAAGACCACGAGCTCACCGCGGCGGGCGACCTGCGCGCGCGTCATTTCGCGCACCGGCGTCTTCGCCTGGCATTGCGCATCGCGAAACGCGCTGAAGTCCTGCACCCCCAGCAGGCTCGCCGCGGCCTCGGCCATCTTATCGACGTCCAGGGGGCGGTGGTACCAGCCCGCGCGCGCATGCAGGATCGCGGGGGCCACGGGAGAGTTCACCAGGAGATAGCGATAGGTGCGGGCGCGGGCGCTGTAGCGCGCATGGAAGTCGGGCGCCGTTTCCGTCGCCCAGTGGACGCGCGCGTTCGCGGGCAAGTGCGCATTGGTGCCGCGCACCCAGGCGTGCGCTTCGCGGACGGCTTCGGTGTCGAAATGAACCACTTGGGAGGCCGCATGCACGCCGGTATCGGTGCGGCCTGCGGCGGTGACCTCGATCGGGGAGGCAGCGAGTTGCGACAGCGCGCCCTGGAGGTGGTCCTGCACCCCGCAACCCCCGGGCTGGGTCTGCCAGCCGCAGAATGACGCCCCGTCGTACTCGAGACCGAGGGCGATGCGCAACTACAACGAGGCGATGAGCTTCTGCGCCTCTTCCTTCTGCGCGGAGGAGCCTTCCTTGGCGACTTCCTGCAGGATGTCGCGCGCGCCGTCCTTGTCGCCGATCTCGAGATACGCCTTCGCCAGCTCGAGCTTGGTGGCGACACCCTCGCCACCGCCCGAGTCACCGGGCGAATCGAGGCTCAGGTCGGCGAGGTCGAGGCCCGAGGCCGTCGATGCCGCCGAGGGGTTGGCCGCGGGTCGCGTCGGATCCAATTCAAGATCGGCCGAGCCGCCCGGTTTTCCAGAGCCGGGGAAGTCGAGCCCGGAGAGGTCGAAATCGAAGGAGTGCTTTTCTTCTTCCTTGGCCGGTGTGCTCGCGTGCGATGCAGGAGCCGACGAGGCGTCGAAATCGATGCCGGAGGACGTGCCGCCCATGCCATCGGACGAAGCCGCTTCGCCCTTCTTGCCCTCGATGTCGAGGTCGAAATCCGGAGCCGGGGCCGCGTTGCTGCTGCCCTCGAGGTCGAAGTCCACGTCGGGCTTCGCGTGCGCCGCGGCGGGAGCCATCGCGGCGTAGGTGGCGGTCGAACCACCCGCACCGCCGTACAGCGGATTGGTCGGGTCGATCTGCGCGCCCATCGCCGCGGCCTTCTGCCATAGCGGGGAGCCTTCGCCGACGTTGGCCCGCAGTTCCTTGGCGACCGTCTCGAATGCGGTGGCGCTCTTGCGGGCGTGATAGATCTCGAGGAGCTTCAGCGGAATCTCGTGGCGCCCCTTGTCGCGCGCCATCGCCTCCTTGAGGATCTCCTCGGCCTGCGCATCGCGGCCGTAGGCGATGTACACCTCGGCTTCCGCGACCGGGTCGACCTCATCGGTATCGACGCTGCCCGGGCCGGTCTTGTCGAAATCGGTCAGAAAGGAGCTGTTGCCCGTATCTACGAGGCCCCCTCCAGATTTCCCTGTCGTGCTATCGGGCTTGAGGTCGGAGGGAAACGCACTGGTCATTGAGCTTGACGGTCCCGCCTCTGCCCTATCCTTTCGTCGTCGTGCGAAAAGGAACCCGCCGATGCCGAGCGCCGCCAGCCCGCCGATTCCCGCCATCAGGTACCAGGGATTCTCCAGAAGCTCGTCGGTGAAGCTCTTCTCGACCGGCACTTTCCGGGGCGTTGCCTTCACATCGGTCTTGGGCGCCTGGGCAACCTTGGGCGGATCCGACGGCTTGGCCGCGTCGACTTTCGGCGGCTCCATGGGCTTCGCGGCATCGGCCGGCCTGGTGGCGTCGGCGAGCTTGGTATCGGCAGGTTTCGGCGGATCGAGCGTCTTGAGGTCAGCGGGTTTGGGAGGCTCGACCTTCGGGGCCTCGACCTTGGCGGGTGCGGGTGCGGGCGCCGGCACGGGCACCGGAACGGGCGCCGTGGCGATCTTCGAGTCGGCCTTCGCGGGCGCGCCGCCCTTGAGGTCCAACAGGCGCTGCATGTCGCGAATCTGCTTCTCGAGGTCGGCGACGCGAGACTGCGATTCGCGCAGCGCCTTGTCCTTCGAGGTGACCTCTTCCTGCAGCGCGTTGAGGCGCTCCTGGCCGCCCCCTGCGCCCTTGCCCGCTCCCGCCTTGCCGGCGTCGGACTTGGAAAGCTTGAGGACGTCTTTCGGTTCTGCCGACGGCGGCGCCGGCGGGGTCACGGCCGCGGATGCAACGCGGCCCGAGGCCACGTTGGTGGAATCGGCGCGCGCCGGAATGGAAGCGACGCCGCCGGCCAGCTGCTCGCGGTAGGCCCTCCAGTCGGCGACCTGGGTGCGGATTTCCTGGTTTGCTTCCTTGCGCTCGATCTGCGCGACCTCGGCGGCGTTCGGTACCTTGAGGATCTGCCCGGCCTTCAGGCGGTTCATGTTGTTGTTCACGAACGCCGACTGGTTGCTGCGGTACAGCGCGACCAGCATCTGCTCGAGGCTCACGTCGGAGGGCTTGGTCTCCTCCGCGATCTTGCGTAACGTCTCGCCCTTCTGGATCGGGCCGTAGGTATCGCCGCTCGCGGGGGTCTCGCGCGGCGCTCCGGGTGCGGTGGAGGCGAGTTCTGCTCGCGCCGACGGTCCACCGGGGACCGTGGCGGGCGCCGTCGATGCGGATGAGGGCGTTGAAGACGCCGCCGCCGGCGCTGTGGCCGGCGGAGCGTCGGGGACGCGGCTCGCGGGAGCCGCGGCGCCCGCGGGCGCCGTAACCCTGCTTTGGGAGTACCCCGGCGGGTCGAGCAAGATCGGGTACTCGCGTTGGATGCGGCCCGCAGGCCACGTGACTTCGATCAGGACGTCGACGAACGGCTCGTTGATCGGCGCGACACTCGTGACCTTTAGATACGGCTGGCCCGTGGGCCGCTTCTCGACGGAAAACCGCAGCAATCGCAGGGAGGGTGCGTATTCAATGCGGGCATCGCGGAAGGCTTCGGGGGCGGCGACGCGCGCTGTCAGCGAATCGAGTTCGCCCGGCTGCAGCGACACCAGGTCGATCTCGGCGTTGAGGACCTGCCCGAGCGCGGAAAGGACGGTGAGCTTGCCCAAGCCGGCGGCATGTGCGACTGAAACGCCAAGGCACAGCGCGAGGATTGCCCCGCTTCTTAGTATCCCCATTGTTTTGCCCATCCCAGCCCGGAAGATCGGTGAAATGTAGATTAACATCAGTGATTTATTGTTTCAACCTCACCCGGTTTTTCACATTATCTCTTAAGTGCGACATTTTTCAACCCTTTTTTTCCCGCGAGCAGGTTGTCCTACGCCGCGGCACGCGCCGTGACCCGCGCATTTAAAAGGATGTGAAGCACCCGGCGCAGCGGCTCGGCGGCGCCCCAGAGAAGTTGGTCGCCGACCGTGAAAGCCGAAAGATACTCCCCCCCCATCCGGAGCTTGCGCAGCCTGCCGATGGGCACGTCGAGCGTGCCGGTCACCGCGACGGGAGTCAGGCGCGTGAGCGTCTCTTCGCGCCGATTCGGGATCACCTTCACCCATGCATTGGCCGAAGCCAGGATCGACTCGATTTCGGCCAGGGGCAGGTCGCGCTTCATCTTGATGGTGAGGCCCTGGCTGTGACATCGCATCGCCCCGATTCGGACGCATAGCCCGTCGACCACCACCGGGCGCGCCTCGCGCCCGAGGATCTTGTTGGTCTCGGCATGGCCTTTCCACTCCTCGCGGCTCTGGCCGTTGCCGAGGTCGGTGTCGATCCACGGCAGCAGGCTCCCGGCCAGCGGCACGCCGAAATGCTCGGTGGGGAAACTCTCGTCGCGCAGGATGCCCGCCACCTCGCGATCGACCTCGAGGATCGCCGATGACGGATCGTCGAGCAGCGCCTTGGCAGCGAAGTGCACCTCGCCCATCTGCTGCAGCAACTCGCGCATGTTCTGCGCGCCCGCGCCGGAGGCGGCCTGATACGTCATGGCCGAGACCCAATCCACCAGGTCGGCCTTGAGCAACCCGTCGATCGCCATCAGCATGAGGCTCACGGTGCAGTTGCCGCCGATGAAATTTTTCGTGCCTGCGGCGATCGCGCGGTCGATCACGGGGCGGTTCACGGGGTCGAGGACGATGACCGCGTCCTTCTCCATTCGCAGAGCCGATGCCGCGTCGATCCAGAAGCCCTGCCAGCCTGCCGCGCGAAGCTTCGGGTAGACCGACTTGGTGTAGTTCCCGCCCTGGCAGGAGACCAGCACGTCCTGGCGGGCGAGCTCCGCGATGTCGTTCGCATCCTTGAGCGCGGGCACCGGCTTGCCGATCGTCGGTCCCGCCCCGCCCACGTTGGAGGTGGTGAAAAACACCGGTTCGATCGCGTCGAAATCGCGCTCCGCGCGCATGCGCTCCATCAGGACGGAGCCCACCATTCCACGCCAGCCAATGAATCCAACGGTCGTCATAAAGTTGTCACCCCCGCGTAGGCGGGGGCCCAATCCCCGCGTCAGTTTGAAATTTAGAGAGCCTTCACCACCGCCGCGCCCATCTCGGCAGTGGTGGACGGTTTCGTGCCTCTGGAGGCGATGTCGCCGGTGCGCAGGCCCGAGGCCAGCGCGGCGCGCACCGCCTTCTCGATGCGCGCGGCGATGTCGGCGCGATCGAAGGTGTAGCGGAACATCATGGCCATCGAGAGGATGGTGGCGAGCGGGTTGGCCACGCCTTTACCGGCGATGTCGGGCGCCGAGCCGTGGATCGGCTCGTACAGGCCCTTGCCGTTCGCATCCAGGGACGCGGACGGCAGCATGCCGATCGAGCCCGTCAGCATCGACGCCTCGTCGGAAAGGATGTCGCCGAACATGTTGCCCGTCACGATCACGTCGAATTGCCTCGGGTTGCGCACCAGCTGCATGGCGCAATTATCCACGAGCATATGCGAAAGCTCCACGTCGGGGTACTCGGCGCCCATCTCGATGGCGATGTCGCGCCATAGCTGGGTGGTCTCGAGGACGTTCATCTTGTCGACGCTGAGAAGTCGCTTGCCGCGCTGCCGGGCCGTCTTGAATCCCACGTGCAGGATGCGGGCGATCTGCGCCTCGGTGTAGCGCATGGTGTTGAAGCCCTCGCGGCTTCCCTTCGTGCCCGTGATCCCGCGCGGCTCGCCGAAGTAGATGTCGCCGGTCAGCTCGCGCACGATCATGATGTCGAGGCCGCTCACGACTTCCTTCTTGAGCGTGGACGCGTCGGCCAGCTCGGGGAAAACGGTGGCGGGGCGCAGGTTGGCGAAGAAATCACATTCCTTGCGCAGGCCGAGGATCGCCGCTTCCGGGCGCAGCGGCCGGTCGAGCTTGTCGTACTGCGGGCCGCCCACGGCGCCGAACAGCACCGCGTCAGCTTGCTTGGCGAGGTCGAGCGTCTTCGGCGGCAGCGGATGCTTGTGCACATCGTAGGCCGCGCCGCCGATCAAGGCCTCCTCGGTCTCGATGGTGAGGCCTTCCTTGCGGAACACCTCGAGAATGATCTTGGCCTGGGCGAGGATCTCCGGACCGATCCCGTCGCCCGCCATCAAGGCGATCTTCATTTGAAGATCCAGGGCTCCGACTGCTTGCGCTTCTCCTCGTAAGCCCGGATGTCGTTGGCGTGCATGAGCGTGATGCCGATCTCGTCGAGGCCGTTCAGCAGGTTGTGCTTGCGGGTGGCGTCGACGTCGAAGTGCATCGGCGTGCCCCCGGGTGCCTTCACCGTCTGTTCGGCGAGATCGATGGTGAGCTTGTACTCGGGACTCGCGGCGAGCTCATTGAACAGGCGGTCGACCTCGAGCTCGGTCAGCACGATGGGCAGGAAGCCGTTCTTGAAGCTGTTGTTGAAGAAGATGTCGGCAAAGGATGGCGCGATGACGGCCTTGAAGCCGTACTGCTGCAGCGCCCAGGGCGCGTGCTCGCGGGAGGAGCCGCAGCCGAAGTTCTTGCGCGCGATGAGGATCGTCGCGCCCTTGTACTGCGGATAGTTGAGGACGAAGTCCGGGTTTGGCTTGCGGGTGCGCGGGTCCATGCCCGGCTCGCCCACGTCGAGGAAGCGCCAGGCGTCGAACAGGTTCTCGCCAAACCCCGTGCGCTTGATGGACTTCAGGAACTGCTTCGGGATGATCGCGTCGGTGTCGACGTTGGCGCGGTCGAGAGGGACGACGAGCCCGGTGTGGACGGTGAATTTTTCCATAGCGTTCAATTATATAGCGATGGCGGTCGGCGCCCTCCGCAACGCCGCGTTAAGGCGCTGTGGCCTCCCCCTCAAAGCGCCTTTTGCATTCGCCTGATCCGCTGGATCCCTTAAGCGCGCCATTGGATCGCTTCGGTGCGCCAATGGATCAGTCCAATGCAAATCCGGAATTTGATGTCCGCCGGTTGCGGGAACGGATGCGCCTCACGCAGCGCCAGTTCGCAGGCTGGTTCGGCTTTCCGGTCGCGACGTTGCGCCACTGGGAGCGGGGTAGCAGGCACCCGGCGGGGGCGGCGCTCGTGCTGCTCCACGTGATCCGGGAGAACCCGCGTGTCGTACTCCAGGCCGTGCGCAAGGTGCGTGCACGCGAGCCGGGCATCCTCGCCGCCATCGAGCCCACGAAGTCGTATCGCGCTCCGCCGGGCTTCGGCGAACGGCGACGCTGACCTATAGAGTTGTCACACCCGCGCCAAGTTGTCACACCCGCGCCAAGTTGTCACACCCGCGCCAAGTTGTCACACCCGCGCCAAGTTGTCACACCCGCGTAGGCGGGTGCCCAATTTTCAGCCCCGACGAACGTCCACGAAATGCCCCGCGATCGCCGCAGCCGCCGCCATCTCTGGGCTCACGAGGTGCGTACGACCCCCTGCCCCCTGGCGCCCCTCGAAGTTGCGGTTGGAGGTCGAGGCGCAACGCTCGCCCGGCTCCAGCTTGTCGTCGTTCATGGCGAGGCACATGGAGCAGCCGGGTTCACGCCATTCGAATCCCGAGTCGCGGAAGATCCGATCCAGCCCTTCCTTCTCGGCCTGGGCCTTCACGAGCCCCGAGCCCGGCACCACCATCGCGAGCTTTACGTTGCCCGCCACGTGCTTGCCACGCACCACCTTCGCCGCGGCCCGCAGGTCTTCGATGCGCGAGTTGGTGCACGAGCCGATGAAGACCTTGTCGATGCGCACGTCGGTCATCGGTGTGTTGGGCGTGAGTCCCATGTAGACCAGCGCGCGCTCGATGGCTTCCCGACGGGTCGGGTCCTTCTCCTTCTCGGGATCGGGCACGCGGCCATCGATCGGCAGCACCATCTCGGGTGAGGTTCCCCAGGTGACCTGCGGCTTCAACGATGCCACGTCGATGTCCACCACGCGGTCGAACTTGGCGCCCGGGTCCGAAACCAACGTGCGCCAGTAGGCCGCGGCCTTGTCGAATTGTTCGCCCTGCGGCGCGAAGGGGCGCCCGCGCAGGTAATCGATGGTGGTCTCGTCGCAGGCGAACATCCCGGCGCGCGCGCCCGCCTCGATCGACATGTTGGAGACCGTCATGCGCCCTTCCATGGAGAGCGACCGGAAGGCGCTGCCGCCGAACTCGATCACGTGCCCCGTGCCGCCCGCGGTGCCGATCTTGCCGATGACGGCGAGCACGAGATCCTTCGCCGTTACTCCTTTCGGCAGACTCCCTTCCGCGCGAATCAACAATGTCTTGGCTCTTTTCTGCACCAGGCACTGTGTCGCCAGCACATGCTCAACCTCGCTTGTCCCGATTCCGAACGCCAGTGCTGCAAACGCGCCGTGCGTCGACGTATGACTATCGCCGCATACCACCGTCATGCCCGGCAGCGTCGCGCCCTGCTCCGGCCCGATGACATGCACGATGCCCTGGCGCAGGTCGTTCATGCCGAAGTAGGTCTTGACGTGGAACTTGTCGACGTTGCGATCGAGCGTCTCCACCTGCGTGCGCGAGATGGGATCGGCGATGCCCTTTTCAGCACGGCCCACCGTGGTGGGCACATTGTGGTCGGCAGTGGCGACCACGCTCCCGATCCGCCACGGCTTCCGGTTGGCGACCTCGAGGCCCTCGAACGCCTGCGGGCTGGTCACCTCATGGACGAGGTGGCGATCGATATAGAGGAGTGCCGTACCGGCTTCTTCGCGGACGACGTGGGATTCCCAGAGCTTTTCGTAGAGGGTGCGTGCGGTCATGGGGGAATTTTACCCCCGACCGTCACCCCGGCGCAGGCCGGGGCCCAATCACCTCACGTCGAACGCATCCACAACCACATAAGACCTATCGGTGTTGACCACCTGGATCTTCAGCGCATGCGGCCCGGGCGCCAGTCCGTCCTTCCTGAACACCGTCATCTGGTAGCCCTCGATCGGATAGCTCTGGTTGAGCAGCACCCGCGTCTGAAAGACGTTGTCGATGAAGACATCGGCCACCCCGCCGGCGCTGCCCTTCTGGCAGCCGATCCAGCTGACCGACGTCCCCGTGAAGCTGAAGGTCGCGGTCGCACCCGGCTCATTCGACGTGGCGCTCGCGCCTTCGCTCCAGACCCGCGCGTCGTTGTGGAGCGTCCACGAACTGCCGGTGTACACGATCGAGGACTCGTATTCCTCGTACCGCCGTCCCGGGGTGATCACATCGAACGCGTCGACGACGACCAAGGCAGCGCGGGATGCCGCGTTCTTCCGGCCTGTCGCCGTGATCGTCAACGCATGAACTGCATCGGCGAGCCCCGTCGCCGTGAACACGAGCGGCTGGTACGTCGCGACCGGCGAATACAGGTCGACCTCGCTCGCCGCGCCGCTGTCGACCCGGACAGTGGCGATGCCGGCATCGGGCCCGCGATAGCCGATCCAGCTGATCCCGGTCCCGCGGAAGGGCACCGTGACCGTCGCGCCTGCGGCCTGGGTCTCCGCCGCGGTCACCGGCAGCTCGGGCGCGTTCGAGACGCCGGTGCCGCTGTAGGGCTGGTAGATGCTCGACTTGGTCCAGCCGCCGCTGTATTGGAGGCCGGGATTGCTGTCCTGCCAATGCGACACGGTGGTGCCCGGCTGGATATCGAACGCATCCACCACGACGACGTTCCCTTCGCCCTGGGGGTCCGGCCGGCCGGCCACCGTGATCGTCAGCGTGTGCGGGCCGGCGCTCAGGCCGCTGATCGTGATGATGGGCGTGTGGATTTCATCGGTCGGACGCGCGAAGAGACTCACTTCCCTGGGAGGTCCTCCGTCCACGCTCACCGAAGCGATTCCCATGCCCCGGCCGCGGCTGCCGATCCAGCGTACGGAGGTCCCGGTGAAGGTGATCGAGGCCGTGGCTCCCGCCGTGGCCGATTGCATGGCCGAGCCCCCGCTCCACCCCCAGATGGAACTGCTCCTCGTCCAGGGGCCGCTGAAGACGACCGCCCCGCTGGATTCCTCCACGCGGTTGTCCATGGTTGGCGGGGCCGCAGGGGCAGGGCCGCCGAAGGGCTGGCGCGAGATCGTCTTCACCTGCGTTACACCGTCTACCGTGGCGGTGAAAGTTGCAGTATCGCCAGTGAAGCGCACTGTCGCTGAACCCACTGGAGTCACGCGGACCTGCGCGGAATCGAACGTCGCGGCGGTGTACGCGGGGCCCGTGGTCGTATAGAGCGTCCCGGTGAATGAGTCGGCCGTTTGCGCTTGCACGCCGGGCATGATGATGAAAAGCGGACGTCCCGATGGCGCGTACGTGAACCAGGCGCCGAAGACGTTGTTGCCGTGCTGCGCAAGCGTGAGGCCCCATCCGGACTCCGCGGGATTCCACCAGAGATCCGTGCGGTCGATTCCCCAGTTGGCCGGGGCGCTGCCAAAGGGCAAGCGCTGGATCTGCCTGCTGCGCGTGAGCGATCCGATGGTCCAGGTGAAGTTCGCCGACCCGCCCGGTGTGAACTGGAACGAAGCGGTGCCGACTTTCGTCCTGCCGACGGCGGCCGGATCGAAGGGCCCGGCGTACGAAGGACCCGTCGAGCGGTAGAGGTCGCCGCTGAAGGCGGTGCGGTTCGCGTTGAACGTCCCACCGGATACGCTAAACCAGAGGGGAGAGCCGTCCGTGTCGTAGGTGTACCAGACCGCGAAGAGCTGCGTCTCGTGATCGGCGATCGTGACGCCCCACCCCGACTCGCTGGGGTTGAACCACATGTCGGAGTAGTTTTCGGCCTGGCAAAGCACGGGCAACAGGGCCGTCGCGAGGGCGGCCATCCACCGTCGTGAATAGCCTCCCCTGCCGCAGAAAACGAGCAGGGTCGCGCGCAGCACGATGAGGAAACGTGGCATGTAGTGATTTATGGGCCATGCACGTGACCGGACGGGGGGTGCCCGGGGGTGGGGGATGGTCTGGTTGGACCATCTCGATGGGGGTAACCCGCCGCTGCAATCGCCCGCGTGAACGTCATCCCGGCCGCTGCAATCGCAGCGATGGGCCGGGATCCAATTTCGCGTTTTGCATTCGCCTGATCCAATGGATCACCGAATCGATCCACGTGCGCTGCGA
>JALYSB010000239.1 GCA_030855025.1 Pseudomonadota bacterium
GGGCTGGTTGGATCGTGCGGTGGCGAGCCTGTTCGCCCCGGACGGTTTCTGGGGCCAGCAATCCATCAAGCCATCGGCATTGGCCGTTGGTCCGATCCACTCGCGAATGACAAGGGAGAGAAGATGAAGTCCACGCTTATCGCGGTCGCGGCGGCCGCCCTGGTCCTGTCCGCCCCCACGCAGGCCCACGCCGACGGCAAGGTCGTGCTGTACTGCCCGGCGCCGGGCGACTGGTGCCAGAATGTCGCCAACGATTTCAAGAAGGCCTCGGGCATCACCGTCGAGGTCCTGCGCAAGAGCGCGGGCGAGGTGCTCGCGCAAGTTCGGGCGGAGGCCGCCAAGCCGAAGGCGGACCTGTGGTGGGGCGGCATCAGCGACTCGCATTTCGTGGCCGCGGCCGAAGGCCTCACCATTGCCTACGAGACCAAGGCCGTGGAGGAGCTGGCGCCGTGGGCGCAATCGATCTATCGCGCATCGAACAAGCATGCCATCGGGACGTACGGCATCGCGCTCGGCGTCGGCTACAACCCAGAGCTCCTCGCCAAGAAGAAGATTTCGCCGCCCAAATGCTGGGCCGACCTCACCAAGCCCGAGTACAAGGGCGAGATCCAGATGCCCAACCCGAACTCGTCGGGCACCGCCTACCAGATGATCGCCGCGCTCGTGCAGATGAAAGGCGAGAACGAAGCGTTCGATTACCTGAAGAAGCTCCACCCCAACGTCAACACGTACACGCGCTCGGGGGTCGCACCCGGGAAAGCGGTGGCGCGAGGCGAGACCGGCGTCGGCATCAACTACCTGCAGGACATCCTCGTGGAGCAGAAGGCGGGCTTCCCGGCGAAGATCGTCGCGCCCTGCGAAGGCACGGCGCTCGGCATCGACGCGATGTCGATCATCAAGGGCGCACCCAACCTCGCCAACGCGAAGCTTTTCTACGATTGGCTCATCAGCGTCCCGGGGCAGGAAAGCGGCGCGAGGAGCGGCTTGCTGCATTCGCCGGCGCACCTGAAGGCGAAGCAGCCCTCGGACGATCCGGAGCTCAAGTCCGCGAAGTACATCGAGTACGACTTCAAGAAGTACGGGTCCACCGAGGAGCGCCGCCGCCTGCTCGCGCGCTGGGAGGCCGAGGTCAACAGCCTCCCGCGCTGAGCACGTTCCGATGAGGAGGATCGACTCCGCCGTTGCCTGGGGCATCGTCGCCGCGGTGGGCGCGAGCGTCCTGTCGTGGCAAATCGCGGGAGACGGCTCCTCCGCATTGGCAGCGCTGCTGCAAGGGCAAGGGCGATTCCTTCTGCTCTTCGCGGGGCTCGCCATCGCGCTCGCAGGCGCGGTGGTGCAGCTCGAACGTCATTGGCGCGGCGGCGTCCTCCTCGTCGGTGGCGCGCTCGGCGTGGCGGGCATCGTGCTTGCCGCCCTCGGAGGCCGCGAAGGCGTGGGCCTCGGCGCGCTGGTCGCGTTCGTGGGCATGATGTTCGTGGCGACCGAGGGCGCTGCGCTCCGCGGTTACTTCAAGGGCGATCGCTTCGTCGCCGGCTCGGTCGGGCTGCTCGCGGCCTGCATCCTGCTCTTCACGATCTGGCCCGTGCTCACGATGCTCGCGCAGGTGTTCATCGTGGGCCCGGACATGACGGTGCTGGGCGCATTCGGCGAGCGCCTGTTCAGCGCCAAGATCTGGGGGCTCGGCTGCGTCACGGGCTCGAAGTCCTGCGGCGTCGCGTGGAACAGCCTCGCCTTGGGGCTGGCCACGGCCGCGACGTGCACCGTGCTGGGCCTCGCCTTCGCCCTCATCGTGGTTCGCACCGATTTCCGCTATCGCCGACTCGTGCGGCTGCTCACCGTGATGCCGATCATCACGCCCTCGTTCGTCCTTGGCATGGGCCTGATCCTGATCTTCGGGCGCTCCGGCCTGGTGAACCAGGCGTCGACCTATCTCTTCGACGTCAACATGGGGCGATGGATCTACGGGATGAACGGAATCTGGCTCGCGCAGGTGTTCAGCTTCACGCCCACCGCTTTCCTGATATTGATCGGCGTGGTCGAAGGCATTTCGCCATCGGTGGAGGAAGCCTCGGAGACGCTGCGGGCGTCGCGGATGCGCACTTTCCTCAAAGTGACGCTGCCACTCATGTTGCCAGGGCTCGCCAATGGTTTCCTCATCGTCTTCATCGAGAGCCTTGCGGACTTCGGCAATCCCGTCGTGCTCGGCGGCTCCTTTGGCGTCCTTTCCACCGAAATATTCTTCGCGGTCGTCGGCGCACAGGCGGACTTCGGCCGCGCCGCGACGCTCGCCCTGGTGCTGCTTTCCTTCGCCCTCGCAGCCTTCCTCGCCCAGCGCGCGCTCGTGGGCGGACGCCTCTACACGTCCCTCACCGGGAAGGGCGATTCGGGCTTGCGACAGCCGCTTCCGCCGCTGGTGCGCCGCACGGCGCTTGCGCTCGCGATTCCGGTCGCGGTCTTCACGTTCGCCCTGTATGCGCTGATCATGATCGGCGGCTTCGTGAAGACGTGGGGCCGCGACTGGTCGTTCACCCTGTCGCACTTCGAGCGAGCGTTCGCCGTGGAGTGGGGGGCGCGCGGCATCATCTGGTCCGGTGGCGCATGGCAATCGTTCTTCACCACCGTCCAGCTCGCCGCGGTGGCGGCCCCGTTGACCGCGGCCCTGGGCCTGCTGGCGGCATGGATCTTCTCGAGGCAGAAATTCCGCGGCAGCTCCGCGTTGGAGTTCGCCCTGATGCTGACGTTCTGTGTCCCAGGAACCGTGATCGGCGTCGCCTATATCCTCACCTACAATGTGCCGCCGCTCGAGCTCACCGGGACCGCCACGATCCTCGTGCTCTGCTTCATCTTCCGCAACCTCCCGGTCGGCGTGCGCTCGGGGCTCGCGGCGTTGAGCCAGCTCGACCGCAGCCTCGACGAGGCCTCTGTCGTCTTGCGCGCGTCGACGTCGCGCACCCTGGCTCGAGTCGTCCTGCCGCTCATCAAGCCTGCGATCGTCACGGCGCTCGTCTATTCCTTCGTCCGGGCGATGACGACCGTGAGCGCGGTCATCTTCCTGGTGTCGGCCGAGCACGAGATGGCCACGGTGTACATCATCAACCGCACGATCAACGGGGACTATGGAATCGCGATCGCCTACTCGACCGTCCTCATCCTCTTGATGATGCTGGCGATCGGGGTGATCCATCTGTTGGTCGGGGAGCGCCGGCTCGGACGCCGCGTGGCGCCGGTCGAGCGGCTCGGCGCCGCCGGAGGCCTCGCGTGAGCGTGATGCAGGGGGCCGCCGCAGGCGTGGTTCTCGAAGGCGTCGCGAAGCGATACGGTTCGGTGACGGCGGTGAAGCCGCTGGATCTCGCGATCGCGCCGGGAAGCCTGGTCACGCTGCTCGGGCCCTCAGGCTGCGGCAAGACGACCCTGCTGCGGATCATCGCCGGCCTCGAGCGCGCGAGCGAGGGGCGGATTTTCATTGCCGGCCGCGACGTGACCCATCTGTCCGCGGGTGAGCGCAACGTTTCGATGGTGTTCCAGTCATACGCGCTCTTCCCCCACATGGACGTGCGCGAGAACGTCGCTTACGGCTTGCTTTCGAGCGGCATCCCCAAGCGAGCCGCGTACGAGCGTGCCGAGGAAACCCTGGCGACGGTGGGGCTGGAGGGCTACGGAAGCCGGCTGACCTCGGAAATTTCCGGCGGCCAGCAGCAACGCGTGGCCGTCGCACGCGCCTTGGTCCTCAGGCCCGACGTGCTCCTCTTCGACGAGCCCTTGTCCAACCTCGACGCGCGGCTTCGCCGCACGATGCGCGACGAGATTCGCGGCCTGCAGCAGAAGCTCGGCCTGACCGTCGTTTATGTCACCCACGACCAGAGCGAGGCCATCGCCGTTTCCGACCGCATCGTGGTGATGAGGAATGCTGAGATCGCGCAAGTCGGCACGCCGCGCGAGCTCTACGAAGCGCCGGCGGACATCTTCGTCGCCACGTTCATGGGCGAGGCGAGCCATCTGCGCGGGGAAATGAGCGGCCCTCCCGGGGCGGACGCGACGGTTCGGCTCGGCGGCATGGCGCTCACGCTTCCGCGGCGCGGCCTCGACAACGGAGAGGTCACCGTCATGGTCCGCCCGGAGTCGGTGCTGCTGGTGGATCCCGATGCGGCCGAATCGCTCGCGGGCACGATCGCGACGGCAACCTACATGGGATCGCATTCCGAATACACGCTGGCGACCGCGGCGGGAGAGCTCTTCGCGATCGTCCGCGAGGTCGGGGCACTGCGGCCCCTCGGCGAACGCGTCGGCATCCGGTTTCTCGACCACGGGGTCTACGC